>PWHJ01000063.1 GCA_003554865.1 Bacteroidota bacterium | reverse complement strand
GAGCGGTTTAGATGGCGCTCCTGGCCGCTTATTGGCCAGGTGAGCCGGAAGGCCGGCCGGAGGCCGGCCAACCTTTTACAGCAGCTTGCTGATTGCCTTTAAAACATCATTAACCTGATCGTTCATTTGCGCGAGCTTTGTTTCAATCCTGATCAGCAGGTATAATGCAACGACAATCGGAAAGCCTAAGTTAGCAATAAGCGGGGTTAATTCTTCTATCACGTTTAACCCTCCCTTCACGCGATATAAAAAGGGCAGCGGTTACCCGCTGCCCGGTGTGTGATATTCAATTAACAATTAGCTGGGGTAGACTTCTTCCACGCTCCGCTCAACTATTTCAGCGCGAACTTTTTGAACCAGGGCGCCGCCAGAAGTCGCAAAGATGTCTTTATCGACGATATGGTTCATGCAATCCTCTATTTCAACGGTTGTAAGTTGCTCTTCGGGCTCTGGTATATTAATAGACCTTAAGCGGTCCATTTCGCACCTGAACAAAAGGCGCAGTGTCTTTACTGTAGTTGCCATTATGCTTTTAACCTCCCTTCATCATGGTATTAGTTTTTAGCTTACAGAGATTCAAGTAATGTTTGTTCGGTGTAAGTAACGTGGTTAAGTTCGAGCGCGGAAAGGGCTCCGATTTTTGTGCCCAGGGTGAGCAGATCAGCGTCGCTTATAGATTCGCGTACGTTGGAATAGGTGCGGTTGCTGTAAATCGGATCGAAGTCATCGTCCAAGCCCACTGTAAAGCGCAATGTCAGTCGTTTTGAAACAAAAGTTGCGGTAGCCATCTAGATTGCCTCCCTTCGTTTGTGATAGCTAAACAATATCAGCTTGAACGTAAAGAGGATAATCCTGGCTGCACATCCAACCGGCAGAAATTAGACCCCGCTGCAGCGCAGCGGGGTCTAATGCGTTCTGTCTGGGCCAGCTAAGCGTAATGCCAGCCCGCCAAGCGCCGGGTCCGTTGTTTTTTTCTTCGTCATCATCAAATGCTATGGCTAGCTGGCAATCATCATCGCTCCGGTGTCCATCTACAAGGCCGGCGGAATGTATCGTGTCCTTGCGTAAGGATATCCCTTCCCTTCCTGGGCCACCTGGACCTTATATGCGTCGATCATGGTGGCAATATTAGTTCTGATATCTTTCCTGGTAGTGGTCAGCCTGGCTTGCAAATATTCCAGGGTTTCTATTCGGTCCTGCAAGGTTATTGTATCGCTCATGGTTGCCTCCTTTCGGTGATGTTATATAATCCTTACATGCTGATTTTTAAATGTCAAGCTATACAATTACCCTACCCTGCTTCTTAAAATTCAATCTGAGCCATCTGAGAGCTTCAGAGGGGTAAGCACGAACTCCTTTACGGGTAATGAGGGGCCTCAGACAAAAAACCGTAACACGATCGCTGTTTTTTAAAATTTGAAAGTCTTTCTCATCGTGTCACTCAGTGGGGAATAATGGCCATAATTTATGATTAATTCAGCTTGCTATATAGGGCCGGTTATGGTAGCTTATGTGTATGAAAATAAACTCATGTTCGCCAACAATATGCTACCGTTTTAAATTCTCATAGGTGTCCACTTTTGGAAATCCCTGCCATACAACTAAATACCGCTTTTATATCTTTGTGGAGTTAAACAATGAAAGGAGTACAAAAACCCATGTCTACAAAAACGGCTGTTAGTTTTGGAGCACGGCCGGCAAAACTCCCGACCGTTTTAAATGGTGCGGAGCAGCGCTCGATTTTAAGCGAGCCTAATAAAAAATGTCCCACCGGTCTGCGCAATTTTGCCATGCTTAAAATATTTTTAAACCTGGGGCTGCGCTCTAGTGAAGCGTTAAATTTAAAGGCGTCGTGTATTGACTGGCAATCTGGCAAGGTAATTATTGTGGCCGGCAAGGGTGAGCGCGACCGGGTTTTGTGGCTAACCGATGAAGACCTAACCACATTGAAAGCCTGGCTCGATATCAGGCCCAATGAGAGTGATTATTTGTTCTGTACTCTGCAAGGTGCGCGTATGTCTGATAGATATGTGAGAGACTTCGTCAGACGTTATGCTAAAAAAGCTGGAATAAATAAAAGGGTACACCCGCACGCATTAAGACATACATTTGCGACAGATTTGCTCAGGGAATCAAAAAATATCCGGCTGGTACAAAAAGCCCTGGGCCATGTGTCTATATCAACAACTATGATTTATACGCATATCGTAGATGAGCAACTGGAAAGTGCTTTAAAACAGTTTAGAGAGGGGCAACTCACTTAATGAACAATTTTTATTTATCGCCTTCAAACTTAACTTATCATCACTATACCTCTATTGTTTCAAGAGTATTGGCTTTTGGCTGGTCCTGCACCTATTTATGGCCAAAAGAGGCCTTTAAGCTTGATTATTTTCTGAACGGTAAGACCCTGATACGTTCAATCAGGGCCTTATCTCGATCAGATATCTTTATATCTTATATCCCGGGGACCTTTAGCTCTTGCATTGAGCTGGGGATGGCTTATACCCTGTGCGAGGAAGTTTTTCTCGCAACCAGGGACCCGATCCACTTTACGCAAACCTGTCTGGCTGACGCCCATTTAGCAGCACTTCCTAAAATTAAAAGGGTTTGCTGCGATATCGAAGATATCCCGATCTTGTTAGAGCAGGAATATTTATATATGATCGATTTTAGGCGCCGGCAACAACATTATTAATTTTATCTTTCGCGTATGATAAATATTGCCTTACTTCTTCTATCTTCGGCAGCTCTTTTTCTTCTTCAGCCTGAGGCTTTGCTTCCTCAGGTTCTGGCGGTAATAAGTAATCACCTTTTTTCAATAATGACCGTATAACAGCGATCGGGTTCCTGGCCAAATCGAAATCTGTTGCCTTGATAGCTGCTTGAATCTCTTTTGCCTCATAATTCCTCAATAAATCGACAATCACATCATCTTTAACTGAGGATTTTTTTGCCTTGAAGGTGTTTTTTATAATTTCGATATCCTTTTCATTGTTTTCATTTTCATTGTTTTTATAATTTGGACCTCTCTCTTCTTTCATCTCTGTCTGGTCGTGATGAGTGTTATTATTCTTGTTATTATTCTTGTTAATATTCGGGTGCAGATGTTGCACACTCAGGGTGCAGGGGTTGCATACTGAAGGTGCAGGATTTGCACCCTCAGGGTGCACAGTTTGCACCCCTAATTTTTCTTGGGGTGCAGATATTTCACCCTCATTTTGATATAATGAAATTGGATCATCTACTTGGGGTGCATTTTCTGCACCCTGCTTCTTTTTTTGGTCATTATTTTTTTTATTATCACCGCAATAATTTTTTGGTGGATACACCAAATAAAGATTGGTGCGATTACCTCTTTTTTCTTTTGCTATCAATTGGCACTCGCATAACGTCTTTACCGCATATTTAGCGCGCCGCGTACTGCAGCTTGCATCTGCAGCAAGCCTTTCATAGCTCGGCCAGGCTCTGTTGTTACTACCTGCATATCTGGTTAAAGCCATGTAAATAACCATTTCTACCGCTGATATAG
>PWHJ01000174.1 GCA_003554865.1 Bacteroidota bacterium | reverse complement strand
GGTATTATTGCTGCAATGGAAAGAGACCGCGGGTATTATTGCTGCTGGCCGTAATCGTCACGAATAACCTCGAATTCGGTTCTCCTGTTTATCTGGTGTGCCGCTTCCCTTTGCTCCTCTTCCGGGAGGGAATTGATAAATTCTTCGGTCAACACCTCACCTTCAGGCAGGAAAGGAAACTTTGATGACATCTCTTCATCCACCTGCCTGGGACGCGTCTCACCGTACCCCTTTGCAACAAGTCTTTCCTGCTCTATGCCGCTTTCTATAAGATAATTGACAACAGATTGTGCTCTTTTCTGGGATAATTCCATATTGAACTGCTCTTCTCCGCGGGAATCTGTATGCGATGCCAGTTCAATTACTACATGGGGATTGTCCTTGAGCGTTTTCACAAGACGGTCCAGCGCATCCTTTGACTCTGGTCGAAGCTCCCATCTTGCAAAATCGTATAAAATATCAGGCAGCTCAATGGGGCTTTCATATGACTGTATTTCTATATTAACTTTAAAATCCTTGCTGCGATCCAACCCGCTTGTAGTGATCGATTTTCTCCCGGTCAAATATCCTTCCATGGATGCCATAAAAATATAGTCTACATCAGGCTTCAGGATGGTAAAGCGAAAACTTGCATTTTCCCGGGTATCCATTTCCATTATGGTGCCGTCACTGCCAACCATGGTCACAACTGAACCCGGAAGCGGCTCCCCTGTTTCCTGGTCTTTTATCACCCCTTCAGCATTGATCACAACAGGCGGAAGATGGAAAGAGTAAATATTGTCAACATTCCCCCTGCCCCTGCTGGAGCTGAAGTACCCTCTTTCCTTTTCCTCTTCAAAGACAATTCCAAAATCATCTGCATGCGAATTTACAGGATACCCCATATTATTCACATTCCAGTTACCCTCATCATCCTTTTCAGCTCTGAATATATCAAGACCTCCCATACCAGGATGACCGTCAGAGGAAAAATAAAGAGCACCGTCAGGGTGAACATAAGGGAAAACCTCGTTACCTTTTGTATTTATTTCCGGCCCGAGATTTACCGGTTCACTCCATGAATCATCCCTGCTTCTACGGGTAACTTTCCATATATCCTTGCCCCCGTATCCACCAGGCATATCCGATGTAAAGTACAGTGTGAGATCATCGGGAGATATTGCAGGGTGGGCAACAATCAATGAGTCAGGGGCAAGTTCAAGCTCACTGGGGCGCCTCCATCTTTCACGACGGCGGGAGGAAACATAAATCTGACATCCTGCCGTACCTCTTGAAGGTCTGCAGCTTGTAAAATACATTGTGGAATAATCACCGCTGAGCGAAGGCGTTCCCTCCTCAAATGCACTGTTGATATTACCTTCAACAGGTTCGGGTGTGCTCCATTGCCCCTGCCTGTCCCGGCGGCTCATAAAAATATTGGAAAAATATTCTCCCGTTACAGCGTGTTTTTCATCTGAGAGGTCGCTTTCCCTTGAAGATGTAAAAAAAACAACTGAATAATCATCCCTGGCAAAAGCCGGACTGTAATCACTTTGCCGGGAGTTGAAAAAATTCATTTCTTCAACTACATACGGGGTCGGATTTTCCGTCCATTCCTTTGCAAGCCTGCATGAAACAATGCCGCTTTCACCCCGGGGGTCATCCGGAACGAGGTCAACATAAATCTCAAACTGCTCGAGCGCCTCCTCATACTTTTCATTCATTTTAAGTGCCTGGCCATAATAGTAGTGGACAACCGGATCCGGGTAGTCACGATTGACCGAGTGTCTGAACCACAACTCAGCCTGAGGAGCATTCCTTATCTTATAATAGCTTTTTGCAAGGCGGAATATCATTTCGGTTCGCAAATCAAAATCATTTGCAGTAGTGTAGGCCTCCCTTAGCAACTCTATAGCCTCGTAATACTTCCCCGCCTCATAAGCCTCATTGGCCCTCTCAACTCGCCTTGACTGACCCGACAAGGTTTGAAATGAAAAAATAAAAACCAGAAAACAAACCGAAATGAAACGAATCCTCATTATTACAAAATTAAATAATTTCCCGTATCAGGTAAAAGTAGAAAATTTTAATTCAAAAAGGCAGCAATTACAATGTTTTTAACAAAATTGGCAAAAAAAGTTCACTAATTCATACACCTAAACTCAGGGTTTAAATTTTACTTTGTAAAAAGCAATTCCCTGTATTTTGGAAGTGGCCAAATACCATCATCCACGATCAGCTCAAGGTGATCAATTTGATAACGTATTTTATCAAGGTAAGGTTTTACATTTTCGGAATATTTTTCTGCTTTTTTTTTAATATTGTCAATTACATTGGCCTTTTTCCTCTCTTCAATCATCTCGTAAACCATTGATCTTACAAGGTCAGCTCTTTCGGAAATCTCTTTTATGGTCTGCAGCTGGTTGCCGGCCAGCTTTTTATATTCTTCTTCAGGAAAGAGTTCTCGCAAACCCTTTACATTTTCTATAAGAATATTCTGGTAACGGTAAACGGTGGGTAAAATGTGATTAACTGACAAATCACCCAAAACCCTTGCCTCTATCTGCAATTTTTTTGTGTATTTTTCAAGACTTATACCGTAGCGAGCTTCCAACTCCCTCTCTGATAAAACCTTGTTGCGGGAAAAAAGTGTTTTTGACTGCTCGCTAACAATAGCCTCCATTGAAGTAAGCACATCCTTTAAGTTGGTAAGCCCCCTTCGTGCAGCCTCCTCATTCCACGCGGAGGAATACCCGTCACCGTCAAACAGCACATTTCTGGATTTGATAATGTATTCCTTCAAAACCTGAAATACTGCTTCATCCTTTTTAATATTTCTGGAAGTTATAACCTTATCCACCGTGGTTTTAAACTCCTTTAACTGATCTGCAACTATTGTATTGAGCACGATCATTGGAGCGGCAACATTTGCTGAGGAGCCGACCGCCCTGAATTCAAACCTGTTTCCCGTAAAAGCAAAAGGAGAGGTGCGATTGCGGTCTGTATTGTCTGGCAGCAGCTCAGGAATTTTACCCACATCAAGCTTGAGCTCGGCTTTTAGATCCGGACTCATTTTTTGCTCCGTCACCCGGTTTACAATATCATCAAGGATTGAATTCATCTGTGATCCCAGAAAAACAGACATTATTGAAGGAGGCGCCTCATCTGCACCCAGGCGCGTCTCATTTCCCAAAGATACAATACTTGCCCTTAGCAGATCCTGGTTTTCGAATACACTTTTTACTATGTTGACAAGAAAAGTGATAAAAAGCAGGTTGTTTTTAGGTGTCTTTCCGGGTGAAAGCAAGTTAACCCCTGTATCAGTAATCATTGACCAGTTACAATGTTTGCCTGAACCGTTTATTCCCTTGTAGGGTTTTTCATGAAAAAGAACCCGGAACCCGTGACGGGCAGCAACTTTTTTCATAACCGTCATCAGCAACTGGTTGTGATCTGCCGCAAGATTTGCTTCTTCGTAAACAGGGGCACATTCGTACTGATTTGGAGCCACCTCATTGTGACGTGTTTTAACCGGAATGCCAAGCTTGTATGCCTCAATTTCAAAGTCGCTCATAAAAGACTTAACCCGGCGAGGAATTGAGCCGAAGTAATGATCTGCCAGCTGCTGGTCTTTTGCAGAAGAGTGGCCCATAAGTGTACGTTCGGTAAGCTTGAGGTCTGGACGTGCATTATAAAGCGACTCATCAACAAGAAAATATTCCTGTTCGCAACCAAGGGTCACATCCACCCGGTTAATGTTCCTGTCAAAATATCCGCAAACATCAACTGCAGCTTCTTCCAGAACGGAAAGAGATTTCATTAAAGGGGTCTTGTAATCAAGGGAATCTCCTTTGAAGGATACAAAAACCGAGGGTATACAAAGTGTATTATCCATAACAAATGCGGGAGAAGAAGGATCCCATGCAGTATATCCCCTTGCTTCAAATGTATTGCGCATACCTCCGCTTGGAAAACTTGAGGCATCCGGTTCCTGCTGGACAAGCTTTCCGCCGTCGAAATTTTCCATTACACCCACGCCAGGGAACGATTCCACAAATGCATCATGCTTTTCGGCAGTCATTCCTGTAAGGGGATGAAACCAGTGAGTATAATGGGTTGCTCCGCGCTCTACCGCCCATGCTTTCATACCTGAAGCAATCTGATCGGCTACTTTTCTGTTCAGGCTTTTTCCGCGTTCAACAGCATCCGTTATGCTTAAATATGACTCGCGGGATAAGAATTCCTGCATTTTTTTTCCGTCAAAAACATCAATACCGAAATATTCGGAGGTTTTAACCGAGGGATACTCAACCCGCTGCGGTTTTCTTGAAAGAGCTTCATCCAAAGCTGTAAATCTTAGTACTCCCATAAAATTTTTTTTATATGCTTATCGCAAAACTACGTTTTTTTAAATACACCCCCTGCATTTTTTGATAATAATTATCAAAAATCAGCTTTTTTTTATTAACACCCCCCCTTTTTTGTAGGGGGCAGGGCAAAAAAAACACCAACAAGGTCCGCTCAGGACTTGCATCCTGTTGGTAAGGAAAGTAGCACACCTAAAAAAAGGCCGCCCCGTTTTGGGGCGACCTTTAATTTATTTGACTAAAAAGGTGGTTAATTACTTAGCCATCTCAGAATAATGCTTGTAGAAAAGAGGAATTGTCTCTATGCCTTTGAAGAAATTCCACAACGGATAATTCTCATTGGGTGAATGGATGGCATCGGATTCCAGGCCAAATCCCATAAGTATTGATTTCACTCCCAAAACCTCTTCAAACAGGGGGATGATCGGTATACTGCCACCGCTTCTGAAAGGGATAGGCTTTATACCAAAAGCCTCTTCATAAGCTTTGCTTGCAGCACGGTAAGCGGGCTGGTCGGTTGGAGAAACATACCCCTCTCCTCCGTGAAGCTTACGGGCTTTAACCCTCACTCCGGGAGGAGCTATTGATTCAAAATGATTAATGAACAGCTTGTCAATTTTTTCGGATTTCTGATTAGGCACCAGTCTCATCGAAATTTTTGCATAAGCCTTTGAAGGCAATACGGTCTTGGCTCCTTCTCCGGTATATCCTCCCCATATGCCGTTCACATCAAGAGAAGGCCTGATCCCTGTGCGCTCAATGGTGGAAAAGCCTTTTTCACCGACCACCTCATCAATATCAATCTCTTTTTTATACTTCTCCACATCAAAAGGCGCTTTGGCCATTTCCTCCCTCTCTTCCTTGCTAACTTCTATAACATCATCATAAAATCCCGGTATTGTAATGCGGTTGTTCTCATCGGTAAGAGAAGCTATCATTTTTGCAAGCATATTTATGGGATTTGCTACCGCCCCTCCGTAAAGTCCGGAATGAAGGTCACGGTTCGGTCCGGTAACCTCAACCTCCATATAGCTTAATCCCCTCAAACCGGTAGTTATTGAAGGTGCATCCTGACCTATCATGGTAGTGTCGGATACCAGAATAATATCGCTCTTAAGCTTTTCTTTGTTTTCTTTACAAAATTTTCCCAGGTTGGGCGAACCTACTTCTTCCTCGCCCTCGATCATGAATTTAACATTGCAGGGAAGCTCCCCTTCACTGACAAGAAACTCGAACGCCTTGACATGCATATAAAGCTGTCCCTTATCGTCATCCGCACCACGGGCCCAAATTTTCCCATCACGTATTTCCGGCTTAAAAGGCTCGGACTTCCAAAGATCAAGAGGCTCAACCGGCTGCACATCGTAATGACCGTAGACCATGACAGTGGGTTTGGACGGATCTATGATTTTTTCACCATAAACAACCGGATGGCCGTCAGTAGGCATTACTTCCGCACTGTCGGCACCGGCATCCAGCAGGCTCTTCTTGAGATATTCGGCAGTCTTATACATATCTTCCTTATGTTCACTCCTGGCACTAATGGAAGGGATTTGCAGAAGGCCGAAAAGCTCCTCAAGAAAACGGTCCCTGTTGGATTCGATATAATCAACAATTTTTTCCTTCATATAAAAAAGTTTTAGATTTTAAACTACACAATATTATTAATTTTTTGCAAAATAAACCTAACTGCTCAATTTATTGTTAAAAACATACAGATTGTGCCGGCTTCAGCAACCATTAGCTGAAGCTCATATTCAAACAGGTTCTGCAAACTCAAAGTCTTTTTGATTTTACCTGCCCTGTTTTTTCAAATGCTCAGCTGCATGACCAAGCTTTTGGTAAAACTCCTTCCCGAATTTTCGTTCAAGAGGTGACTGGCAAAACCTGTAAAGGGGGAGACCCAGAGTCTTCCCTTTTTTAACAGCGGAATCGCAAAAATGCCAGCGCTCATAGTTTAAAGCAAAAAAATCCCTGTATTTCTTTATCCTCAAAGGGTAAAGATGGCAGGAGACCGGCTTTTGAAACGATATTACACCTTCATTGTAAGCTTTTTCTATCGCACAACGGGCTATCCCGTTTTCAAAAATTGCATACACACACTCCTTGTCATCAAGCAAAGGAGTTACTTTATCTCCGTCGCTATCTATTACATATACACCCTGTTTTTTTACGGAGTCAACCGCCCGGGCTGAAAGAAAGGGAACAAGACGGGGAAATATTTCCTCAATTAGCTTTGTTTCCTCCTCTTCCAGAGGTGCACCGGCATCTCCCACAACACAGCAGGCTCCCTTGCAATTTTCCAGGTTGCAGGAAAATTTCTCCTCCAGCAAGTCCAGACTTATTACTTTATCTTCAATCTGAAGCATAACAATTTATTCAAGCATTGATTTGCCCGTCATCTCCCGGGGAACGGGCAACCCCATAATATTTAAAACAGTAGGCGCAACATCGGCCAGTATACCGTTTCCAATTTTTTCATAGCTGTCCGATACAAGTATGCACGGGACGGGGTTCATCGAGTGAGCTGTATTGGGTGAGCCGTCTGTGTTGACTGCATTATCGGCATTCCCATGATCGGCTATAATAAGGGGAATATAACCGTTTTTCAATGCAGCCTTCACAACCCCTTCAACACATTTGTCAACCGCCTCAACCGCCTCTCTGATAGCTTCATAAACCCCCGTGTGCCCAACCATATCGCAATTGGCAAAATTGAGGCAAATAAAATCATGCTCACCTTTATCCAGCTCTTCAACAACTGCATCCCTGACACCAAATGCACTCATCTCAGGCTGCAGATCATATGTTCGAACCTTAGGAGAGGGTATCAGGATTCTCTTTTCATTTTCAAACTCCTCTTCCCTGCCCCCTGAAAAGAAAAATGTCACGTGACCGTACTTTTCGGTTTCGGTGATCCTGAGCTGTTTTTTCCCGGCAGCGGCAATCACCTCTCCAAGGGTATTATTGACATGCTCCTTGTCGAACAAAACTTTCACATTTTTAAATGTATCGTCATACCGCGTCATAGTAACATAATGAAGAGGCAAGGTTTTCATACCGTATTCGGGGAAGTCCCTCTGGGTGAGGACCTGTGTCAGTTCACGCAACCTGTCGGTCCTGAAATTAAAACAAATAACCACATCCCCCCGGGCAATCTTTGCTAAAGGTTCGTTTTTTTTGTTCACCCTGACTATGGGCTTTATAAATTCATCGGTAACCCCTTGCTCATATGACTCCTTGACAGCGGCTGCAATATCCTCTGCATGTTTTCCTTTCCCGTGTACCAGCAGGTCATAAGCTTCCTTTACCCGTTCCCATCTTTTGTCCCTGTCCATCGCATAATACCTTCCCACAACAGAGGCAATCCGGGCACCCGATCTTTCAACGTGAGACTCAAGCTCCCTCAAATAACCCAGCCCGCTGTAGGGATCCGTATCCCTTCCATCTGTAAAGGCATGCACAAAAACCTTCTCAAGCCCATACTCTCCGGCTATATCACAAAGTTTGTGAAGGTGGCTTTGAGATGAGTGAACGCCCCCTTCACTTACCAGGCCGAGAAAATGAACACTTTTATCATTATCTCTTGCATAGGATAAGGCTTCATTGAGTACCTTGTTACGGTATATTGTATTATCCTTTATTGCAAGGTTTATTTTTACAAGATCCTGATATACTTTCCTGCCGGCGCCAATATTAAGATGGCCCACTTCGGAATTTCCCATCTGCCCATCCGGCAAACCCACATAATCGCCGCTTGCCTGCAGCATTGAATTAGGGTACCTCTTGTAAAGGGAATCCATAAAAGGGGTATCGGCATTGTGTATAACATTTCCTTTTGAGTCATCGCCCACACCCCAGCCGTCAAGTATTAAAAGAATCAGCCTTTTATCGGCAACCATAAATTATATTTTTAATCGTTTAGAAAAAACATTCAAAATTACCATTTTTAACCTAAGGGAAAAACTTATACAATAGTTATTCCCGGGATGCATTTTATCATAACCAGTATAACAAAAATATGATGAGTTTTGTTAAACAATGCAACAGGTTATTGCGTTAAACCTGTTTGCAAGGGAAAAAAAGCAAGACAAATTGTTTAACCGTTTAAATTATGCAGCCTACAATAAAAGAGCTCCATGACAATGACCGTTTTACAATGGTAAGGAAACTAAACCACAGCGAGCTTGTCGAATTCGTCCTTGAAAATATAAAACCCATATATTGGCCTATAGCTTTTTTTTACCTTTTTAATCTTTTCATTCTTCTTTACACTCTCATTTTTGGAATATCGGCAATATATTCGGGCATTTTCGGATGGAGGGCACTTGCAGGTCAATTTTTTTTCGGACTTTTTGCAGGTATGATTGTGGTTATACCATTTCATGAATTGCTGCATGGACTGGCTTATAAACTTACCGGAGCACCAAGGGTCAAATTCGGTGCACGCCTTAAACAAATGCTGTTTTACGCTGAAGCTCCCGGATTTGTAGCAGGAAGGAGACAATTTTACCTTGTTGCCTTGCTTCCCTTTATAATAATTAACCTGTTTTTTATTTCCTGCTTTCTTTTCTCATCTCCGGCTAATCAATGGGCATCGCTTATAGCTCTTCTCTCCCACAGTTCTCTTTGCATAGGTGATTTTGCAATGATGAATTTTTTCGCCTCAAGGAAAAATTCACAACTCTTCACCTATGATGACCCGGAAGAAAAAGTGGCATATTTCTACGAAAAAAAGCCGGTTCATTTTATATAAAAAAACCTCGCCTTTACTTTAAAAAGCATACCAATACTAAAATTTAACCCCACTTAAGCTCAATTAATAAAACAAAATTTCATTTTGTTAAAATGTGTCAATTTTAAGCTTTTTTTAAAAAACTTAAATTTTTTTTTCACGGCTATCTACTTGTAACACAATTTGGAAACAACAAACTTTTCAATTATTGCGGCCATTTTGAGATATGTGGCTGCAACTTTTCGTGAGAAAATTGCATCTTCTGTATATATCAAAATATGATATTTTTAATATGTTTTTTAACATTTTTTATTGTAATCCAATCATATTAAGCAACATATTCTGATATAAAATTATTTGTTACTTAAATAACAATAACTTATGGTACTTAAAAAAATTTTTACTTATTAAAAAACACTATCAGCACTTTTTTAAAATATAAATTTTAACATATTATTAAACAACTGAATTATAGCTGCTTTATAAACAAAATTTTAAAATATGCACTACTGTAATATCCAACATAAAAATTTGCCCACCAAAAGTATATATCTGTTCAGTTTATTCTTCCAGATCGAGATGACCGGTGCGGGAAAATAACTAACCCACTAACTTACTAAGTAAACTGCGATATCACATTGTACTCCTCTATTGAGGCAAACGAAGCATTAATTACGTGCAGTCGCAGCCTGCCCGCCTTTTAAGCGGGAAAAGCATTAAAAAACAGGTTTTAAAAACTTGTTTGAGGTAGTTTTTTTTTTAATGCTTAATTTAATTAATCTAATTACAAATTAACTAAATCTTTTAAAATGAGAAAAAAACTGTTAATTAGTTTTTTGTTGTTGTTGGCAGTAAGCTTTACAACGGCAATTGCTCAGATTACAGTTACCGGAACGGTAATTTCGGCTGACGATGAGGAGCCGATACCCGGAGTCTCCATTTCTATAAGGGGCACCACTACCGGAACGGTAACTGATGTTGAAGGCAACTATTCTATCGAAGTGCCAGACGAGGAAGCAATCCTTGAGTTCTCCTTTGTGGGTAAGCAAAGAGAGGAAATAGTGGTTGGTGAACAAAGGACTATTGATGTAGAACTTGAGTCTGATGTGGTAGGACTGGACGAAGTAGTTGTAACCGGATACGGAGTTCAAAGAAGAAGGGATCTAACCGGTTCTGTATCGTCAGTCCGTTCTGAGTCAATCGAGGGAATGCCCGTTGAAAGTATCCAGAGAGCAATCCAGGGACGCGCCGCGGGTGTTCAGGTTACAGCCGGCAGCGGTGTTCCCGGTGGTGACGTTTCTGTAATTGTTCGGGGAATGGGTTCATTCTCGGCAAACAGGCCAATATGGATAGTTGATGGTGTTGAGGTTCAGACAGGAGGCCTTGGAATGAGATCCGAATCAGAAAGCATACTAGCATCTCTCGACTTTGAAGATATCGAATCGATCGATGTATTGAAGGACGCTGCAGCAACTGCAATTTACGGTGCAAGGGGTGCAAACGGTGTAATAGTCATCTCAACCAGAAGAGGTGAAGCTGCCGATGATACCGACTTCACATTTGACATTCGCAGAGGCTATACCGAGCCTATAAGGACAATGCCTGTAATGAGCGGTCCGCAATGGGCACAGTGGGATTATGAACGTTATGCCAATCGTTACGGTGCTGATCACTCTACTACACAAAGCCGTATCCAGACCGGCGTTGACAGAGGCTGGTATGAGCTGGGGGCTGACGGTGTGCCGGATTTTACAACCTCACCCAATTATGACTGGCAGGATGAAGCATACAGACAGGGTAATGTAATGGAAGCACGTCTTACCGCCAGAGGTGGTGACGAAAGAACCAGGTTTTACACCTCACTCTCTCATAATATGACAGAGGGGCACGTAATAGCATACGACTTTTCAAGAAGCAGCTTCAGGCTAAACCTTGATCACGATGCAACTGACAGGCTGAGCTTTGATATGCAGGTAAGCGCCAACCTCTCAGATCAAAACTCAACCCGGCTGGGAGGTGCATGGTCAAGCCCGGTTCGCGGAGGAGGCGGTATACCCCCGGTTGAGCCGATATTTACACACCAGGCTGAAGAAGCCGGCCTTCCCGTTGGTCAAGAATTCGACGGTTTTTACAATGCCCCGAGAAGCGTTTTTGGTGCATACAGAGCTCACATACTCAACAGTGCCAAGTATGACCATCTCATATCCAGGAACCTGAAGACTATCCTGAACCTTTCGGCAACATATGACATTACCGATAACCTGATGTACCGTTCAACATTTGGTGTTGATTATAACGCTAATGATGAGGAGCAGTGGTATGATCCAAGGGCAAGTGACGGTCATGTAGCCAACGGTGTTTTGAGGGATTATGAAACAAGTGCCTACGCCATACAAACTACCCAAACCCTGAATTATCAGAATATTTTTGCTGATGTTCACGAGATTAACACCGTGGTAGGTTACGAAACATGGGAGCGCATATGGAGAAGAACAGCCGTTAGAGGTGAGAACTTCCCCAATCCGCATATGAATGTTATCAATGCCGCTGCCGATGCAGTATGGTGGTCAGGTAACGAAACCGAGCGTGCTACCGTGGGTGCATTCGGTCGTGCGAACTACTCCTATGACGACAGGTATATGTTGACACTTACTGCCCGTTATGACGGCAGTTCAAGGTTCGGCTCGGAAAACAGGTGGGGCTTCTTCCCCGCGGCAGCAATTGGATGGAGATTGTCATCAGAGCCTTTCATGGCAGGTGTTGACCAGCTGGACAACCTCGTGGTAAGGCTCAGCTACGGAACCGCGGGATCGGATGCCGCCGGAACATATGCCGCACTTGGACTCTGGAGCGGAGGCACCCAGTACAGGGGCACCGCAGGTATATACCCGACACAGCTTCCAAATGCCTACCTGACCTGGGAAGAGAGCCGCACCCTAAACCTTGCATTAAGCGCTGCAGGATTCGGAGGTCGCGTAAATCTTGATATCGACCTGTTCAACAGGTGGACCGAGGAGTTGCTTCTTGCCAGACCGCTACCACGTTCAACCGGCTGGTCGAGCATCACGGAAAATGTTGGAAGAAATTTCAACCATGGCTTCGAAATGGCTCTCAACACGGTTAACATTGAAAGAGAAAACTTCAGGTGGAGCACAGAGTTCAACTTAAACTTCATCGAAGGGGAAATACTTGAACTACTTCCAGGAGAAGACTTTTTCAGTGACCGCAGAAAGGTAGGACAAGCCATTAACGACAGGAATATCCCAATGTATGCGGGTGTAAATCCGGCTGACGGAAGACCGATGTATTATGACAGGGACTGGAATATAACCTACAACCCTGTATATGAAGACAGGCACTGGATGGGCCCTGAGCAACCGACACGCTTCGGTGGTATAACAAACACATTCAATTTCGGAAACTTTTCAACCTCAATCTTCTTCCAGTACTCAGGAGGAAGCTACAGGTACTTTTCCGATGCAAGATTCTGGTTCCATGGTACGGGTGACAGAAACCAGCTTGCAACCGTTTTTGAAGACAGATGGCAGGAAGCTGGCGATATGACCGATGCACCGAGAGTTGTTTACGGAAATGTCTTTGCAGGTAACGTGCAGTCGCCGAATTCCTATGCTTCACACATGTTTGAAAGAGTTGATTACTTAAGGCTCAAGGATCTTAGTGTATCATATGAGATCCCTGCAGGCATTACCCAGCGTTACGGAATTGACAATATGAGAATATTTGCACGCGGTTCTAACCTGGTAACATGGACAGACTATTCGGGAACAGATCCTGAGTTTACAGGTTCTGACTTTGGTACCTATCCGCAGGGCAGAACCCTGACATTCGGCATCAGCACTAATTTTTAACAAATTAAAAAATAACAGTTATGTTTAAAAAATACAGATCAATACTTGCAATTCTCTTCGCAGGCTTGCTCATTGGGGTAACCTCGTGCGGTGAAGGATTCCTTGAAAGATATCCGCGCGAGTCAATTGCCTCTGAAGAGGCCCTGACCACGATCGAAGGTGTGGAAGGAGCGCTTGCGGGATTGTACAACCGTTTCCAGGCGGGTGAATACAATCACCGCGAGATGAACCTTGCGGGTGAACTGCTCTCGGATCAGATGGACATTGCACAGACTAACGCCGGCAGGATGACCAACCATCCCACAAACGAGGAAGGTGCCGGTTTCGGGATTTGGACGCGTGTTTACAACGACATCAATAGAGCCAATTCCATACTCTATTACATTGACGATATTGAAGATGCGGACGAAACACTTGTTAATGAGTTCAAAGGTCAGGCCCACGCTTTGAGGGCATGGATGTATTTTGACCTTCTGAGAATATACGCACGTCCTTACATGCACCAGGAGCCTTTTGTACAAGGAGAGCCTCTTGGAGTTATATACAAGACAAAACCTTTCGCCGGCATTGACGAAACAACTTTCGAGGCCAGGGGAACTATTGAAGAAGGCTATCAATTGGTGCTTGACGACCTTTATGCCGCTCTTGGATACCTGAGTGACGATGAATACCCTTATCAGTTTACAGAAGCAGCAGTGCTTGGAACACTTGCACGCGTTTATCTCTACATGGGCAACTGGTCAGAGGCAGCAAACTATGCAGAAGCCGCTATTGATCACCCCTCCACGGAACTGATCCATGCAGATAATTTTGACGATTATATGACTCTGTTTGCAGATGCACCGGGAGCGGAATCAATTCTGGAGCTTGGATATACTGAGGCCGACAGGCCAGGTATGAACACAAGCGTAGCAGGTATGGCAATATACTGTGAAGAAACAGGCGAGGGGTACGGTGATGTGATCCTTCGTCAGGATCTTATACAATTACTGGATTCATACGGTGCTGAAGGGCACCCTGCAGGGGATATGTACTATGAAGCTGTTAAAGGCGGTCAATTGTGCGCTTTCCAGAAGAAGTACCATAGTCACAGGGGCTACGCATACTGGGATGATATTAAGATGATGCGTACTTCGGAAATGTATTTTATAGCAGCGGAAGCACATGCTGAAATGGGTGATTTGAACCAGGCCGAAGAATTTTTAATGACCCTGCGCGAGCACCGCGGAATGGAGCATGTAGATATTAATGTCGACTCTGCGGAAGAGTTCATTGATGTTCTCTTTACCGACAAGAGGGTTGAGTACTTCAGCGAAATGTCACACCGCTGGTTTGATCTGAGGCGCCGTGGAATGGATATTACCAAAGGTGTACCGGATGAGGATGCCGGAACTCCTGTGGATTTTGATGACTACAGGGTGGTTGAAAGAATACCCACCGCTGAAATCTCAGCAAACGAGAACTGTGTACAAAACCCGGGTTATTAATCAATTACAAAAATCAGTTTAACATGAAGAATATTAAAAGATTCATAATATCACTGGCTGTTTTAACCGGTATAGGTTTAATTACACAGTCGTGTTTCGAAGATCTCAACGATTTCACCTATGACGGTCCGCCGGTAGTTGAATTCTCAAACCTTTCACACGAGGAGGCAAGCTGGACATCAGTCGGCGCTCACTGGTCGGCCGTCATTGAAGGCGACCATCAGGACGCTGCCATCCAGGTTGCACTTGTAGGACCTCACCAGGCTGAGGATAAGGAGATAAGCTACTATGTGGCCGATCAGCTTTACCGCGACACTGACGCCAACCGGCTTAGGTTGGAGCAGCCCGAACATGATGAATGGGAGCTTATGGAAACCACTGCTGTGGAAGGGGTTGACTACAACATTCAGGACGGCGGAATGATTACCATACCCGCTAACAACAGTTTCGGCTCACTGAGCATGGAGCTGACACCCACTGACGATGTTGAGCTGTTCATTGTCCTGGAGGAAAGGGATCTGGAACCCAGTCAAAACTATAAGTTTTTCCGCCTGAATATTGTGCCCGAAGCAGATTAATGAAATTAAATAACTAGGCAATACATTTTAAAATTTTTACAGGTTAACAAACATTTTAAAAAGTCAGACTTAGTAAAACATTAAGTAAATGCAACGGCACACAAGGGGCTGTCCCAAAAGGACAGCCCCTTTTTTTACGGAAAATTTTAAATTGTATTTTAAGGTTTTTTTTATATCATTACATTGTATACTGTTAAAGAGTTTTTGAGATTTTATTAATTGTATTCCATCAAATAATATACGAATGAAGGATTTTTTCATTTTTTCACTCAGAATTGCCCTTTTAGCAGGAGCAATTCTTGTTTTAAACCAATCTTGCGTGGAAGACGAGTTTGATCTTGACAAACTCTCCGGCGAGGTTGAATTAAAACCCTCCTACTCTCTCCCATTGGGGCACGGTAAACTGACTATGGAAGACATTGCTGAACCCGACGATTCATTGGTTTTCTTCGATCCCGACGGGAGTATACGTTTTCTGATAAAGGAGGACTCCCTTTTCAAATTTGAGCTCTCTGAAATAATTGAAATCCCGGACCAGCAAGCTTTATCAGATAATTTTGACTTTGAGCCGGTTAAAACTGAAGAGTTCAACACCACATCTACAATAATACTTGGTGATCTGGTCAAGCAATTAGGAGAGCCGGAAAAAAGCATCCTTAAAAACGCTGAAGGAAGTTATGCCCCTTTCCCTCCTATTCCTCCGCAGGAAGCGGGAGTATATGATTTCGACGAGATCACAGAATTTGTATGGGTTGAGTTTGCCCAGGGCAGGATCGCTGTTGAACTCGAGAACAACTTTCCTGTTGAGCTTGGCTCAATGAATATTACAGTATTAAACAAAGAGGATAACAGTGAAGTCGGCAGTTTTTCATTTTCCAATGTAGAGCCCGGTGAAACGGCCATCGAAACCACCGAAATGGAAGGAGTGTTTGCCCGGAATGAACTGCTGGTTGAAATATCACAATTAAGCTCTCCCGGAAGCGAAGAGGAAGTTTACATTGATTTCTCTGACAACATTGAATTGAATGCCTATCCGGATGAACTTAAGGTTATAAGAGGAAAGGCGGTTATACCTTATTTTGAAATGGACAAGAAGGAAGATATGATAAGCTTAGACGCGGGAGAAGATATAAAGTTAACCGTTTTGGAGCTTCTTGGCGGTGAACTTAATTATAATATATCAGGGAATTTGCCCGATGTTGCATTTTTTGAGCTGGAGCTTCCTGAAACCAAAAAGAATGGAGAGGCTGTAGAGTTTTTAATATCATCCGGCAATCTGAGGGGAACTCTTGATCTTGACAACACCAGAAGCGATCTGACATCCGATGCTGACTCCCCTTACAATAAACTGCCTTTCAAATATAAGCTTTATGCCGACTCTAAAGGGGAAGCGGTTGAATTTGACCTTTCGGGTAACGGCATATCTTTTGATTTCAGCCTGGACAATGTTGAGTTTGAATATCTGGAAGGTGACTTTGGTCAGCATCACGAAACAATTGAGCAGGAAGAAGCTGATTTTAATTCCGAGTCGGATATTTTTGACCGTATCAGCGGAGAGTTTAAATTAAATGATCCGAGGGTCAGGTTTATTTACAACAACAGCTTTGGTTTTCCAATAGAGGCGACTTTTGATATAACCGGGGAATCGGGTGAGGGAAATATTGAGCCGCTTAACCCTCCTGCATTTCTTTTTAATTCCCCCGCAGATACAACCGCTTCTTTTTCGGACACAATATCAATTAACAGGGATAACTCCAACATTGTAGATTTTATATCGAATAAACCCGAAAAAATCACCCTTTCAGGTGAAGGTATTATAAATCCCGGTAACGGCGAAGAAAATGAAAGGATTAATTTTCTCCACAGGGACAGCTACATAAACATGGGAGCTGAAATTGAATTACCCCTGGAGCTGCAGTTAAAGGATTTTGGACTTTCAGACACATTGGATTTGGAAATAGACGAAGATGATCTAGAAATACTGGAAGATGCGGCACTTCATATCTCAGCTGAAAACGGATTCCCGCTTGGTGCAACCATAGGCCTTGCACTTTACAGTTCTGAAAATAATGAAGAGCTCCACAGTTTCGGCGAAATAGTTATTATGTCTCCCGCACCTGTAGGCCAGGACGGCATAGTTCCGGAAGGTGAGACCACTTCTTCGGAAGACGGGATAACCCTGAGCAAGGATGTAAAAGAGCTTCTTTCAGAAGCAGACAGCCTTATACTTTCAGTAAAGCTGGACACATCTGAAAACGGGGAGGTACCGGTAAAAATCCTTTCCACATATTCGGTTGGCTTTAACATTAAAATTAAAGCAGGAATGTTAATTAAATAAAATCGGATTAGCCAATGCTCTCGAAAAAAAATAAAAATATGAATCCAATACTCAATCTGCGGATTTTATTCACCACAATTGGAGCAATTTTGATCCTTTCTATAATCTCTATCGCTTCAGTGAAAGGACAAATGAATAACACCGTATATTTCATGGACAGGATCCCCCAGTCATCTCTTTTCAATCCTGCCGTACAGCCTCACTACACTTCATATGTGGGATTGCCGTTGCTATCTTCCATAAATATGAACATGGGGTTGAACTTTGCAAGTTACAATGATATAATTTTCCAAGATCCAAATTCCGATTCTCTTATAACTTTCCTTCACCCTTCGGCCGATATAGATGATTTTATCGGAAACCTGCAAAACCGCAACCAAATCGGGCAGGATATGCATATAAATCTTTTACGTGTTGGAGTTCGCTACCAGGATATGTTTTTCACCTTTTCGGTTTCCGAAAAAATTTCAGGAAGGACCTCTCTGCCAAAAGACCTTTTTATTCTCGGACTGAAGGGAAATGATGAGTTTCTCGACAAAAAGGCAGATCTTTCCGGATTTGGAGCAGATTTAAACTATTACCGGGAATTTGCGCTCGGAGCCTCATACCCGGTAAACGAGAACCTTACTGTTGGGGGATCAGCCAAACTGCTTTTCGGGAAAATGAATTTTTCACTTGCAAATCCTGATATCAGCTTCCACACAGACCCGGAAACCTATCATCTTCATATGCATTCCAACTTTACCGCTAATGCTTCCATGCCTTTCAAACTGGAACATGATGAAGAGGGAAATATTGACGGAATTATCTCCAACTTTGACGATGAAGGCTACAATGCGGGAGATTTTATCTTTAACACCGGTAATGTCGGATTCGCGGCAGACCTGGGCGCCACATACAAGATAACAGATCCGGTTCCAATGACCCTTTATGCAAGCATAGCGGATCTTGGCTTTATTAACTGGAACCGAGATGTTTTCAATATATCGATGGAGGGAAGCTATATATTTGAAGGGATAGATTTTAATGAAATGCTGGATAACGATGACGACTATTTTGAAAGGCTGACTGACACAATATCTGATGCATTTGTAATTTCCGACACACAAAATTCCTATAATCGGGGAATAGGACCGAAAGTGTACCTTGGAGGAACGTACAAGCTCAATCCAATGGTCAATTTTGGTCTTCTCTCACGCTCACATTTCGGAAAAGGTCATTTTTCTCAATCGGTAACCCTTTCAGCAAACACCAATGTTACAAACTGGCTCACCACAACCCTCTCCTATTCTTTCATGAATAATGCTTTCAATAATTTGGGCCTGGGTATGGGGATCAGGGGCGGCCCGGTTCAGTTTTACATTCTAAGCGACAATTTAAATTCGGCATTTATGCCTCACAAGACCCGCAATGTAAACATCTGGTTTGGGATGAACCTGGTTTTCGGTTACAGAGCTGAACAGGAATAATAAAAAATATTGGAAATTGAAATATTACATCATTGCAGGAGAACCGTCGGGTGACCTGCACGGAGCCAACTTAATAAAAGAATTGAAAAAAACAGATCCTTCACCCAGGTTTCGTTTCTGGGGCGGCGATCTTATGCAGGCACAAGCAGGTCTCCCAGTAAAGCACATAAGGGAAACCTCATTTATGGGATTCAGGGAAGTTCTTTTAAAAATCCCGGAAATATGGTCAAATATCCGTTTTTGCAAAAAAAATATTAAAGAATACAACCCTGATGCACTGGTGCTTATAGATTATCCCGGGTTTAATATGATTATGGCAAAATATGCCTCAAAAATTGGAATACCGGTTATTTACTATATTTCACCACAAATTTGGGCATGGCACAGAAGCAGGGTAAAAAAAATAAAGCAATATGTTGACCTTATGCTTACTATCCTGCCTTTTGAGAAAGATTTCTACAGAGGTTACAACTATAATGTACAGTATGTGGGTCATCCGCTTATGGACGCAATGAATCAGTACCGGTTAAACAGTGAAGATTTCAGCACATTCATCAAGCGTAACTATCTTGAAAACAAGCCAATTATAGCCCTTTTACCCGGAAGCAGAAAGCAGGAGATAGAAAAATGCCTTCCCGCAATGCTTCAAATGGTGCCGCAACACACTCAATATCAGTTTGTAATTGCAGGTGCCCCCAATGTTGGTATTTCATTTTACCAAAATTTCACCAAAGATTATGAGGTAAGTACCCTGTTCTGTCAAACCTACAGTATTCTCCGGCAATCTCAGGCGGCAATTGTAGTATCGGGTACCGCAACACTGGAGGCTGCTTTAATGGATGTTCCTCAAATTGTATGCTACAAGTCTGGGCAAATTTCTTATCTGCTTGGAAAAAACTTCATTAAAGTCCCCTTTATTTCGCTTGTCAACCTTATCTTGAACCGCGAAGCGGTAAAAGAGCTGGTTCAGCATGAAATGAACAATGAAATACTGAACAGGGAGCTGGAGAGTATATTGAACGATAAAAGCAAAAGGGAACAGATACTATCAGATTACCGGGAGATAAAGAAATTGCTCGGCAGGGGGTCTGCATCTGAAAAAGCTGCCCGTAAAATTTACAACCACTGCGCTAAAGCTGAAAAAGAATATATTGCGGTTTCTTGCTGAATTCCAAATTATAACACTTTTTTCAGATATGGATTATATTCTCCACGCATTCCCACGGGCTTTGAATTTCTTATTGCATATACAACCTCAATTGAACGGCGCGCATCATCAAGACCAAACCCCTTCCCTTCCATAATTTTCTTATAACTCTCTGTATGAAGATCTGCAAATCCGTCACTGAACTCCAGTTCTTCATTGTCAACGTTTATCAATCTGTATGTGCGCTGACCCTTATTTTTTATCTCATCGGGCAGGTCATTGTAATCAATGCTAAGAAACCACCTTACCCTGGCCCTCTCAAGTCCCAGAAAACCGGCCGCCTTATTATGCTCGAGCAAATGAACAACGTTTTCCTTCACATCTCCAAATATCCAGGTTAGCATATCACAAAAATGAACTCCGATATCGGTTACAATACCTCCTGATTTCTCGTCACTCCCTTTCCATGATGCATGATACCATTTTCCCCTGCTTGTAATATAGTTTAGGTCAACATCGTATACCTTATCCTGAGGGGAGTCTTCTATCCTTTTCTTAAGTTTCCGGATCGAGGGGTGAAGCCTTGACTGCAAAATATTGTATATTTTTTTACTGGATTCTTTTTCAGCTTCCTCCAGAGCATCAAGGTTCCATGGACTGAGTACGAGGGGCTTTTCACATATGGCATGGGCACCCTGGTTGAGTGCAAATCTTATATGCGAGTCATGAAGATAGTTGGGAGTACATACACTTATATACTCAATATTTTTGCCTTCTCTGTTCAACTTGTTAATGTGCCTTTCGAAACGTTCAAATTCGACGAAAAAATGGGCATCCGGAAAATAATCATCTATGTGGCCGACATTATCAAACTTGTCAAATGCGGCAAGCAAAACATTGTTTGTATCCCTGATCGCCTTCAGATGACGAGGGGCAACAAATGCAGCAACCCCCATCAGTGCAAAATTCTTACTGGCTGACTTCATAACTTGTAAATTTGAGAATAGCTAAATTATAAATTAGAGAGATATTTTCCAAAATAAAAAATCTTAAGGCTTTAAATGCAGGTTTTATTATTACTTGCGCTTCATATAATTTCAGTTACGTCTAAGTTACGCTTTTCAGGCTTTGATAAATTGGCAGAATTCAGGCAAGATGCCGGTATGTAATTTTGGGTATGCATTCGGGGATGCAACTTTTAGCCTGGAGTTGCATTGGTGTAGACAAATTTCCTCATTTTTCGGGAGGTTCTTAATCCCTGAATCTCCCGGCAGGCCTAAAATACAAAGAGGGCTGGAATCAATTTCCAGCCCTCTTTGTGGTGCCACCTGGAATTGAACCAGGGACACACGGATTTTCAGTCCGTTGCTCTACCGACTGAGCTATGGCACCTTCCAACAAGCGTAGCACACTTGCGTCATTTGGCATGCAAATGTAATTAAAAATTTTATTTTTTAAAATTTTTAATTACATAAAATTTAATAATCCCTATTAATCAAAACGCTGCCTGCCTTAACTTTTCGTTTATTATATTTGCAGGCTAAATGTTGCTTTTATGTTTTACCAAACCTACAAGTTTAATAATGGTATAAGGCTGGTTCACCACAGGCACCCCTCTCCAGTCGGTCACTGCGGTCTTACAATCAATGCCGGGTCACGCGATGAAACAGAAAACGAACATGGTATAGCCCACTTAATTGAGCATGCCCTTTTTAAGGGAACAAAAAAACGGAGAGCACACCATATAATTAACAGGATGGAGATCGTGGGTGGTGAAATCAACGCCTATACAACCAAAGAGCATACCTGTATCTACTCTTCTTTTCTGAAAGAAGACTTTCAAAGGTCTGTTGAACTGATATGCGATATAGTATTTCATTCAACATTCCCGGAAAAAGAGCTTGCACTAGAGAAGGAGATTATAATAGACGAAATTAATTCATACAAAGACGACCCCTCCGAGCTTATTTTTGACGATTTCGAGGAGGTGTTGTTCAACGGGAACCCCATCGGCAGAAATATACTGGGCACACCGAAACTATTGAGAAAATTCACACGCGAGGATATAGAAACCTTTATCGGAAAAAATTACTGCACAGACCAGATGGTTTTCACCACAGTAGTTGACATGGATTTCGAGAAAGTCCTCAAGCAGGCGGGCAGATACCTTGAAAAAAATCCGCCCAGAAATAGCTCAAGAAAGCGGATTCCGGTAAGTTGCAATTCACCGGTGGAAAAAAAGATTGACAAAAAGACTCATCAAGCTCACTTCATCATAGGGTGTAACATTCCTGCAATTAAGGACGAGAGACGTTACACGCTGGATCTTCTTAACAATATTTTAGGAGGGCCCGGCATGAACTCAAAACTGAATGTTGCCTTGCGCGAAAAAACAGGCTATGCATACAATGTTGAATCCAATATAACCCTTTACAGCGACACGGGGGTTTTTGCAACATATTTCGGAACGGACAGGCAGCATATCGAAAAATGCACCGAAATAGTCTTAAAGGAGTTTGCAAGACTCAGAAACAATAAGCTTGGCTCAATTCAGCTCAGCAGGGCGAAAAGACAGCTTAAGGGGCAAATGATCATAGCCTTTGAAAACAAGGAGTATCTTATGCAGGCAATGGGTAAAAGCCATCTTCTTTTTAACGGAATTCACTCATCGGAGGAAATTCAAAATATTATTGAAAAAATATCATCCGATTACCTTATGGAAATGGCGAACATGGTTTTGAATCCGGAAAATTTATCAATTCTCTCTTATCATTAATTACTATGACGATGTTCGGGGACCCAAAACTGGAAGCATATATTAATGAACACTCTACGCAGGAGGATGAGCTTCTTCAGGAGCTCAACAGACAAACACACCTGAAGATGCTCAATCCAAGAATGATCTCAGGCCACTTGCAGGGGAGGTTTCTGGAGATGCTGAGCAGGATGATAAAACCTGCAAGGATCCTTGAAATTGGCACATACACCGGTTATTCGGCAATTTGTCTGGGAAGAGGACTAGTCCCCGGCGGGGTGCTTCACACTATTGAAATAAATGATGAAATCAAGGATTTTGCCCGTGACTTTTTCCGGCGTGCCGGTCTGGGAAAAAGTATTATACAACACACAGGAAACGCAATTGATATTATAGGCCGCCTGAATGATTCATTTGACCTTGTCTTTATTGACGGGGACAAAGCAGAATATCCGGATTATCTCACTATGGTTCGGCCAAAACTGAATGCCGGCGGGTTTTTGATAGCCGACAACGTTCTCTGGAACAACAAAGTTGTAAATAAAGCGAATTTGTCTGATCCTTCAACAGCCGGAATCGATTCATTCAACAAAAAAATAAGTACCGACCGGGCAATGGAAACAGTTATTTTACCGGTAAGAGACGGACTTTTGATGGCAAGGAAGCTATAAAAGCGGATGCAGCACTGGCTTATACTTTTCCCCTTCCCGGTCAGGGGCGGCCTTATGAAGGTAAAAGAACTTTAAATTTTGACAAAAAAACTTTTATAACCCAGCCTTTAAACAATACTCCCTTGATAAGTGTTTAATAACAAAACAATCATTTTTTTTAATCGTTTGCTTTTATCAGTAAACATTTACAGATAAGTAATATATGGCTAAATATTCGATAAAGGACATTGAAGATTTGACCGGAATAAAAGCTCACACACTGCGCATGTGGGAGAAGCGCCACCGTCTTATCAGTCCCCGGCGCACAAAAACCAAAATAAGATTTTACACGGAAGAGGATCTGAAAAAGCTGCTCAATATTTCAATACTCAACAGACATGGTCTTAAGATATCTTATCTTGCCGGTCTCAGCGAAGAGGAAATAAAAGACAAGGTCATACATTTAAGCCAGGAAACAACCGATGCCTTCACCCAAATCGAAAATCTCATCATTTCCATGATTGAGATGGATGACAGGAAATTTAAAAAGATCCTTGGGGATTGCATTATAAAAATGGGATTTGAAGAGACCCTTGTAAATGTAATGTATCCGTTTTTTGAAAAAGTTGGACTGCTTTGGCAGACGGGAACCATTAGCCCGGTACAGGAGCATTTTGTATCCAACCTTCTAAGACAAAAACTCATTGTAGCAATTGACGGCCAGGAGGCCTCGGTCAAACCCGGGGGAAAAATATTTGTTCTGTTTTTGCATGAGAGGGAACTTCATGAGCTCGGACTACTTTTTTATACTTACCTTATCAAAAAAAAGGGTCACAGAGTTGTATATCTGGGCCAGATTGTCCCCCTCGGGCACCTTAAACAAGCGGCCGGCATTCTAAAAAACGATTACTTTTTTACAACCTTTACAACCGGCATTTCAAAAGAGAAGCTTAAAAATTACCTCATTGAGCTATCTGAGTCCTTCCCCGGGTGTAAAATTTTCTACACAGGCTACCAAACAGGAAAAGATATTGGCAGACTACCTGAAAATCTTTTAAAAATAGAGTCACCGCAACATCTAATGCAATTTCTGGACAGCATCTCCCAAAATTCCTGAAGCAGCCAATCTCTACCCCACCTGAAAATTCAGCAATCCACCGTTTAATCCCACTGACCCCCGTCAGTTTTTGGCAGACAAAATAACAGGAACAAACATGCATAAAGGCATGGGGTGACCTGCGTGCCCGATTTCACATCTAAACAAAATGTCTTCCAGGAGTCTTTAATGAAGATATAATTCATGCTGTTACAGATAAACACATCCGTTTATTTATATTATATCCACTCTTCTTTATATTTTTATATTTCTACTTATTTATATTTACTTATCTCACAATTTATACTCACATGCCAAAAAAGCTGTCACTAGAAGGCAGAGACAATATTCTTATCTGGAACAATTCCTGTTTACTATTTAGAATGTTTAACCTATAAGCCTTTTTGTTTCACATTACATTATTTAGATTGCTTCCAAATAGTTTGTGTGTTAGTCATATAAAGGAATTTGTGTTGTCACACAAAAAATTTATGCAAAATATTTTTGTTTTTTGTTTAATTGTCTTGTATATTTGTTATACAGTAATCGGGTTAATAATTCAAAAAAATATAGCCATGACAGCGATGGAATTTAACTATAAACTGACCGGACTTGAGGATAAACTGAAAAGGTTTGCCCTAAGTCTCACTTCTAACCATGAAGATGCAGTTGACCTTGTTCAGGAAACATTTCTTAAAGCCCTGACTCACCGTGAGCAGTTTGCAGAGGACACAAATCTTAAAGCGTGGACTTTCACAATTTTAAAAAACACTTTTATAAACAATTACAGAAAAGCGATCAAAAGGAACACCACCTTTGACAATACAAAAGACCTTTACTTTTTAAACGGGAGCAATGAAAATGCAGGAGCCAAAACAGACTCGGCTATTCACGTAAAAGAAATAAAAAAAGGGATGGAATCACTTCCGGATGATTTTAAAATCCCTCTCCAAATGTACATATCCGGCTTCAAGTATAAGGAAATAGCCGAAAATCTGGACGTTAACATCGGAACAGTAAAAAGCCGTATTTTTTTCTCAAGGAAAAAACTTATGAAGGTGCTTGATGCAGATCAGGATTAAAAAACTGAAACGAAAGGGTGAGAAAAATCAAAAGAAAGCTTTCAGGCTCAAATCCACGCCCTTTACTTGATGTGTAAGCGCCCCGACCGAAACATAGTCAACTCCACACTCGGCATATGACCGTATATTTTCCAGTGTTATACCCCCGGAAGACTCAGTTTCAACCGATCCGTCCACCATTTTTACAGCATCACTTGTCATATCAACAGTGAAATTGTCAAACATTATTCGCTGTACACCTCCTTTTTCCAAAACCTGGCGGACATCATCAAGACCTCTTGTTTCAATTTCAACGGGGAGATCTTTACCGGTTTCATCCAAATATTCAATTGCTCTGGAAATTGCATTTTTTATTCCGCCGGCAAAATCTATGTGATTGTCCTTTAACATGATCATATCATACAACCCCATTCTGTGGTTTTCCCCGCCCCCCAAACGAACTGCCTCTTTTTCCAAAAATCTCATCCCCGGCGAAGTCTTTCTTGTATCCAGAACCTTCGTCTTAAGTCCTGCCAGCCTGTCGGCATATTTGCGGGTTTGAGTTGCTATGCCGCTCATGCGCTGGAGTATATTCAATACAAGGCGCTCCGATCTTAAAATCGAATGGACAGGCCCCTCCACGATAAAGGCAATATCGCCTTTTTTTACAGTTTCACCGTCGGTGATCTTAACCTTAACCCCAATCCTTTCATCTATTTTATGAAATACACGAATAGCGGCTCCAATGCCGGCAATAACAGCATCTTCCTTGACAATAAGAGAGGCAGCTCCCACCTGCTGCCGGGGTATACATGATAGGGATGAATGATCCCCGTCACCGGTATCCTCTGCAACAGCGATCTCAATGAAGCGATCAACCAAACTATCCATCTTCGTCATATTCTATGCGCATCTGATGAATCTTCAATTCATCTTCAACTTTGTTTAAAAGAAAATAAACCCTGAAAACATTATCTCCGGAAACGAGCTTTCCGATTGCATAACGGGAAGCCTCCCGGCCTCCTTCATGCAAAATATCAAAATCATCGGGAGGGTATTTGCTGAAAAAATCTTTCATTATAAGTTCGGCCTGAGATTTGCTGTAAACATCTTCGGAATCAATTATTACAAGCTCGATGTTATTGTTGAAAAATTTAGCCAGCTCCTTGCAGTCGCCATCTTCTACAGAAACCGAAATCCCCTCGGGTATAAGGGAGGGGTCATCGGATGCTGATACCGTTAAAACCAAAATCACAACAACTGCAGACAATGTGATAAGTCTTCTTTCCATTACATTTTATAATTTTAGATTGGGCAAAAATGAAAAAACCAGCCACATATTAGAAGCCCCGGTATTTTATTCATATTAATTTTATTTCAAAAATTCAGGGTTTCAAAGTGCAAAAAATAAAAGGTACATCAAAAAAGTAGTACAAAAATCAAGCCAATCAAGCATTTTAAGTAAAAATATTAATAAAATTGCATAATTAATAATTTTTCAATGCAAGTTAAACTCATATTAACCGGTAAAACAGATAAAACGTATCTCAGGGAAGGTGTTGATGACTATAAAAGCCGTATAGCCCGGCGTATTCCCTTTAAACTGTCCGTTCTGCCTGCAGCGAAAAAGACCGGGAAAACAAAGCAGGAGACAGTTACGGAAAAGGAAGGTGAAAAGATTTTGTCACAAATAGATGCCGGCGACTTTGTTATATTACTTGACGAAAAAGGCGGGCAACTCTCCTCAATTGAATTTGCCGGCCTGATTGAGAAAAAAATGGCGGAAGGAAAAAAAAATATCATTTTCGTGATCGGTGGACCATACGGTTTCCACGAAAAAGTACGTCAAAGGGCACAAATGACCCTCTCACTTTCAAAAATGACGTTATCTCACCAGATCGCAAGATTAATATTCATGGAACAACTCTACAGGGCAATTACAATTATAAAAGGGGAGCCATATCACAATGAATAATGAATCCGGCAGATATGCGTTATTCAATTACCTGGCAAACACCGGAATAATATAGTACAACCATGAGGTCTATTCTCAAAAAATACTGGCTTTTGATTGTTGCAATTATTGCAATGATCATTGCATTTGCAGTTGAAAGAAATCTTGAAAAACTTGAGCTGCAATCGGTCGATGCAGAAAATTTTGAAGACAGGCTCCATGAAAAGGAGAAAAAAACAGAAAAAATGCTTAACAACATCTCCCGTGAAATAAGTGACTCCGGCCTGACTCATTTTGCTGAAAAAGCGGGCAGGCACTACTACAACATGCGTAATCAGGAAGGTATCGTAATTCTGGTTTATAAAGATGAGAACCTCAGGTACTGGAACAGCAGCGATATACCGGAACACTCATATGAAGAGGTTATACAGACAAGCCGACCTGTCTATCACAGCGGAAACTCATGGTATGTCAGACGCAAAAAAGAGACCGGTAATATTACTCTCGCGGCACTTATACTAATTAAGAACGACTATCTCTTTGAGAACAAATTTCTCTCAAATACCTTTCACAGGGATTTCGACCTGAACCCTAATGTGGAGATAAAATTTTCTCCCCGCTCAGGTTTTCCGGTAGAAAACAAAAAAGGGGAATACCTGTTTTCACTTATCCCTCCTTCTCCTCCGGCATTCAGCCTTTTATTCACAAGGGTTTGTATCACTCTGTTTTTTATATCATTCTCTTTGCTCCTTCTGTTTTTTTATAAAAGCTTCCATATTTTAAAACTCAACACACAAAAAGCCAAAAACATATGGTTTGCAGCAATTGCCGGTATAATTGTGATGCTCAGGTGGCTCATGCTTCAAACAGACTTCCCTGACGTTTCTTCCGTTTTTACCCTTTTTTCTCCGCATCTTTACGGTAAATCCTTTACATTTGCATCACTGGGCGATCTGTTGATAAACTCGGTTCTCCTGTTCTTTATTTCCCTGCTTTTCTCTAAATATTTCAGGATCACCTATACGAAAAGCCGGGGAAAGAATATGGCAAAGATCGGCTTGCTGACCTCTTTCCTTGTATTTATATTCCTTTATTTCCATTATCTTTTCGAGGGGCTGATTATAAATTCCAGTATACAGCTTCAGGTTCACAATTTCTTTTATCTCAACCAATACAGCTTACTTGCATATATTTCAATCGCTTTTCTTTTTGCAACTTTTCTTTTGTTAGCTGACCACATAGTACATTTTGCATCAAACCTTATTGATATTAAGGTATTTGCTTTAATAACTGCAGTCATATCATGCGGCGGAGCTGTGATTTATTATGCTTCCGGATATTCGCTGGATCTCCCCACGGTTCTGTTTTATATATTAGTTATCTCTTTTACAGCTTATATAAGGTACTACCGCTACAGCTACAAATTTCCAAACCTTGTTTTCGTGGTCTTTTTAATTTCACTTTTTACATTGTATTTTGTAACAGATAAAAGCAGGGAAAAGGAAAGGAATATCAGGAGAGTTCTTGTTGTAAACCTTGCAAATGAACGTGACCAGGTTGCAGAATTTCTTCTGGAGGATATTGAAAAGGAGATTGCAGCCGACTCGGTTTTGTATGAGATGCTGGGCAGCATGAAGTACGAAGAATATGAGCTGTTCGATTATCTTGAAGAAAACTACTTCAACAGCTTCTTCAGAAAATACGAGCTGCAGGTTGCTGCTTGTGGCCCTGATTACAACATTTACCTGGAAGATACTCAGGAACTGGTTGATTGCTATACCTTCTTCGAAGATATGATCTATGATTACGGTATCAGGATCAACCCGGAATCAAATTTCTTCTTCCTGGATAACCTTAACGGACGTATAAGCTACCTTGGAACAGTTACCTATAGTTACGACCACTATCCCGAGGAAAAAACCGTTTACATATCTCTAGACTCAAGAATTGCAACCGAGCAACTGGGATATCCGGAATTGCTTATAGAGGGGGAGCTAACCGAGCATCAGGCATTAAGAAACTACTCATACGCCAAGTACCATAATAACCGCCTAATTACGCGTTACGGCGATTTCCCCTATGCCCTGAAACAACAATACACTCAACAAAATGATGAAACTTACACTTTTTTTGAGCATGACGGCTACAACCATCTGATATACAGAGCCGATGAAGATAACACAATTATTCTGAGCAAGCCTGAAACAAGGACTATAAACCTGCTCACCTCTTTTTCCTATACTTTTATTTTCTATTTCTCCCTGCTGGGAATTGCACTACTTGTTTACAACCTCCCCCTTCGTCGAAGCCACTTCCGGCTGACACTTAAAAACCGTATAAAATTGTCAATGATATCAATCGTTTTATTGTCGCTTATAATAGTTGGGGCCGGAACTATATACTATAATATAAGACAATTTGAAAATAAGCACCAGGAAAACATAACCGAGAAGATACAATCAGTTCTTGTTGAACTGGAAAATGAATTCATGCTGGAAGAAGAGCTCACACCTGAACTGCAAAACTATATGAGCGGTTTACTGACAGATCTCTCAAATGTTTTTTATACCGATATAAACCTGTACGACCCTGACGGTAACCTTTACGCTACCTCCCGCCCTGAAATTTTCGAGCTGAACCTTACGGGTGAAAAAATGAGCCCCGGAGCATATTCTAAAATGGTCATTGAAAATAATCCCAGATTTTTGCACAGGGAAACTATCGGAGAACTATCCTACCTTTCAGCATATGTACCGTTTACCAATGCAGACAACGAGGTGCTTGCATACCTCAATCTCCCCTACTTCACCAGGCAGGGGGAGCTGCAAAGGGAGATTTACACCGTTGTGGTTGCGGTTGTAAATATTTACGCATTGCTTATACTGATAACGATTGTAACAGCAATTTTTGTCTCCAACCAGATAACCAAACCGCTGAAGTTAATACAGAACAAGCTCCGGAAAATCAGACTTGAACAAAAAAACGAACAAATCAGCTACAGGGGGGACGACGAGATCGGCGACATTGTAAAAGATTATAACAGGATGGTAACGGAGCTTGAAAAAAGTGCCGAACTACTTGCAAAATCTGAACGCGAAGGAGCATGGAGGGAAATGGCAAAACAAATTGCCCACGAGATAAAAAACCCGCTAACTCCAATGAAGCTTAGTATACAACATATGCAAAGGGCCTGGGAGGACGGGCATCCCTGCAGGGAAGAAGTGATTAAAAAAACCTGTAAATCCCTCATAGACCAAATAGACAACCTCTCCTCTATTGCAACTGAATTTTCAAATTTTGCAAAAATGCCTCATGCTAATCCTGAAAAAACAGATATTTTAAAAGAGGTTGAAAACAGCCTTGAGTTGTTTATAAATGCTGAGAAAATTGAGTTTAAAAAGAATTTCAACGGCCACAGAGAAGTTTTTGTTTACATCGACCAAAAGCAGTTAAACCGTGTTTTTATAAACCTTATAAAAAACGCTGTTCAATCAATCCCTAAAAACAGCAATGGCGCGGTAAACCTGGAAGTTGACAAGGCAGGAGGACACGCAAGGGTCAAAATTTCCGATACAGGCACAGGAATACCTGAGGATATGAAAGATAAAATGTTCAGACCCAATTTTACTACAAAATCAGGTGGTATGGGACTGGGACTGGCTATATCGAAAAAAATAATAGAAAGTGCCGGGGGATCTATATGGTACGATACCGAACCCGGCAAAGGCAGCAATTTTTACTTAATGCTCCCGCTTTATGAAAAAAATGACCTTAACAAGTAAGAAGAAACTGATAAAAATCCACTTAAATAACCTCTCCGGACCGGAAGTATGAAAACATTTTAAACAAGCCGCGCATATTTCAATTTATCCTCACCAACCCTCCGGCTACAAACTAAATTGAAACCTTCCTGTAAAGTTTTGCGTAACAATCATATGTTGTGCATTGTATCTGCTTTACCGTTTTAATGTAATTTTATAAACTTGAAAACTTCCGGTTTATTACTTTTTTGCATTTCGCTTTTGTTGATGTTTTCAGAATCTTTAATGTATGCCCAAACCGAGATTTCGGGTGTAATAAACAGCTATTCAGCTGTAACTTCTGTAAACGGAGATGATGCGGTATCGGTATCCGATCCGGGAATATTTGCCCCGGGCGATACTGTGCTTATCATCCAGATGAAAGGTATGGGTATCACACTGGATGAAAGCGAGGAGGGAATAAACTGGGGCAAAAAGCAATTTTTCAATAATGCCGGAAATTACGAGTTCATGATCGTTGATCAGATCAACGATAACAATGTAAAATTTACCCGTGATCTTGTCAGCTCCTACAATGCCGACCAAACAGTACAACTGGTAAAAACAAGGGGATACAAAAACGCCACGGTAAGCGGGAAACTGACTGCCGGGAAATGGGACGGAGAAAAAGGAGGTGTCATTGCACTTATAGTAAGCAACAAACTCACCATGGAAGCTGATATCGACGCTACCTCCACCGGTTTTTCAGGCGGCGGGGTAACCGACCTGGATGAATATGAATGCTCCTCGGAAAACCCCGGGGCTTATTCCCCCTTTCACTTTCCGCAAGGTTCGCAAAAGAGCGGAAAGAAAGGAGAAGGGCCGGTAACTTATTACTGGTCTGGAGATCAGCAGTACCCTATAGGTAACAACTTCGTACATGGAAAAGGCAGGTTATCAAGTGCAGGCGGAGGTGGAAACGGTCATTTATCAGGCGGCGGGGGAGGATCCAATTTCGGGCAGGGCGGACTGGGTGGCTTTGAATTTGAATCATGCGAAGCGGATGAAAGCATGAGAGGAGCTCCGGGGGAAAGGATGGATGATTTTTTCACTGATGAATATATCGGAAGCCGTTTTTTTATGGCCGGGGGCGGTGGAGGCTCAACTTCATATAACGGAAAAAATGCCACTGCCGGTGGTAACGCAGGAGGGATGGTAATTATAATAGCCGACAATATAAGCGGAAACGGTCACAGGATAATCTCCGACGGAGGCAGCGTTTCAGACACAGCAACCGCCGGTGCAGGCGGAGGAGGGGGCGGGGGAACCATAATAACCGCTGTGGACAACTTCAACAACAGCCTTACAGTACAGTCAAGAGGCGGCAAAGGAGGAGACGTGATCCATGAAATGAGATCCGGTCCGGGAGGAGGCGGCGGAGGCGGAACAGTTCTTACAATACACCCCTTCCCGGGAAATGTAACAACTAATCTTGGCGGGGGAAGGTCAGGCAGATACTTTGAACCCGGCAGCGAACCCAGCAAAGATGCATACGGATCAACCGACGGAAATTCGGGCGGAGAGTTCGCCGATCTTGAAATAACCCTCAACGGTTTTCTTTTTAACGGAATTAAGTATGATCAGGTAATTTGTGAAGAACAGGTGCCCGGACTGCTCGAAGGCACACAACCTAAAGGAGGTACACCCCACCCTGTTGAAGGATACTATTATGAGTGGTTCATGAAAAGCGAATCTTCAGATGAGTGGGAAATAATTCCGGGAGAGCAGGAAAAAGATTACCAGCCACCGGCTTTAACTGAAACAACCTCTTTTATAAGAGTAGTAAAAGACAACGACCCCGATCAGGTAATTGACTCAAGCAATGTGGTGGAGATAACTGTACAACCTAAAATACTCGGTAACCTGATAAGTGAGGAGCAAACCATCTGTGAGGAAAATACTCCGGCTCCATTAACAGGCGAAGAACCTCTGCAGGGAGGAACAGGGATTTACAATTACAACTGGGAGGAAAAAAACGATGATTCTCAATGGAGTGAGGCTGTGGAGGACAACACAGGCATTCATTACCAGCCCGGACCGCTTGGAGATACAACCACCTACCGCCGGATCGTCACTTCAGGAAAATGTGCCGATACATCCCAGGTACTGACAATTAATGTGCACCCACTTATAACCGGCAACATCATATCGCCCGAACAGACTGTATGTGAGGGCACAGCTCCGGACGAGCTTCATTCGGCGGCCACAACAGGAGGAGGAACCGGGACATATGATTACCTCTGGGAACAAAGCCAAGATTTGAGCGACTGGTCAAATGCAACCGAGCCGAATAATATGGAATCACTACCCCTTGATGTTATAGCTCAGACCACCTACTACCGCAGAGTGGTCAATTCGGGGATGTGTGCCGATATATCGGGGTACCTGGAAGTATCTGTATTACCGGCGATAACGGAAAATGTGATCGGTGATCATCAAACTATCTGCTTCGACACCCCTCCTGAAGAGTTTCAAGGCTCCACACCTGAGGGGGGCGATGAACCGGATTACAGATACAATTGGGAAAACAGCACTGACCTGGAAAACTGGCATCCTGCAGGCGACAACAATGAGGAGGTGAATCTTCAATATACCTCCTTAACCGATCCCACATATTTCAGGCGCATTGTGAAATCGGGACCTGACAATGCCTGCATAGATACAAGCAATACGGTGCATGTAGATTTTCACCCCTTTTCAGGTGTTCATATCGAAGAATCAGCCGACACAGTATGCAGCGGTTCAGAAACTGCACTTTCATTCAACTTCTTTGGAGAAGGACCCTGGGAGATTGAATTTACAGACGGTACTCAAACCGAAACAATAAAGGATATATCTGACCACTCACTTGAGGCTACAGCACAACCTGAAACAACAGAACAGTCTGAAGCAATCGAATATATAATTCTTTCCCTTACCGATTCACACGGATGTGAGGCAAGAGAGGAGGATATGACCGGCACGGCAACAGTTACCGTCTATGGCTACCCAACACCGGATGCAGGGGCTGACGGGGAAGCCTGCGGCCCCTCACACGATCTTAATTCCATCCCAAGCTTCGGTGAAGGGTTTTGGAGTTCGGTAAACACGGAGGCTGAATATTCGCCAGATTCAAGCCATTACAATGCAACCGCTACAATAACGGAATACGGAACACACCGTTTCGTGTGGAGGGAAACTAACTGGCAATGCACAGCCTCAGACGAAACAGAAGTTACTTTCTACCGTAAGCCTTCTGCTGCGGATGCCGGAGAAGATCAATCGCTTCAATTTGATTTTCAAACATTTCTTGAAGCAACACCCCCTGAAACCGGAGCGGGCTCATGGGAACTGGTATCGGGGGGAGGTGCTATTGTAAACGAAAACGACCCTTCAACGCAGGTAACAAATCTGGAGCTGGGCGAGAATATATTCAGATGGAGCGTTATCAACGGGGTTTGCCCTGCTGAGACTGATCAGGTAAGTATAAATGTAAGCGATCTTGATGCACCGACCGGTTTTTCGCCGAACAACAGCGGACTGAACGATTATTTTGTGATCAGGGGGCTTGAAAACTCGCAGACAAACAAGCTGGTTGTTTTCAACAGACAGGGAAACGAGGTCTACAGAGAGGTTAATTATCAAAACGACTGGGACGGCAGGAACCATCAAGGCACTCCCCTGCCCAACGACACCTATTATTATATACTGGAGGTGGACAACAAACATGAGTATAAGGGATTTATAATAATAAGACGGTAAATTAAATAGCAGCAAGTGAACAAACTGATTCTCATAATAGGCGCCTTTATATTTTTAAACTGCAATATCAACTCGCAGCACCTTTTTCCTGTATACAGCCAGTACATGCTGAACGGACTGGCCCTGAACCCTGCATATGCAGGAAGCCGCGACGCACTGAACATATCGGCCGGATACCGCAACCAATGGGTGGGGTTTGAAGGCGCTCCCGAAAGCCAGACTTTCAGCATGCACACCCCCCTGAGAAACCAGAAAGTTGCTCTTGGACTCCTGATATTCAATGAGCAGGTAGATGTTAGAAACAATATAAGCATATTTTCCAACTACGCCTGGCGGTTCAACACCGGCAGCGGAAGGCTTGCATTGGGTTTAAAGGGAGGGTTGACCATAAGAAACGCAAACTGGAACAAGGTAAGGGTGCATGATCCGGGGGACATCTCCTTTACTGAGTCTTCCCAGGATATTATACCCAATTTCGGGTTCGGGGTATACTACCACACAAACCATTTCTTTACTGGAGCTTCAATACCGTTGTTCCTGAGCGACAGTTTAAGCAACGGAAATGTAAAGGTATACCACGACCATAATAATTACAATTACCTTTTTACCTCCGGAGTAGTTATAGGAAGGGGGGGATTTAAAGCGAAACCTTCCATACTTGTTAAATATGATGTGCAAAATCCTGTTCAGCTTGATGCCAACCTCTCCTTTATTTTCGGAGATTTCCTCTGGATTGGCGGCTCTTACAGAATTGAAGACACGCTGGTTGGGCTGCTGAAATTCCAGGTAAACGAGCGTCTCAGAATTGGCTATACATACGACTATTCTACCGGTGCACTGAACAAGTACAACAACGGGTCACATGAAATAATGATTATATATGACTTTATTTACCGTTCAAGGGCGGTTAACCCCAGATATTTTTAATAAGATGGGCAAAAGAATAACACTTACAGCAGCCATACTTCTCTGTACCTGCGCGGCAATAAGCCAGGAATTCTACAGTATCGAGCGCTTGCCGGTAAGCAGTGACCGTTTTGATGATTTTTCACCGGTTTTTTACAAAAACGGCATAGTTTTTACATCCAACCGCACGAGAAACTTCATGATTTCAAGACTTACAATGGAAGGGGAAAATTTTTTCAATATTTACCATGCCGGCAAAGAAGAAGAAGAGAAATGGTCCTCCCCAAAACTGCTTTCACGTAACCTGTCGAGCAATTATCATGACGGACCGGTAAGCTTTTCCCCCGACGGAAACACGATCTACTTCACACGTAATATTCCGGCAAATGATGGTGAACAGGCACGCCTGGGCATATTCATCTCCAGATATATCAACGGAAGCTGGAGTGAGGCAAAGCCTTTCCCCTATAACAGCGCTGACTATAATGTAGGGCACCCCAGCATAAGCGACGACGGAAGTGAACTTTACTTTGTAAGCGATATGCCCAGAGGGCAAGGCGGACTCGACATATACGTTTGCTCCGTAGATGGCGATGCATGGGGGCCGCCGGTTAATCTTGGCGAAACGGTCAATTCACCCGGCAACGAGAAGTTCCCCTTTATTCATCCCGCGGGAAGGCTCTATTTTTCAACAGACCATAATGAAAAAGGAAACCTTGACATATATTACACCGAGCGCAGAAATAACAGGTGGATAAACCCCATTGCCCTTCCCGGGCCCTTTAATTCAGAATACGACGATTTCGGTTATGTAGCAAGCGACAATTTTGATGAAGGATATTTTTCTTCAAACAGGGATGAGGTTGACAACATCTACTCCTTTTTTTCAACATTTCCTGTTTTCAGCAACTGCGACAGTCTCCAACTGAATGACTACTGTTTTGTTTTTTACGAAGAGAGGGGGGATGTTGATACTGCAAGCTTCTATTTTGAATGGGATATGGGAGACGGTACAAAAATTGATGGACTGGAGGCTGAGCATTGCTTTGACACCACAGGAACATACCTTGTCAGGCTAAACGTAATTGACAAGCTGACCGGCGAGGTAATGGCAAACAAGGCTTCCTACAATTTCCTGCTGGAAAATATTGAACAACCCTACATTACATCGGTTGACACGGCCTTTGCAGGTGAAACCGTGAGGTTTGACAGTAAATACACATTCCTGAAAAACTTTCAGATAGATGAATATTACTGGGATATGGGAGACGGTACAAAAGCTTCCGGTGAAGTGACTGAACACATCTATGAATACCCGGGAATTTATGATGTAACCCTTGGAGTAAAATCGGTGCCCGATCCGACATTCGGCACCCGAAAAGAATGTGTTTACAAAACAATTGTAATAATTGAAGAAAAATAAGTCTGTTATAATACCGTAAAAAATGAAAAAAATTATTTTAATCTCACTCTTCCTTGCCGCCCTGATAGGGCACACACCCGCCCAGCCGGTACCAACCGAGGAGGAAAACATACCCTACCTGGTCACTTTTGGCGGCGATGCCTGTCCTTCCTGGGGAGATGACAATTTCACACAAACATTTTTTTTCCTTGTTCCCGAAGAACATACCGATCCTGTATATATCAGGGTATTTAATCCGGGAACGGGAAGCAGTATAGATGAAATCAACGGGGTATGGAACACAAGGGTCAATTTTTCCATTTACGGAGGAAACGAAGCGTGGTCTCACCCGGATGCACAGGAAACGGAGCCTGTGGGTAATTACCGGAGCGGCAATCAAATGGCATCCAAAACTTTCGGCAGCGAACCGGAATATCTCGAAACCTGGTACACATTCGGTCCGTTCAACCCTATGGAAGGGGAGTATGTTGAAAAATTCGGCGGACATATATTCAAAGTAATTGCCCAGGGAGTTGAAGGTGATGACGGTAATCTTTACAGATATTACTTGTCAACCGATCCGGATGAGAATATACCGGTGGAAGGAGGCAACGCCTTTGCCTACAGTTATACTTTTCGCCTTTGGAACGACCCTCAGCAGGTTTCCCACATCTACCCCTTCATAGATGAAGAAACCGTATCACTCAAGGTCTCTAACTTCGACTGGGATTACGACGGAGAAATAAGGGTAGCGTCAACAGTTCGTCAGGGAAAATTACTTACAGTCTCAGGTGATGATGACTGGGTGGTAGACGAATTTGAAATATTTCCCGAAGAGCAGGGTGCAACCCTGGATATTCAGTTTCATAAGCAGGAATCTCCCCTTATAAGAAACAACAACGCAGTAATAAACATCAGGAACCAGTACGGCGATCTGCAGCCGTTCTTTGTCGTACCGATAGGAGGAGTCCCGCAGTATAAATACAGCATCGGGGTAAAAAGAAGGGAATAATATAGTGTTATATCAAATCGTGAAGCTTGCTGACATTGTAACACTGGGTTTTAGCCGTAAAATTAGAATAGTAATCATTAAAATAATATGCAGGAAAAATTGAACAGATTTTTATTATTGCTAACACTTATCTCAGTTTTAAATGCCACCGGCAAAGCTGAAACCGGACTGCTCAATTTCAGAAACTACGGACCTGCAGAAGGGCTGAACAATACTTTTGTCTATTCTGTAAACCAGGATCCATCGGGTTTTATGTGGTTTGGTGCAGGCGCCGGCCTTTCCCGCTTCGACGGATTTAATTTCAAAATTGATGAGTTTGAAGGGCAAATACCCGCTGATCTGGCAACTGCAACATATACAGACAAAGATGAAAGGATGTGGTTCGGTTTCAACAACGGACAAATAGTCGTTTATGAGGGAAAAGATTTCAGAATATTGGAGGCTGAAAATGTTGGCAGCACCATAGCCGGTTTTGAGGAAGATGGTCAGGGAAATATTCTTGCCGCAAGTCATGGCGACGGACTTATAAGGATTAACAATGACATGGAAATTGAGGTTTTTAAAGAGCAGTTCAGCGGCATGCTGCTTTCCTCAATCTCTTTTTCTGCTGAAAACAGGCTTCTGGCGGGCACAGTTGACGGACTTTACCTTTATAAATATAAGCATGGGGAGGCTCCTGAAATAATAAAAAAAATCGATGCAATACCCTCTGCCAAAATACAGGCAATCGAATATATGGAAAACTCGGGTACACTGCTGGCAGGTACAGAAAACATGGGTGTATACAGCCTGCTGCCCGAAATAAGTTCAACCGATTCGTTCCATGTTGTTAATACCGGGGAGAAATGGGGACTTTCAGATGCAAATGTGCAGCATATTTTCTCAGATAATGAAAATAATATCTGGATAAGCACTTTCGGCGAAGGGGTCTTTAAAATAACCACCACCAACGGTGAAACAAAAAAAGTAACCCGGCTGAACGAACAAAACGGCCTTGCAAGTAACATGATCAGACAGGTGTTTCAGGACAATGAAGAGAGGTATTGGTTCGCATCGTACGGGGGCGGCATATCTATGCTAACTGACGAGTCCCTGAGAATTTACCCTGAACCGGACGCAAGATTCGGGAAAAATATTCTCTCATTAACACATAGCGAAGATTCTTACTGGCTTGGAGGTGAAAAAGGTATTCTTAAAATGAATCCCGGTAAAACGGGAAAAAGCGAATTTTTCACCTCAGCACACGGGTTGCCGGCCGACCGCATAACCGCACTCACACCGGGAGAAAAAGGTGTTCTGTGGGCAGGAACACATGAAAGCGGATTATACAGGATCGATACTCAAAAAAAACGGGCCACCCTTTTTTTCTCATCAAGAAACACTCCGGAAAACTCTGTCAACTCAATCCTTTTTGACAAGCAAAACAATAAGCTCTGGATCGGAACAAACGGCGGGGCATTCAGTTTCAACCCGGATACAGGCGAAAGAAAACGATTCGGCACTGATCAGGGGCTCCCGCACAATTTCATACGTTACCTCTACAAAGACAGCGAAAATAACATATGGGCAGCAACAAGAAGCAGGAGCCTTGTAAACCTGACAACACAAAGAGATATAAACCTGGCCGACAGGGAGCTGAATTTTACATCGCTGACCGAAGATGTGAACGGAGATTTGTGGGCCGGCACCGAGGGAAACGGGATCATAAAAATATACTCCGATACCATCAGGCATTTTACAACAGACGAGGGGCTTTTAAGCAATTACTGCTACGGTATTACAGCCGATTCAAAGGGTTATGTATGGGTGGGACACAGGCAGGGTATAAGCCGTATAAACACCGATAATAATTTTATCAGATTATACGGCACTGACAATGGGATAAGAGGCAATGCAAACTACAACAGTTTCTTCGGCAACGGGGAAGAAAAATTGCTGTTCGGGACAACCGAAGGATTGATAATATTTGACGGCTCAAAAGAAAAAAAACCGGAAAGCCCTCCAAAACTAAATATAACCGGTATGCAGATATCGGATGAGGAGACCGATTATGCCCAAACGGTAAGCCTTCCCTACGGCAGCTACAAATTGAACATTGATTTCATCGGACTGGACTATACTAATCCGCAACAGGTCAAATACAGCTATAAACTTGAGGGATACGATTTCGACTGGTCTGAAAAATCAACTAATCAGTTTGCTTATTACCCGAGAATAGATGATGGAGATTACACATTTCTTCTCAGGGCATACAATTCTGACGGGCTATACAACGAGATCCCCCTCGCGATAGACCTTACCATAAGCAAGCCTATCTGGAAAAAATGGTATATCTACCTGGCACTTATAGTTTTTACAGGCTCTCTCTTTTGGACCTACATAAAAATAAGGGAAAGCAAGCTGAAAAAAGAGAAAGAACGCATAGAGCATGAGCTGGCAAAAAGAACAAAAGAGGTCAGGAAACAAAAAGATGAAATTGAAACCAAGAACCGCGATATAACTGACAGCATAAATTACGCCCAACGTATCCAGGCAAGCATTCTGCCCTCTTTTGAAAAACTGAGGGAAAATTTCAGTTCATCGTTTGTCTTTTACCAGCCAAGAGATATTGTAAGCGGTGATTTTTACTGGTTTGACATGGTAAACCGTGATAAATTCATTATCGTATGTGCAGATTCAACAGGCCACGGTGTTCCGGGAGCTTTTATGTCAATGATAGGAACCACGCTGATAAAAGACATCTGCATGCGCAAAGAAGTCAACTCCCCGGCCGACGTTCTTCAAACACTCGACAGGGAGGTAACCAGTACATTGAACCAGAATATTGAATCAGACATGAACTCTATTGACGGGATGGACATAACTGTATGCGAAATTGATGTCAATACCAAAGTTATGCGCTTTGCCTCGGCAATGCGTCCAATTTTAATCCTCCACAACGGTGAGCTTATCTACATAAGGGGAAGCAGGAATTCGATAGGGGGATTCATGATTGAAAATAAAACCTTTGATAACCAGGTATTCAACCTAAATGCTGATGATATTGTCTATATGTTCTCAGACGGGTTCCCCGACCAGTTTGGCGGGCCTTACGGAAAAAAATTTAAAATGGTGCGCCTCAGGAATCTTCTGGCAGACATTTGTGAAAAACCTCTGGAGGAACAGCATAAATACATTAAAAACAATTTTTATCTGTGGAAAGGGAAGAACGAACAGGTTGACGATGTTTTGTTCATGGGAATAAAGGTCTGAGCGACAAAAAGAGAAAAAGGGTTTACTTATTTATGAGAATAAAGATTTAACGGGGAAAAACACCTGTCTTTGGGTATAAGGTTTGCCTGTAGCAGTAACAGAGGCTTATCTGTTTATCTCTTCAATGTTTACAATATTATTTAAAATGGCATAGACGGTCAATCCGGAAACCGTCTTTATTCCGAGCTTTCGGGTTATGTTCCTGCGGTGGGTAACAACCGTGTGAGAGCTGATGAAAAGCTTGTCGGCTATCTCCTTGTTGGTTAACCCAAGTGCCACATATTTGACTATAAGTTTTTCGCGCCCGGTAATTTCAGGACTACTCCCGGTATTCGAATAATTTTCCCCCTTGCACCGGGTAATTAGAGATTTTATTTTTTCCAGAATATTGCTTTTGGTGTCATTCAAAGCGATAAATTCGGGGAAAACCGGATTTTCCGGCAAATCAGGGCAGGAGTAAAGACCAATGGCACACTTTCGTAATCTTGCAGGAATGTCGGTATAAAAAAAGTTTTCCGTGCCAAAAACCTGCGGGTTTACGATCAAAAAATCAGGTTCAAAGTAATCAAGATGCCTGCGAAATCCTTCGATTCCGTCAACTTCCTTAATCTCCACATTCTCCCCCAGTTCTTCCAAAACCCTCAGAAGGCCTTTGCGGATAATGTATGAGTTCTCACAAATTAAAAAGGAAATACCGGACATACAACAAATTTTTTAAATAACTGAAGCTATAGCTTTTTCCATCTCCACCACTTTTGGAACCATTATTTTGTCTTCTATCCTCGAATGGTCGTTTAGATCCTTTTCAAGGCTGAAAAGATCGAACAAAATATGATTTACAAGCGCGTGATCATCAACCGGAGGTGTATACTTTATCAATATATTCTTCAGGTCATAAAGCTTATCTTCAATATTTTCATGTTCTTTGCTAAACTTTTTCATTGAAAATTTTTTTACTATTGAAGGTACCTCCAAAACCTCACCCCTTTCCCTTAACCTTTTATAAAATGCTTCAACTTCCAGGGCGTATGGAAAGACAAGCTCGTCCTCGTGCCTTATGTGTGCAGCAAGTTCATGCCTGTATTGACCGAAAAAATCTCTGACAAGGTCAAGACTCCTGCCCTCCTGTTTCAGTATCATTTTATCAATAAGCTCCTCAATTTCAGGAACTTTTTCATTCAGATAGTAATTATGTGTGGTTTTCAGATAATCCACTATCTGTTTCACCGAATAGGTTTGAAGCTGTTTTTGCGGAAAATAATCCTTGTCGTGAAAAGCATTTGCTATTTCAAGAAAAAAACCGGTGTCCACTCCCTCTTCATCACAAACCTGCCTGACGCTTTTTTCGCCAAATCCCAGCTTAATGCCGAACCTGTTTATAACCGAAAGCAAAAGGTAATTGGCATGAATCAAATCGGCCATTTTTGTGTTTTCCGTAAAAATCATAATGACTATTTTTTTTTCTAATTTTCTCTGCCCAAGTCTGATTGGGTTAATATTCTAAAGCCTTCCCTGAACGCCCGTCATTTTTTCCTGAAATACAAACGCAGGGGAACACCTGTAAAATCAAAGCTCTCACGAATACGCCGTTCCAGGTACCTTTTGTAAGATTCCCTTATGTACTGGGGGGAGTTGCAAAAAATGGCAAAAGAGGGTGAACGTGAAGGCAATTGGGTTGCATACTTAATCTTGACATACCTGCCTTTTACCGACGGAGGAGGATAATGTTCAACAGCTTCTGAAACCATCCTGTTAAGTGCTGAAGTAGAGATCCGCCGGGTATAGTTTTCATAAACACGCGCTGCCGATTCCAAAACTTTATACACACGCTGCTTGTTAACCGCAGAGATAAAAAGAATGGGAACATCCTCAAAAGGGGCAATACGTTTTCTTAAATATTTTTCAAAATCCCTGGCCGTGTTGGTCTCTTTTTCAACAAGATCCCATTTGTTTATCAGCAGGACCAACCCTTTAGCGTTTCTTCTGATCAGATGGAATATATTAATATCCTGTGCTTCAACCCCCTGTACCGCATCTATAAGTAAAAGACAAACATCGGAATTCTCAATAGCTTTAACCGAACGCATCACGCAATAGAACTCAACATTGTCCCTGACCCTCGTCTTTTTTCGCAACCCGGCGGTATCTACAAGATTGAAATCATATTTGAACTTATTAAACCTTGTATAAATCGAATCACGTGTTGTTCCCGAAACGGAAGTGACAATATTCCTCTCCTCTCCCAGCATTGCATTGACAAGCGAAGACTTGCCCACATTGGGCCTGCCCACTATGGCAAGACGGGGAATATCCGGCTCATCGGGCATCCCTGTTTCACCTGCAAATTCCTCAACAACAGCATCGAGGAGATCACCGGTACCGCTGCCGCTAATTGCTGAAACGGGATATATCTCTCCCAGGCCGAGACGATAGAATACACTCGCCTCGAACATCCTCTGTGAATTGTCCACTTTGTTGACCACCGGGATAACTTTTTTGCTCTTTTTCCTCAACACTTCTGCAAATAACTCATCAAGATCCGTTATCCCACTGGTAACATCAATAACAAACATCACAACATCTGCCTCATCTATTGCTATGGATATCTGTTTTCTGATCTCCTCATCAAAGGTGTTTGCCGAACCTGTCATATACCCGCCCGTATCGATAATGGAAAACTCCTGTCCGTTCCATTCGGCTTTCCCGTAATGCCTGTCCCTTGTAACACCCGGTTCACTGTCAACCACAGCCTTCCTGCCGCCGGTAAGGCGGTTGAACAAAGTTGATTTGCCCACATTGGGCCTGCCCACTATGGCAACTATTCTTCCCATTGAATATTTTATAATTTATTTATAACCAAACCCCTTCAGCTTAACATCCTTATCCCGCCAATCTTTTGAAACTTTTACAAACAATTCCAAAAACACTTTTTTTCCGAAAAACTTTTCCAAATCAACCCTGGCCTGAGTGCCTGTTTTCTTAAGGTCTGCCCCCTTGTTACCTATTATTATTTCTTTTTGTGTCTCCCTGAGAACATGGATAACCGCCCTTATGCGGATAATATCTTCATCCTCTTTGAACTCTTCGGTTTCAACCTCAACCGAATAAGGTATCTCCTTGTGATAATTCACAAAAATCTTTTCCCTTACTATCTCGGAGGCAAAAAACCTCTCCGGCTTATCAGTAAGCGCGTCTTTGGGAAAGTAAGGCGGCGACTGGGGCAGCAGCTCCAGGATCTTATTAAAAACAGGTTCCAGGTTAAACTTTTCCGTGGCTGAAACGGGGATTATCTTTGCGCCGGGGAGTATTTCCTCCCATTGCGAATAAAGCTCCTCAACCTTTTCCTGGGTACCAAGGTCTATCTTGTTGATAAGCAGTATTACCGGTATTGACGTTTTTTTTATCTTTTCCACATACTCGATATTTTTCTCCGGCTCCTGACCTACCTCGGTTACATACAAAATTATATCAGCATCGGCTATAGCCCGTCCGACAAACTTCATCATAGCATCGTGAAGCTTGTAATTGGGTCTTATTATACCCGGTGTATCGGAATAGATTATCTGAAAACCCTCTCCGTTGAAAATACCCATAATACGATGGCGCGTAGTCTGGGCTTTGGAAGTTATAATGGAAATTTTCTCTCCCACCAGCTCATTCATAATCGTTGATTTCCCTACATTCGGGTTTCCCAGTATATTTACAAATCCTGCTTTGTGTTCCATTTTTAAATTTGATCAAAGATTCATGCTAAAAGTAAGCTTAAATGCAAAATTGTCAGCCGTTTCGCTAAGTGAATGGGGACCGTACCTGTAAAAAACCCCAATTCCATAGCCGGCAAAAAGATGCCTGTACAGGTTGTTGATCAATATCCCAGACTCATAGTACCCCTTTTCGGGTGCTTTGACATTCAGGTTCAGATGATTATCCTTATCTCTCAGCTTTCCGAAACCGGCGTTTGATATAAAAACTATCTCGGGACGGAAATTGCCCTTTCTGAAAAGAAGACTCTCAAAATTATGTCTGAAAAAGAGCGAAACAAACTCACCTGAGAAAAATTCCCCCATTCTCATAGTAGCAAAACTGTTGGCCGCCTCAAGTGACAGGTTCCTGTAGCTGCCATTTCCGCTATAGAGCCGCTGAAGAGGCACTTCACCGTGAACCTTTCCCCCCTCAACAGTTAAAGTGGTTTTACCGAGACTTTTAGTAATAAAGCTCTGTTGAACCCTGGCTTCCATTCTTCTGTAAAGGTACTCTCCGTCAAACATATCCACTCCCCTGCCGTAATTAAACCACAGTACCGGATAATCGGTTCCCATTGATATCAGATTCCCCCGTGGAGTCTGCATGAACTTTTCGCCATATGCAAAGCGAAACTGCGCTCCCGCCTCCGAAAACCGAAAGGAACCGGCCTCGGTCCCCTCATTCAAAAACAGGTAACTATCACCCGGAGTCACACTGCTTGCAGACATATACAACCTGCTTTTCAGGTATCCAAGGCGGGCAGAAAGGGATGTTTCATATTTTTCTGTATAATCCATCCTTCCAACCATGAAACGCCTGTAATTTTCAGAGGAAAAAGGGGAATATGCCTGCAGAAACCCGTGCCGGCCGGTCTCTTTCACATCATTAAGATATGAAAAGTCCATTTTCAATTCACCAGGCCTGTAAATGTTAACAGCTGCCTCACCTCCGTATTTTAAGCGTTTGTCCTTTGTACCCCATGCTGCATGCCCTCCCAGGGAAAAAATTGAAGAAAGACGCTCATTGGTTATTGCGCGTATACCCGGGCGTACACCCTCAAAATAATTGCAGTCAAGAAGGGAAGTGTAGTCAATGTTGAAAACTCCCCATGGGATATAACCCACTGCAAGAGTTTCAAAAATTTTCAGTACCCGGTCAAAACCAGCCTCCTTTCCGATACTATCGAGCACATGATATGTCTCCCTCTCCTTTTCATCAAGGGGTGCAATCCTGAAATCGTCCCAGAATTCCTCCCCCTTACTGTGAGCATTGGGGTCTATCACAAGATCAACGTGGCTGAATGACCTTCTGCTCAGCTCAGGTTCGATTTCTATTCCTGAAATATAAGAATTGCCAATTCCCATAAGGGTATAGTTGTCACCGTTTTCTGAAACATTCCCTCCTGCTAGTATTATTTCCGTATTAAGCTGATCGGGAAACCACTGTTTGTTGTCAACAAAACTGTAATTCTGCTGAATACGGACAGTGAAAAAACCCTGCGGCTTGTAAGGCTCAGCAATCACATTCTGTACGGCATAACCCTGAGAGTTGATGTAAACCACCCCTTTAAGTCCGTCGAAATTACGACCCTGATAAGGCCTGAAAGAAATAACAAACAAAGTGTCATTCTGCTGGGTCAGCATACTGTCTTCGAGAACAAACGAATATCTTGAAGTGCTTCCCCTGCTTATGGGATTCAGGTATTTTTTATCAAAAATAGATATGAAATCCTCATAAAAAGAAAAAGACTGGATCTGTGTTGCAATCAAAGAAAAGGAGGGATCACGGAAGCCGCTGACCCTTGATGCAATAACACGTTCATTATCCCTGCCCGAACGCATATACTGCCTCTCACTCACCGACTCCATAAGAAACAGGTGCTGTTTTTCCCAAAACTCTTTTTCAGCCGTATCGGGCTTTTCCGCCTCCACTTCTGCAACACCCGGCTTTTCTGCTCCGGGCAGCTGCCCCTCTTCTTCAGCCTCTGCACCCGCGGGAAACGTAAACCTTACCGACACATCAGGGGAACCCGGCAGAGCGGTTCCGGTCATTAAACTGTCAGGTATCAAAGTGAAGAAAAGTTTATTATAAGATGTATACCTGAAGGAAGAGAGCATTTCGGGATTATTAAAAGTACGGTTAGCAACAGCCTTGTTGATTATACGATGAGCCGGATTAACCCCGGGTACTATTCTGACCTCTTCCAGCCTGTAGGATGTTCTTTTCATTGTCAGAACAAGGGGAGATGAAAGATCAAGCTCAGATGTGTAAAATGTTACCGGCTCGTAACCCACATAGCTTAATTTTAAAAAACCGGGAAGTTCAGAAGCTTCAATTTGAAATTGCCCGTCAAGTCCGCTTGTAGTGCCGGTTCCCTTTTTATTGTAAACAATATTTACAAAAACAAGAGGATCTTTAGTCTCCTCATCAACAATGCGGCCCGAGATCACCGGCTGTCCATCAAGAGGTTGGTGAAAAATTGCCGCAAGGGAAAAAAACAAAAAAAGGAAGGAAAATTTTTGCATGATAAATAAACTAAAAACTTCTTATTTAAATATGTTCCTCTTAAGCATACTCACCTCTTTTTTAGTCAAATGTCGCCATTTTCCCCTTGAAACATTCCCTTTTGTGAGACCCGCAAAGCAAACCCTGTCCAGCTTATTAACCTTGTAACCGAAATGTTCGAAAATACGCCTGACTATCCTGTTCCGGCCAGAATGGATTTGCAGTCCCACCTGCGACTTGTCGGATTCATCAATGTGGGCGATTTCATCAACTTCAACCTTTCCGTCCACGAGCTCCGCACCAGCTGCAATTTTGCTCATATCATCCCCGGTAAGAGGTTTATCAAGTACAGCATGGTATATTTTGGCAACTTTGTATGCCGGATGAGTCAGTTTTTTTGCCAGATCCCCGTCATTGGTAAAAAGCAAAACACCCGTTGTATGGCGGTCCAGGCGGCCCACCGGGTATATACGCTCCCTGCAGGCATCTCTTACCAGATCCATTACGGTCTTTTTGGCATAAGGATCATCGACGGTTGTTATCACATCTTTCGGTTTGTTAAGTACAAGATAAACCTTCTTCTCCGGAGTAAGCCTTTTGCCTTTAAAACGAACATCCGCGTCTGGGGTGACTTTAGTTCCCAGCTCTTTGACAAGCTCACCGTCAACGGTTACATAGCCTGCAAGAATATATTCATCGGCTTCCCTGCGTGAGCATATGCCTGCATTGGCAATAAAACGGTTCAGCCGCAGAGGCTCCCGTAAATTTTTGTTTTTTCTTCCTGTATTATTTTTACTTTGTCTTTCTCTTCCCATTAAATATGACTTATACATTACAAATTACCCCGGGTGTATAAACAACCTGTAAATTTGCCAATTATTGTGACCTGTAAAGTTAATAAATTAGATCCAACCTAACACCTGCCTTTGAGATACAAAAGTTTATACCACTCAACAAAAACCGGGTAAGCTTGCAAAGTGCAAACTAACCGCTGAATAAACCTTCCGGGTTAAAAAACCAAACAGATCAGGCGGGTAATTTGCTTTTTTTTCCCCAATTTTACCTTCGCAAATCTAAAAAATAAAAAAACATGACCCTGATCAAATCTGTATCCGGCATCCGCGGGATTATTGGAAGCTCCCCCGGTGAAGGGCTAACCCCGATTGATATTGTTAAATTCGTCTCGGCATATTCTGTTTTGCTCAAACGCAAAGAGAGTAAAAACAAACCCCTGGTTGTTGTGGGCCGGGATGCAAGGGTATCCGGCGAGATGGTAAACAGGGTCGTTTGCGGAACACTAATGGGTATGGGCATTGATGTAACCGACCTGGGCATGGCGGCCACTCCTACAGTAGAAATTGCAGTAACAGGGGAAAAAGCAAGCGGGGGGATTGTCATATCAGCCAGTCATAATCCCCAAAAATGGAACGCTTTAAAGCTTTTAAATGAAAAGGGTGAATTTCTTCCCGGCCCGGAAGGTGAAAAATTACTTGAGATAGCCGGGAGTGAAAACTTTAAATATTCAGGCATAAAATATCTGGGGGTGTACAATTACGATGACACCTATAATTCAAAGCACATAAACTCTGTAGTAAACCTTCCCCTGGTAGATGTTGAGGCAATAAAAAAGGCAAAATTCCGCATAGCGATTGACTGTGTCAATTCAGTCGGAGGCATCGTTATCCCGTCCTTGCTCACGGAATTAGGGGTGAAAGAAGTTGTGGAACTATACTGTACCCCTGACGGCCGTTTTCCCCATGATCCGGAACCGTTGCCGGGACATCTTACCAGCCTTTCAGAATGTGTTGTAAGAGAAAAGGCAGACCTGGGGTTTGCGGTTGACCCCGATGTAGACAGGCTGGCAATTGTTAACGAAGATGGCACTATGTTCGGCGAAGAATATACTCTGGTTGCCGTTGCCGATTACGTGCTGAAGCACAAAAAGGGAAACACAGTATCAAACCTCTCCTCCACCCGGGCACTTGAAGATATAACCGTCAAACACGGGGGAAATTATTATGCATCGGCAGTAGGTGAGGTAAACGTAGTTGAGGAAATGAAAAGAACCGGTGCGGTAATAGGGGGAGAAGGTAACGGAGGTGTGATATACCCTCCTTCCCATTACGGGCGGGATGCATTGGTCGGAATTGCCCTTTTCCTTTCACATCTTGCAACAACTATGACTCCCACCTCCCGGCTAAGATCAAAATACCCCGATTATGTGATGTCAAAAAACAAGATCTCACTTAAACCTCAAACCGACATAAAAACTCTTATGGAAAAGATCAAAAAAGAATATTCATCTTTTCCTATCAGGGATAATGACGGATTGCGGATTGACTTCCCTCAAGGGTGGGTCCATATGAGGAAATCGAACACGGAACCGGTTATAAGGATCTATTCCGAAGGAAGGAGCAAAAAAGAGGCCGAAGAGCTTGCAAGGAAAATGATAGAAGAAATAAACAAACTGGATAAGTAGCAATCTGAAAAATCTGAAAAATCTGAAAAATCTGAAAAAT
>PWHJ01000050.1 GCA_003554865.1 Bacteroidota bacterium | reverse complement strand
TGATTTTCGTGGGACTGGCGGCCGGTTCTTATCCGGCTTTTTACCTCTCGCACTTTAAACCCGTAAGTATACTCTCAAAAACCCAGGCCGGGGGAGGGCCAAGAGGCGGGGGACTGAAGATCACGCTGGTTGTCTTTCAGTTCAGTATAGCTATTTTTCTGATCACCTCCCTGGTTGTTCTTCAAAGGCAGGTAAAGTACATGCAGAGCGGTGAGCTTGGCTTCAAAAGGGACAATGTTGTGGTGATGAATAATCTCACCGGCAGTATCAGGGACAGCTATGATGCGGTAAAAGAAGAGCTGCTCAACCACCCGTCGGTGGTTAGCGTTGCAGGATCGAACGGAATTCCGGGCAGGCACAGTGCCGTTCAAAACAGCTATCCTGTGGGGGGAAACAGGGAGGATGCAATAATGATGCATGAGGTGAGGATTCATGACGGATATTTTGAAACATATGACATACCTTTTGTTGAAGGAAGGGATTTTTCAAGGGAGATGCACCCTGAGATCATTTTGAACCAGGAGGCTGTAAGGGCGCTGGGACTGAGTGAGCCGACCGGGGAGGAAATTTATATTTGGGAGGAAAGGGGGCGTGTTATCGGCGTTGTAAGTGACTACCATTTCCAGTCGCTTCACGAGCCGATAAAACCGATGGCGCACACCAGGTTTTACCCCTTTCTGCAGTATATATCCGTGAGGATCGCACCCGGTGACGGTGGATCAGCACTTGATGCGATAAGGGAGGTGATGCTGGAATTTGACCAGGATTACATTTTCAGCTATTTTTTTATGGATGACGAGCTCAGGGAGGCTTACGAGGAGGAGGAGCGGAGCTCGAGGCTCGTCGGGCTGGCGGCGGTGCTCTCAATTATCGTTTCGCTGCTTGGAATTTATGCCCTCACATCTTTTACTATAATAAAACGCACCAAAGAGATCGGGATAAGAAAAGTAATGGGAGCATCGGCAGGCTCGGTGCTGTTAATGCTTTACAGTGACCTGGGCAGATGGATCCTGCCTGCAATATTTATCGGATGGGTCTTTTCATGGTATGTTATGAACGGCTGGCTGGAGAATTTTGCCTACCGTATAGAAATGAAAACCTGGATGTTCCTGGTCTCGGGAACGGCCGCCTTAGCGGTGGCGATTGTGACGGTGACCGGACTGGCCGTGAGGGCTGCAAACAAAAACCCTGCAGACTCGCTGAAATACGAGTAGGGAAAAATTGATCGGATAGCAGGCTAAAATTGATCAGAGATGTAAAAGAGTGATTACCGGCGCTAATCATCTTCTTCCCGCCCGGACTCATCCTCGTCTTCCTCTTCATCGCCCTCCGTGTCATCTTCCTCCTCTTCCACGAGGGGCCCGGAAAACATTACCGAAATGGGATCCCTGTCCAAACCGAGGTTCAACACATTTTTATCGGAGGCATACTTAACTATTGAAAGCCCGTTATTCTCGAATCCGTAACCCGGTCTTGACCTGCGGAACATAAAATCTCCCTGCAGCAGGTCAACATTCAAAAGAGGCAGGCAGTCCTGGAACTCCGGTCCGAAGTTCTTCAGAGCCTTCATAAAATACATCGTTACATCATAACCGGTAAAGCCGTAATGGTCGGGCTCGGTATTGTACTCCTCCCTGAATTTGCGAAGAAAGGATCTCACATGACCGCAGTCGTACTCTATAAAGAAAGGGGAGGCATAGTGGAGCTCCATACTATGGAAAAGCTCAACATCAATATTGTAAAACCTTGACCAGTCACTTAACCCGAAAAGGGTTATATCATAACCGTTCCTGGTGGTGATGATATTGAGCCAGTTTAGCACCCCGGCTACAAATGCCTGATTGGATGAAGGAATGACAACCAGGTTGGGTCTGTCCGGCCTGAGGGAATGTCTGAGATTCTGGCCAAGAGTGTCATTGTAGACAACTTCCCTGTAGGACATATCCGAAGAATCATGCCTTGTTCTTGACAGGTTTTTTTCAAGCTTTTCGACGGTCTCCATATCATATATATTCCCGCTGTGGATCACAACAATGTTATGATCGGAGTAATTTGACATGAAGTAGGCGGCCTGTTCCAGCTCCGTATCAAGTGAGGGGGTGATCTGAAAAAGCCTCGGGTTCTCTGATAAAATATCACTCCTGGAAGAAAAGGGAGATACAACGTTAACACCCTTTTCTTTTGACCACTGGGAGACAATCCTTACCGGCTCGGGCCAGACCGGACCGACAACAAGGTCCATATCCTCCATTTCGGGTTTTTCAAGGATCTCTTTTACCTTCGAAGGGTCCCTTTGGGTATCGTAAACATGGAGGTTAACCGACAAGCCGGTCTTCTTCAAAGAATCAAGCGCTATCAATACCCCCTCGTAAAACTCCAGGTAAGGTACGGTCGAGGAATAAAGCTCATCGAGGCTCTCAACATGCTGGGGCATTGGTTGTAATTGACTCACACCTTCAACCCCTGCAGCGTCAATTGCCAGCGAATCGGGCTCTTCAACCGGATAGTTGCGGTCAATGAAAAAAGGGAGCATAATTGCCACATCAAAGGCACGGCCATATCTGTCATAATCAAAATCAATACAGTCGGCATCAGCGGCTTCCAAATCCTCATAAGCCTCTTCCTCTTCCACCGGCACATCCTCTGTTGCCTCTTTTTCCGCCACTGCTTCGGAATCATCTGGAATACGAACAAACTCGCCCGGTCTGAGTCCCCATACAAGCTTTTCATTAGCCCGCAAAAGATCCATCACATCAATACCGTGCTTTTCTGCAATGGAACTTCTGGTTTCTCCCTCTTCTATCCTGTGATAGGCAAACCTGTCATCTTCCGGCTCAAAACCTTTGCGGGCAAGAGTTGGACGGTGCCTGGGGACCTTGACAACCTCACCTATCTGAAGATTGTCAACCTCAAGTTCAGGATTCAGGTTCTCTATCTCTTCGGGACTTACATTGTAGGTTTGTGATATAAAAAAAAGTGTCTGTCCTTTTTCAATCTCGTGATAAACATATTTTTCAGTATCCCTTTCCTCTTCTTCAGGCTCCTCTTCTTCCTCAACGGGGATGTGCAAAACCTGATCGATCTGCAGTCCCACATAAGCCGAAGGGTTCTTCAAAAGAATGTCCTTTTGTGAGACATTGTAAGCCCTGCTTATGGAATATAAAGTCTCACCTTTTTTTACCGTGTGTACATAATATTTTTTACCGTCAATTTCGACCGTCTCCTCTGAGCGTTCAATTTCTACACCTCCCTCCTGAGCGGGCAAAGGTGCCGCAAAAATAAGCGGCAGCAGCACAAATAAAATATGTTTGAGCGACATACAGTCTCCAGGTTATATTTTTAAAAAATAACGGTGTAAAAGTAGCAAAGTAATATGCCAAAACAAAAATTACTTTCACACTAACGGGATAAGGCTTAAAATTTATATCTTTGAAAGTTGCAAAAACAGGATAGACAAAATCATAATTTTTTACAAAACAAAAAAGAGGAGGAACAATATTATGCCCGAATTAAAAAAATTTGTTAAACTCTTATTTATATTGCTGCCCGCGGCACTTGTCTTTTCATTTGCCGCCACGGCAGAAACCCCGTCAAATCCGCAGGATGTAACTTACGATATTATCTTCAAAGGCGGGAAGATAATGGACGGGACTGGCAATCCCGCATACTACGGGGATATTGCCGTACGTGACGGGGAAATTGCTTATGTGGGAGATCTCTCCGGTGCAAATGCCGGCAGAACGATAGACATTACCGGTCATGTAATTGCACCTGGGTTCATTGACATACATACTCATGCAGAAGATGCCATGACCCATGATGAACCCAAACGCAGGGCAGCACCCAGCGACGTTATGCAGGGGGTTACAAGCATCGTTATAAACCAGTGCGGGCGCTCACCCATACCCCTGAAAGACCAGATAGAGGAGATCAGGGATAAGGGCACAGGGCCTAATGTAATGGCTCTTGTCGGCCACGGGGCCGTTCGAAGGGAAGTTATGGGCAACGACTTCAGGCGCCCGGCAACTGAGGATGAGATAAGGGAAATGCGCGCTATTGTCAGGCAAGCCATGGAGGACGGCGCCTCAGGAATGTCGGCCGGACTGGAATATGTACCCGGCAGGTGGAGCGAGACAAAAGAGGTTGCCGCTCTTGTAGAAGAGCTTGTACCCTTCGGCGGGGTGTTTCATAACCACATGCGCAGCGAAGGGACCGATCCCATGTGGTACTGGCCGAGTCAGGATGAACCCGGTCCGCCCACCCTGCTGGACGCGGTGCGCGAATCGATCGAGATCGCCGAAACAACAGGCGGCAAGGTCAATATCTCACATATAAAGGTTAAGGGTGCCCACTACTGGGGTGCCAGCCACAACATTATACGCCTTATCAACGAAGCCAGGGAGAGGGGAGTTGACATATGGGCAGACCAGTATACCTACAATACAACGGGAACCGATGGAAGTACAGTTTTGCTGCCGCCGTGGATCCGCGATCACCGTGAAGATGAAGAAAACTATGACGAACTGTTAAGCCGTCTGCTTGCCCACCCGGAAAAAGCCGAAATGATCCGCAAGGATATTGAGCATGAAATAAGCCGCAGGGGAGGCGAAAACGAGCTGCTTATCCTGGAGCATCCCGATGAGGAGCTCGAGGGAAAGACCCTCAGGGAGCTGGCCGACAAGAAGGAGTTGTCCCCGGTTGAAACAGCAATTGAGATGCAAATGGAAGGAGATGTTGAAAGGTTCGGCGGAGCGCTTCTCCGCGGATTTTCACTAAGCGAATATGACGTTGAAAACTACATGAAACAGCCGTGGGTGGCAACCGCGTCAGACGGGAGAGTCAGGGTTCCGGAGCTTGACGACGGGTTTGTACATCCCAGGTTTTACGGTACTTTCCCACGCAAAATACGCCATTATGCAATGGAAAGGGGTGTGATATCTGTTGAGGATGCAATACGCTCCTCCACATCACTTCCCGCGCAGATACATGGTATAATGGACAGGGGACTGATCAGGGAGGGGATGCATGCCGACATTGTGGTATTCGATCCCGAAAATATCGGCGACAAGGCGACTTTTTTCGAGCCTCACCAGTATCCTGAAGGAATTGAATTTGTAATGGTAAACGGGATGTTCGTGGTTGAAGATGGTGAGCCCACCTGGGAGCTTCCCGGAGATTTTATTAAACCATAATATGCAAAATTGCCGTCCGGGGTGATTTCCCCGGACGGTATCAGTATGCCCGCCAGTAACTTTAATTTTCCCTTAGCACATACTCGTCATATTCAATCTCAAAGCGCAGCTTGTGCTTGGATTCCTCTACGGCCAGGGCCGTAAAGAGGTCCTTCAGCTCCTGTGTGGGAGCTTTCTCTGAGAGGTCAAGGTACAGTTTGAATGCAGCCTTTTCCCATTTCATGGCAAACACCAGCGCATCACGGTAGTTCATATCGGGTGAAGGTTCAACATCCACAACATAGTCGCTCACATGCAGATCTGCAACCTCCTCCTTTTGAAGCTCAAAATACCCTTCAGCCTTCACTTGTTTTATACGTGCCTTGTGACCGGCCTCTTCACGTGCAAACTGCTCAAAAACGAGCCGCATATCATCTGATTTGGCATTTTCTGCAAGATTCCTGTAAAAATCCACAGCCTCCTGCTCCAACCGGATCGCAAAATCCAGTATTTCATCGATTGACTTAAATTGCTCCATAATTGAGATTTTTATCAATATAGTAATTTAAAACCAAATACCTGCCATCTTCGAATGCTGAGGCCGGGGCCGTAAGAGCGGCAATCAACCCCCTCAGCCGAAAGCTTCCCTGAACCGGTCATCAAACCTTTTTACAATATTGTCGCATCCGTGCATAAACAGATTCTCCTCACCCTTGTCTTCAGTTACCCGGAAGTAATATTTACCTGCTTTATTTCCGGGAATACCGAGGACCGAAAATATCTCCTCGCGCACGGAAGCAACAAAAGGCTCACTTTCAACCCCAAGACGGTTAAGCAAACCGGCAAACTGTTCAAGATTGGTCATCTCAACAGCGGGCTCAAATACCGGTTTGAACTCCTGAACAACTTTTTGGGTATTGGCAAAGCTTCCCTCAGTCTCCGAAGGGAAAGATGCGGGCAGGATCACATCGGCCATTTTGGCCGTTTCGCTCATAAAGTGATCCTGTACTGCAATAAAGCCAGCCTTTTCCAGCCATTTTTTCACCTTTGCAGGCTCAACCGCACACCCTACAGGATCTTCACCGAAAATGAAAATATTCTTAAACTTTCCTTTCTCAAGCATCTCAAGATTGTTGCTCTCTGAATTTTGGGGAAGCTGGTCCACACCCCAAATATCCCTTAGCCTGTCCATATAATCCGGATCGTGAACCGGACGGGTTGCAGGGCCCAAACCTTCGGTCACCCCCATATCAAACAGCCCTTGCGAATTATTCTTTTCCCTTAGACAAATCAGTCCCGCCGATGTTTTGCCGAGCTTGCCCGTGATCATTGCAAGGTTGAACAGCTCCGAGGCTGTTTGTGAAGAGACCTCCTTTTCGGAAAACAGGATAACGGCATTTTTTTGGGTATTGAAATCATCGGCAAATGCGGCAATACATTCCTCACAGCAATCTCCCGATTTGCGGCAAAGCTCTGAAAAGTCCTCCTGCAAAAGGGATTTTTTGTATTCTTCAAAGTTTAAGCAATTGCCGTTTATGAACAGGGAATTCCCCATGTTCTTTGAAAGATAATAGTGGTTCAAAGCTTTTACAAAATAGTAATAGGAGCTGATCTTCAGTTTTTTGTCAACTTTGTGCTCCATATCGCTTTTATCATACACGGTAACCAGCTCAACGGGTACATTTTTCGTAACCCTAAGGTTGTTGACGATAAATCCGGGCACCGCATTGTCACGGTTGATCTCAGAACCGAGCAGGTATATTTTGGATGCGCCCTGAAGCTCTTCAAACGGTGTGTTTGCCTTTGAGGTTAAAGCAAAACCCTCCCGGGAGGAGAGATAGTGAAAGCTGCAGATGTTGTTTGTTTTTGCCCCGGCCCTTGCCAGTTTCTGTACAAGGTAAAGCTCCTCATTGGTAAGTCTGGCTCCCCCGTAAAATGAATTCTCATCGGCCTTAACCGAGCCGATCTTCTCTGCAACAGTATCGAGCGCCTCCTCCCATGAAACCTCCGTGAACTCTCCGCCGGCTTTTTTCAGCGGCCTGGTTATTCGCCCCGGATCATTCAGGTAATGGTAACCGAACTTGGGGTAGCGGCAAATATTGCCGTCCCGGTTAACCTGTCCATCCCTCCCGGTAACACGCATTACAAAACCATTCTTATAATGGAGTGTTAAAGAGCAGCCGATGGAGCAGTAATTGCATACAGTGCCGGCAGATTCCCATGGAACCGGAGCAGGCTTGAAGGGAAGGTTTTCCGTTATTGCACCGGTTGGACAAGAGGAAATGCACAATCCGCATGACTCACAACGGGTATCTGCAAGCGAGTCGCCCAGGCTGGGTGCCACATATGTTTCAAATCCCCTGTTCACAAGTCCCAAAGCATTCGCCCCGTTCACCTCATTGCAAATGCGTATACAGCGTGAGCAAAGTATGCATTTTGTATTGTCTATCTCCACGAACGGATGCGAAAAATCCACTTCATATTCTTTGAACTCTCCCTCAAACCTGGTCTGCTCGGCACGGTAGTCGGTGGAGTGTTTTTTAAGATCGCAGGTGTAAAATTCAGAGCATCCGCATTCAAGGCATCTTCCCGTTTCCTGCTTAACGGCTTTTTCATCACCATAACCCAGCTCCACTTCCTTAAAGTTCAGCCTCTCTTCGGGGGGAATAGTAGGCATCTCATACCTCATCTGCTCACGGTAGCGGCCGGCAAAGTCATTCTCGGACAAATCCCGGAAATTCTCTTTTTTGCTTATAAATTCAAACTCCTCTTCAGTGGGGTCTTTACCGCTAAGGTAAAGGTGGCAGCTGCGCGATGCCTTTTTCGCCTGGGCAATAGCCTCGATAATCGTGGCCGGTCCGGTCACCCCGTCACCTGCCGCAAAAATACCCGGCACACCGGTCTGAAGAGTTTGCGGGGAGGCCTCTATGTCACCCCATTTGTTCAGCTTAAGCTGACCGGAGGATGCATTTTTGTTCACATCGTCAAGAAACTCCACCTCGGTTTTCTGTCCAATAGCCGCCAGTATAAAATCGACCTGGGTTTCAAACTCCGAACCCTCAATAGGCACCGGCCTGCGGCGCCCCGATGAATCGGGTTCACCCAGTTTCATCTGAACACACGTTACAGATTTAACCTCCCCTTTTTCGTTCTTGTTCACCTTTACCGGATTGGTAAGCAGCATATACTCCACCCCCTCCAGCCTGGATTCGTGAACTTCTATGGGATTTGCAGGCATCTCTTTTTCGGTGCGGCGATATATGACCATAACCCTCGAAGCGCCGCATCTGAGGGCAGTACGGCAACAATCCATTGCGGTATTCCCCCCTCCCACAACGGCAACGGTTTTGCCGCTGAAATCATACCTTTGTCCGGTCATTTCCATATTCCTTAAAAAATCTATACCCGAGAAAACGTTGGCTGCATCCTCCCCCTCACATCCCAGAAGTGTTCCCCTCTGGGAGCCTATGGTAAGAATAACCCCGTCATACTTGTCTTTCAGGTCGGCATAGCTGAGGTTTTTGCCAAACCTTTTGTTGTAGAAGATTTCCGCTCCCAGCTCTGTAACCGCATCCACCTCTTTTTGGAGAATATCGTTTGGAAGGCGGTATTCAGGAATTCCGTAGCGAAGCCAGCCGCCTGCATGAGGATTCGCCTCGTAAATGTGGCAGCTGTGACCCTTTTGCTGAAGAAAGTAGGCACTTGAGAGTCCACCGGGCCCTGCCCCTATTATAGCCACCTTTTTGCCTGTCGGGGGAGCCACCGGAGGCACATAGTGGCCAGATTCCATTTCCCGGTCGGAAGCATACCTTTTAAGATAATCGATACCTACAGGTGCATCTTCACCCAAAAGATTGCGGCGGCATTCATCCTCGCAGGGCCTGACACAAACGCGACCGCAAACGGCAGGCAAAGGGTTGGTCTCTTTGATAAGAGCCACCGCTTCACTGTAAAGCCCTTTTTCAATAAGGGAAATATATCCCTGCACATCCACGCCGGCAGGACATGTTTGCTTGCAGGGTGCTTCACAATCGGCAAAGTGATTGCTCACCAGCAGGTCAAGAGCCATTTTCCGGGCGCTTTTAATTTTTTCGCTTTGAGTCTGAACCGACATCCCGTCGGTTATTTTGGTAGAACAGGCCGGTTGTAGTCCATTAGCCCCTTCCACCTCAACCACGCACAAATAGCACGAGGAGAATGGCTGCAGACGGGGGTCGTGGCACAATGTGGGAATTTCAACATCATGGCGACGTGCCAGTTCAAGTATTGTTTCCCCGGCTTTGCCGGTGATTGTTTTTCCGTTCAGAATGACATTAAATTCCTCCATGTGAAAAAAAAGTTTGTTAAGGTTTTATTGAACGATTATGATAGCCTGATAGCCTCGAATTTGCACTTGGTATAACAAAGTCCGCAACGGATGCAATCCTCCTGCCTTATAAAGTGCACTTCTTTGCGTTCCCCGTCTATGGCGTCAACAGGACAATTCTTTGCGCAAACTGTACAACCCGTGCAATTCTCGCGAATAACCTCATATGTAAGCAACTTTTTACAAGTGAGAGAGGGGCACTTTTTCTGGTTAATATGCGCCTCGTATTCATCGTGGAAATACTTGAGGGTTGTCAGCACGGGATTGGGGGCGGTCTGACCAAGCCCGCACAACGAGCTGTCCTTTATCTGATATGCAAGCTCCTCGAGCTTTTGCATATCCTCCTGCTCCCCTTCGCCTTCGGTTATGCGGTTTAATATCTCCAGCATCCGCTTTGTGCCTATACGGCAGAAGGTGCATTTTCCGCACGACTCATTTTTGGTAAAATCCAGGAAAAATTTGGCAACATCGACCATGCAGGTTGTTTCATCCATAACTACCATCCCGCCGGAGCCCATTATTGCTCCCGTAGCCGTTACGGATTCATAATCAACCATGGTAGAAGAGAGGTATTCCGGTATACATCCCCCGGAGGGGCCTCCCAGCTGTACAGCCTTGAATTTCTTTTCTCCCGGTATTCCCCCGCCAAGCTTGAAAATTACATCTTTTATGGTGATACCCATGGGCACCTCAACCAATCCGCCATGATTTATCTTGCCGGCAAGGGCAAACACCTTGGTCCCCTTGCTCTTTTCAGTACCGTATTTTGCATATGAGGAAGCACCGTTGGTTATTATCCAGGGAACATTTGCAAAAGTCTCAACATTGTTGATATTGGTAGGTTGCTTCCAAAGTCCGGATTCGGCAGGAAAAGGGGGTCTTTTCCTTGGCATTCCCCGCTTGCCTTCAACCGAGGCAAGAAGAGCCGTTTCCTCACCGCAGACAAACGCTCCCGCACCTTCCTTTACCGTAATATTGAAACTGAAACCTTTTATTCCCATAATGTCCCCGCCCAGGTAACCTTTCTCTTCCGCCTGCCTGATCGCTATGGCAAGCCTTTTAAGTGCAAGGGGGTATTCTGCACGGCAGTATATAACACCTGTGGAGGCCCCGACAGCATAACCGGCAATTATCATACCCTCAAGCACCGAATGGGGGTCTCCCTCAAGCAGCGACCTGTCCATGAACGCACCCGGATCACCCTCATCGGCATTGCATATAATGTACTTTTGGGAAGAATTGTTATTGTAGGTGAACTTCCACTTGAGTCCCGTGGGAAAACCGCCTCCTCCCCTTCCCCTGAGTCCACTGTCCATCACCTCCTTTATAACATCCTCCTGCGACATTCCGGCAAGTTTTTTAACTCCGCCGTAACCGCCTCTCTCTTCGTAATCGCTAATTTTTTCAGGGTCTATCATCCCGCAGTTACGCAAAGCTATCTTAACCTGTCCGTCAAGGTACTTCCTGTCGGGGGTGTCATAAAGATCGGTAACCACTATATAGTCACTTACGGGATTTTCATTGTTAACGTGCTTGTTTATTATCTCCACCGCTTTATCGGGATCTATTTCCCCGTAAAGGTAGGTGCCGTTCCCGTCGGTAACCTCAACAAGCGGTTCACGGTAGCACATTCCCACGCAACTGGTTTTGCCGAGTTCAAAACTGAGGTTTTCAGCTTCCTTAAGGGACCTGATCTTTTCGTAAACCTTGCCCGCCCCGGCTGCTATACCGCAACTGCCAAGGCCGACCGTCACTTTGGTTTTTGTCATGACTGGCTGTTTTATTTACGTTTAATTTTTTTCTTTTAGCCTTATTTCCTTGATAACCTTTACGGCTTCGTTGCCTGTGAGCTTACCGTAAGTTTCGTCGCCTATCATCATAACCGGTGCAAGCGAGCAGCAACCGAGGCAGGCAACCGATTCGAGGGTAAAAATGCCGTCCCCGGTCGTTTCCCCGTCCTCCACCTTCAAAGCCTCCTTCAGTGCATCGGTTATGGTTCCCGCATCTTGCACATGGCAGGCAGTACCATGACAAACCTTTATAATATGCTTTCCAACGGGTGATAGACGGAACTGTGCATAGAAAGTTGCCACCCCGTAAAGCTCGCTCAGCTCAAGGCCAAGCTCATCCGACAATTTGAGGAACACCTCACGCGGAATATAACCATAAATATCCTGCGCACCCTGTAAAACCGGGATGGTAATACCGGCTTTGTTCTTGTATTTCTCAATAAGGGGATCGAGAAGAGAAAGATCCACTTTTTCGGAAGAGGGAGGCAGCTCGGGACTTTTTGTAGGGATCCTGTTTACACGCATAGCTGCTTTAATGTTTTTTGTTGGCTTAAGGGAGTTTTTGAATTTCCCTTTTAAGGGATTTTTTTGAGTTTCCCTTTAAGAATTCTCAATATAATTGAAATGCTTAAATATATAAAAACTTAACTATATATGCTTAATAACATAAAAAAAAATCCCGATTTTTTTTAAACCCGGGTTTGTAATGTCTTATAGGAGCCTGTTGCAGGAGCCCGTCTATTAAAAAGTTTTACCGGAGCCTGTCTATAAAATTGAGGATATTACTTTTTATCCTGCCGGTTACATCACCCGCCGGGGCTCTTTTGAATTTTTTGCCGGTTATCATTTCGTATAGCTCAATGTACCTTTCAGATACACTTTCTATAAAATCATCGGGTATACCGGGGATTTGATCACCGTCCCTGCCCTGAAATCCTTTTTCTATAAGCCACTCGCGTACAAACTCCTTTGAAAGCTGCCTTTGCGGCTCACCCTTTTCAAAGCGCTCCAGGTAGCCGTCAGAATAGAAATACCTTGAAGAATCGGGTGTATGCACCTCATCTATAAGAATTATCTCACCGTTCTTTTTTCCAAACTCATATTTAGTATCCACCAATATAAGCCCCTTTTCCTCAGCCATTTTCGTGCCTCTTTCAAAAAGGTCATATGTATACTGCTCCAGCTTTTCATAATCGCTCTGCGAAACCAGTCCGCTCTCAATTATCTCCTCCCTTGAAATATCCTCATCATGGCCCCTGGTTGCCTTGGTTGTGGGAGTAATTACCGGGGAAGGCAGTTTTTGATGCTCCTTCATCCCGTCGGGAAGAGGTACACCGCAAATATCACGCTTCCCGGCTTTATAGAGACGCCATGCATGGCCGGTAAGATATCCCCTTATGACCATTTCAACCTTGAACGGTTCGGCAAAATGTCCGGCAGTGACCATGGGGTCAGGCGAGTCAATTTTCCAGTTCGGTACAATATCGGCGGTTGCATCAAGAAATTCCGAGGCCATCTGGTTAAGGACCTGACCCTTGTAGGGTATCCCTCTGGGCAGTACAATATCAAATGCAGATATACGATCGGTAACCACCATTACCAGGTATCCCCCGTTCATAAAATATACGTCACGCACTTTCCCGTTATAGAGGCTGTTTTGACCGGGCAAATTAAAGTTGGTTTCAATAATTGCTTTTTCCATTTGTTGTAATATATATTTGGTTAGTTAAATAATTATTTTTTCACTCATCCGGACCCGGCTCTTTTGATCCGGAGCTTTTCGTTCCGGAGCTTTTTTGCGCCGACTTCCCGGTCTTTGATGCTCCCTTTTCCCCACCTTCGTAGTAATCTTCGTAAGCTTTCACAATATGATTGACCAGCCTGTGTCTTATAATATCCCTTTCATCCAGGAAAATAACCGAAATACCTTTTATACCGCCAAGTATCTTCAGCGCGGGCAGCAGACCCGACCGTTCCTTGTCGGGGAGGTCTATCTGGGTTATATCACCGTTGACTATGAATTTGGCGTTCCTGCCCATTCTTGTAAGAAACATTTTCAGCTGCTTCATCGTGGCATTCTGTGCTTCGTCAAGAATGACGGCCGCGTTGTCAAGGGTTCGCCCGCGCATATAAGCAAGAGGCGCTATCTGTATCGTGCCCTCCTCGATATAATCCTGCAGCTTGCGCGGGGGAATCATATCATGAAGAGCATCGTATAGAGGCTGAAGATAGGGATCGAGCTTCTCTTTCACATCCCCGGGCAGGAAGCCCAGATGCTCGCCGGCTTCAACGGCCGGACGGGTAAGTATTATTTTCCTGACCTCTTTGCTTTTGAAGGCTTTTACGGCAAGTGCAATAGCAGTATAGGTTTTTCCCGTTCCGGCCGGTCCGATAGCAAAAAGCAGGTCGTTTTTCCTGTACTCCTCCGCCATCTTATGCTGGTTCACCGTTTTTGCCTTTATTTGCTTACCCTGGTTGCCGAAAACCAGAATATCCTCATCCTCTTCTGTAGTATCAGCACCCCTCTCCCCGATTATTCCATCAATATCACTTTCAGTGAGGCGGTTATATTTCTGAAGGTGCTCAATAATATCGCGGATCTTTTCCTCAAACCTCATGATCTCTTCCTCTTCTCCGTAAACCCTCAATTCATTGCCTCTTGCCACCACTTTCAGCCTGGGGAAAAAGGCTTTTATCCTGTCAAGCAAACTGTTGTTTACTCCGTAGAGGGATACCGGATCGACACCTTCCAAATATATGAGATGTTCAGTCATAAAAATTGTCAAATTATAATTACTTTTGATCTGCAAAAATAATCACATTTTTTTCATTTTTTTTTAACTCAATCCCGAATATTCTAACCGACAAGACCTTTGGTGCCCAAATGCCAGTAATAACGTTAACAACCGACTGGAATAAAAACGACCACTATTGCGGGGCGGTTAAAGGCAAGATAATTTCCCTTTACCCGAATGCAACAATAGTTGATATTTCACACCGGGTGGAAACTTTCAACATTGCGCAGGCCGCTTTTATCCTGAAAAACAGTTACCGGCATTTCCCCGGGGGTAGTGTCCACACCGTATGGGTCAACAGTGAAAATTCAGAAAACGGCCGTTTTCTGGCGGCACTTTACGAAGGGCATTTTTTCATTGCAGCAGACAACGGCCTTTTTGGGTTATTATTTAAAAAGGAAGCTGAAAAAATAGTAAATCTCAATTCTGCAAAGGGTGAAAAAAACGATGCCGGCAAAACCGGCCTGACTGAAGAAACCACCGGTAAAAAAGGGGAGGGGTGCTCTTTCGCGGCCTTTTCGGTTTTCTGCTATGCAGCCTGCCACCTTGCCTCGGGCAAAGATATGTCAGAGCTTGGAGAGGGGGTCACCTCCTGTTCGAAAAGTACGCCAAGGCGTGCCACTATCGATGAGGATGTAATAACCGGCAGCGTCATATACATCGATTCATATCAAAATGCCATTACCAATATCACACGCGATTTGTTTGAGCGGGTGGGCCGGGGGCGCTCCTTTGAGATCCTGGTTCAAAGCAATCACTACCGCATAACCAGGCTGAATGAAACTTACGGTGAAACTTCGCCCGGGGAGATGCTGGCTCTCTTCAATTCTCTTGATTTGCTTGAAGTTGCCATCAACAAAGGGAATATTGCTCAATTGCTCAATCTGGACACCAATTCAAATGTAAGGGTAAAGTTCCGCGGCAAAAAATAAATAATAACATATGTGAATAATTCGGGGTAAACAGAGTTTTTTTTAATATTGCATTATCAGGATAAGCTAAATTTTTTACTGTTTTATGGAAAAAAAGCTGGCCGCATTTGAAAAGCTCCTTGATATAATGGATGAGCTGAGAGAAAAATGTCCGTGGGACAAAAAGCAGACCTTTGAAACCCTTAGAAATTTAACCATCGAGGAAACTTACGAGCTTGCCGATGCCATTTCACAGGGCAATATGGAAGAGGTCAAAAATGAACTGGGTGACCTTTTGCTTCACATTGTTTTCTATTCACGTATAGGCTCGGAAGAAGAGCATTTCGACATCACAGATGTAATAAACAGTATTAACCGGAAGCTTGTTTCCCGTCACCCGCACGTTTTCGGCAAAGTAAAGGCGGAAAATGAAGAAGAGGTTAAAAGCAACTGGGAGCATTTGAAATTAAAGGATACGGATAAAAAGCTGCTTTCGGGTGTACCGGCCTCACTTCCCTCTCTTATCAAAGCAAAGCGGATACAGGAGAAGGTCAGGGGGGTTGGTTTCGACTGGGAGCATAAGGAAGAGATATGGGAGAAGATTATAGAAGAGGTTGTAGAGTTGAGCTATGAAATAGATAAAAGTGACAAGCCGCAGGCAGAATCGGAATTCGGAGACCTGCTCTTTTCAATTGTAAATGCGGGGCGCCTTTACGGAATAGATCCTGAAAACGCCCTGGAGAAAACCAATCAGGAGTTCATGAGGCGTTTCAGCTATATTGAGGAGAAAACCACCGAGGCCGGCAAGTCGCTCGGGGAAATGACCCTGGATGAAATGAACCAACTGTGGGAGGAAGCAAAAAAATTTAATAAAAATAACCCTGAAAAATAAATAGTATGAAAAAGCGAATATTTTTTTTGGCAGTTACAATCCTGTTTAGCCTGCAGCAGGCTTTTACATGCACGTCAGTTATTATCTCCGGTGAGCATACCCCCGACGGGCGTCCCCTGATGTGGAAACACAGGGACACACAGGCTTTTGACAACAAAATAGTGGTAATAAATGATGGAAAATATGAAGCGGTGGCTCTTGTCAACTCCGCAGATGCCGAGCCGGAAAAGATATGGATAGGATTCAACAGTGAAGGCTTTGCCGTTATGAACACCCTCTCCTACAATATTGAGGGGGACGGTGCCAATAACGGTATCTTCATGAAAGAGGCACTTATGGAATGTGCAACGGTTGAGGAATTTGAGCAATTCATCGAGGATTACCCCCGTCCGCGCAACGTCAGGTCGAACTTCGGAGTGATTGATGCAGAAGGGGGAGCAGCTTTTTTTGAAACGGGAGATCACACCTACACCCGCTTTGATGTTAACGACAAAAGAGTGGCCCCGCACGGCTACATAGTCAGAACCAATTATTCGTTTGACGGGGAAGCTAATCAAGGTGCCGGCTATATCCGTTTCGGCACGGCCGAGAAAATGTTTTACAACGCTTCCGGAGAAGGCAACCTTTCACTGCCATTTTTGATTGAGGAGGCGATGATATCGCTGGAAAATTCGCTGACCGGTGAAAATGCCAGAGAAGATATGCCTGCGGAGGGAGAGGATAATTATATGTATTTCCAGGATTGCATCAACCGTTTTACATCAACATCATCGCTTGTTGTACAGGGAGTTAAAGAGGAAGAGTCTCCCCTGCTGACCACAATGTGGTCAATGGTCGGCTTCCCCCTCGGATCGGTTGCCATTCCCGTATGGCTTACACCTGAGGGTGATCTTCCTGAAGTAGTAACAGCTCCCGGGGAGGAGAATTCAGAGATATGCGATTATGCACTGAAAGTGAAAAGGCTGATGACACCTTCCAGAAGAGGGTCTACACAATACTATATCAACACCACGAAAGCCTTTAATGCCGACAATACGGGCATAACCCAGCAGCTTCTGAATGTGAGCCGGAATATTTACAATATTACCAGAGAGGAGATGGAAGAGTGGCGCAGCAAGGGCAAACCAGACTACGATAGCATGACAGGGCTTTATGAAAGCTTCGACCGGATGGTTCGTCAGGCCTACAGCGGACTGCTCGAAGACTGAAACAAAAGATAAAGCCGGCCCCGCCCTGTCATTATAACAGGGCGGGACCGGCTTATTTTTTTCCGGCAGGTAGTCCAATTGTGGGATAAAACCGGACTGTTTAACGGTTTTGCTCAACCGTGCTCTCTTTCTTCAGGTATTCCTTTTCCCAAATATCACCGGTTAGCTCTTCCAGTCTATCGTCGTATAGAACCAGGTTCTTGTAGTAGTTATCATCCTCAAGGGATTCGCGCGCCTGCTCATTTTCCGGTTTGGCATTTTCAGGCAGGATATTCTCTCTGAAATTTGCATAATGATCGCGTATGGAACAGGGCATCAGCCAGTTTTTAGCTTCTTTCGGATTGCGCATACCATAATCGTCTATCCACTTACGCCCGTTTTTCATAAAATCGGAAAAGAGGGCATCCACAAGGGTTTTTCCGTTATTGTAAAGATCATAGATATTATCTACATAATAAGGGACAAAAACACAGGGCATAATATTGCCGTTCCAGTCAATGTGGAGATATCCTCCCCTTCTTCCGTATGCAAGGCAGCCGTTTGAAAGAACACCGCTGTTCCAGAAATCGGCCACACAATACTTTTCATTGGTTATCATCTCGTCCCACTTCCTGTAAAGCTCCACACGTTTTTCCGGCGGAACCATCTTCTCAAAAGCCTTGTTGCTCCTTCCTATTGGCATAAGCTGGAACTGCCACATATATATGGCCCTTTCCCTGTCAAAAAAGTATTCATAGAACTTATCATCAAGCAGAATACCGGCATTGTCGCTTGTGGCAGTAACAGATATACCGAAAGGCACTCCGGCATTTCTGAGGTTCTCAAAGGCCTGCAGAACCCGGCGGTGCGTTCCCTCTCCGCGGCGCGCATCCGTCTCCTTCTCAAACCCCTCAACGGAAATAGCCGGTGTAACGTTACCCGCCCCGGCCATTCTTTCGGCCAGCTCTTGTGTGATGAGGGTTCCGTTGGTATAGACAAGGAAAAACATGTCATTATACTTTTCAAATATATCCATCAGTGTTTTACCCTCACTTTTGTATATAAAAGGCTCGCCTCCGCTGATTGTAATAAAGCGGTTGTGCAGCTTGTCCCTGGCCTCTGATATTATACGGTCGAAAATATGATAGGGAATAGACGGTTTTGCTTCTGTACCTGAGGCAGCATAACAGCCCTCACAGGTGAGATTGCATGCCTGAGTAGGAGAAACCACCAAAAATGTGGGAGGATAATCACCATACTCTTCCCTGAATTGCTCAAGCTTGTCCTTATACTTTTCCTTTGCAAGAAAAGCATTTTCAACCAGCACATTTATTATTCGCCTGAAGACCTTTTCGGAAAAATACCCTTTTTCAAGGTTGCTGACAGAGGCCTTAAGCATTGTTGAGAGAAAATGATACTTTTTTTTCTGGGTTTCCACAAGGTTTCTTGTGGCATTTTTCACCAGTGCATTATAAAGGCTCTTGTCAAACTGATTTAAAAGATACTTCCGGGTAAATTTGCTTTTGAGTATATCTTTCATTATATGGGAAAGCACGTAATACCTCATATCATTCCCTCCTGATTTTAGATTACCTTTTTTATAACCTAAAAAATTATACCTGCCTGGCAGTTATTGTAAAAAATTACGGGATTTACTCATGGCAGATCCTGGCTGTGTATTATCAGCAATTTATAAAAAACCCAAATAAAATCAAAATATACTACGAATAAGAGAGAAGAAATATTTTAGCGGGGAATCCTTGAAAAACTAATCCGCATATATATCCTGCTCTTTGAATACTGCCGGCTGCAGCTGAAAATTCTTTACCGGTAAGGCAGGTGGCCGCTCAAAGGCAACAAGTCCAAAAAAATACACCTGATATAAGTTTAACCGGCATAGGCAGCACCTGCCGTGCCGGTTAAACCCAAAAAAAGGACTAAATGCTCGGTCCGGCCGAAATCAGGCGCATTCCCTCCTCCGAGTCGGTGAACATCTCAAAATTGGCTATAAATTTCTTTGCAAGTTCTACACTCGTGCGATCGTATTCATCCTTGTTCTCCCACATATTACGCGGATTGAGAATACGGGAATCAACTCCCTTCAGGGATTTTGGTATCTGCAGGTTGAAAACCGGCATTGTCTCAAATTCCGCTTCAAGTATTGAGCCCTCGTGTATTGCGTCAATTATCGCGCGGGTTGAAGGTATGTCAATACGCTTTCCAACACCGTAGCTTCCCCCTGTCCAGCCGGTATTGACCAGATATGCCTTCGAGTTGTGCGCTTCCATCTTTCTGGCAAGCTCTTTTGCATAGACGGTCGGGTGCAAAAGAAGGAAAGCTGCACCGAAAGCTGCGGAAAAAGTGGGCTTGGGCTCTGTAATGCCGCGTTCTGTGCCCGCCACTTTGGCAGTGTATCCGCTCAGGAAATGGTACATTGTCTGGTCGCGCGTCAGCTTCGCAACGGGAGGCAAAACACCGAATGCATCACATGTAAGAAAGATTATACTTTCCGGATGCCCTCCTTTTGAAACAGGCTTTACAATATTTTTAATGTGGTAAATGGGATAAGACACACGGGTGTTCTCTGTCTTTGAGCTGTCTGTGAAATCAATTTCACCGGTTTTTTCATCATAAACCACATTTTCAAGCAAAGCATCCCTTTTAATGGCATTGTAAATGTCAGGTTCATTCTCCTTGCTGAGGTTGATCACTTTTGCATAGCATCCCCCTTCAAAATTAAAAATGCCGTCATCATCCCATCCGTGTTCATCGTCGCCTATAAGCTTCCGCTTGGGATCTGCAGAAAGTGTTGTTTTGCCCGTTCCGGAAAGGCCGAACATTATGGCAGTATCCCCTCTTTTACCCATATTTGCCGAACAGTGCATCGATGCAATATTTTGCAGGGGCAGAAAATAGTTCATAATGGAAAAAAAACCTTTTTTGATCTCCCCGCCATACCATGTACCGCCGACAACTGCCATACCTTCACCTATATTGAAAGCCGCAAACACTTCACTGTTCAGGCCCTGCTCTTTCCATTGCGGGTTGGTGGTTTTACAGGCATTGAGCATTACAAAATCGGGTTCAAAATCTTCTAGCTCCTTGTCGGTGGGCCTTATAAACATATTTTTCACAAAGTGGGCCATCCAGGCCACCTCGGTAATCACCCTTATTCTTATCCGCGTATCTGGATTTGCCCCGGCAAAGGCATCCTGAACATAGAGTTTTTTGCCCGAGAGCTGTTTTTGGGCAAGTTTTTTCAGATGCTCCCATATTTCAGGTGAGATGGGTTTATTGTCGGAACTCTTTCGCTCGGGGGTTTTCCACCATATATTCTTTTCCGAGGAGGGTTCCCTTACAATGTACTTGTCTTTTGGCGAGCGTCCGGTAAATTCTCCGGTATCAACCGCCACGGCTCCCTTGTTGGTTACAAATCCTTTTTCAAATACCTCAAGAGAGGGATCTGTCTCGTGAATGAAAAGATCATCATAGGAAAGATTGTGGTAGATTTTTTCGGGGTCTTGAATGCCGTAGGCCGACAAATTGACCTTTAATGGTTTAAGTAACTCACTTTCGCTCATAACAGAAATTATATTTTACGGTTAGGTTTTTTTCAAAAATAACAAATCTGTTACACTAAAACACAATATATCAATAAAAAAAAAGACGGTACCGGGAGAAAGTACCGCCTTGAATTTTATATCTTAAAAGAGCTGTTAATTAAACACTGTCAATCAGACCATATCCTTAATAGCCGCATGAGCGGCAGCCAGTCTGGCCACAGGCACCCTGTACGGGGAACAGCTGACATAGTCCATTCCCACACGGTGACAAAACTCCACCGATGAAGGTTCGCCCCCATGTTCGCCACATATGCCAATTTTAAGATCCTTTTTGGCTTTTCTTCCCCTTTGGACACCCATATCCACAAGCTGTCCCACACCCTCCTGGTCCAGCACCTGGAACGGGTCATCCCTGAGAATACCTTCGCGAAGGTACACCTCCAGGAACGGGCCTGCATCGTCCCTTGAATATCCGTAGGTCATCTGGGTCAGATCGTTCGTCCCGAAAGAGAAAAATTCCGCTGCGCCGGCAATCTTGTCGGCCGTAAGGCAAGCCCTAGGAACCTCGATCATTGTACCTACAAGGTATTCAATAGTATCGCCGTAAGCTTCGAAAACCTCCTGGGCTGTACTGCGTACGATCCGCTCCTGCATTTCCATCTCCTCAACGGTACCTGTAAGGGGTATCATTATTTCGGGAATGGCCTTTATATTTTTCTTCTTCAGGTTCATTGCCGCCTCGATAATTGCCCTTGCCTGCATTTCGGTAATTTCGGGATAGGTGTTGCCCAGGCGGCAGCCGCGGTGACCGAGCATCGGATTGAACTCATGCAGGGAATTGACCCTGTTTTTTACATGCTCGGGAGAGACTCCCATCTCTTTGGCCATCTCTTCCTGGTTTGCCTCCTCATGAGGTACAAACTCGTGCAGCGGCGGATCCAGAAGACGTACGGTAACGGGTAAATCCTGCATCGCTTCAAATATCCCTTCAAAATCGGAGCGCTGAACAGGAAGAAGTTTCTCCAGGGCCTTGCGGCGCCCCTTTTCATCATCCGCCAGTATCATCTGGCGCATAAGGCTGATACGGTCACCTTCGAAGAACATATGCTCCGTGCGGCAAAGTCCGATCCCCTTTGCACCGAAATTACGCGCAACACCTGAATCATTGGGTGTATCGGCATTGGTTCTCACATGCATACGTGCAAACTTGTCGGTAAGCTCCATAAGCTCGCCGAAGCTTCCTGTCAGTTTGGGATCGATCGTGGGTATTTTCCCCTCGTAAACATTTCCGGTGGTTCCGTTCAGCGACAGCCAGTCTCCTTCCCTGTAGACCTTCCCGTCAACAGTCACAGTCTTTTCCCTGTAGTTTATCTGCAGCTTGCCCGCCCCGGAAACGCAGCATTTACCCATTCCCCTTGCAACAACTGCCGCGTGGGAAGTCATACCGCCACGGGCGGTAAGAATGCCCCTGGCAAGGTTCATCCCTTTAAGGTCTTCAGGGGATGTTTCCACCCTCACCAGCAATACGTCATTCCCCTGGGCATGCCACTTTTCAGCATCTTCAGCAAAAAAGACGATCTGACCCGTGGCAGCTCCCGGCGAAGCCGGCAATCCTTTTGCAATCACCTGTGAGTTCTGAAGAGCATTATTGTCAAATACAGGGTGAAGAAGCTCATCTAGCCTGGCTGGGGTGCACCTGAGAACGGCCGTTGGCTCGTCAATGAGTCCCTCCTTGTGCATATCAATTGCTATCTTCACCATGGCGGCACCGGTTCGTTTACCGTTCCTTGTCTGCAACAGCCAAAGCTTTCCTTCCTGGATGGTAAATTCCAGGTCCTGCATATCCTTATAATGTTGCTCAAGCTTATCCTGTATTTCATAAAGCTCGTTGTACAATTCCGGCATACACTCCTCCAGAGAGGGGTACTCCTCTTTTCTGGTTTCCTCCGGAACTCCGGCCAGCCTGGCCCAGCGCAGGGAGCCTTCCCTGGTGATCTGTTGCGGTGTTCTTGTTCCTGCCACCACATCTTCCCCCTGGGCATCTATAAGATATTCGCCGTTGAAGACATTTTCACCAGTTGCAGCATCACGGGTAAAGCCTACGCCGGTTGCCGAATTTTTGCCCATATTTCCAAAGACCATTGCCTGTACATTAACCGCGGTACCCCATTCGGCGGGTATATTGTTCAGCTTGCGGTAATAGGTGGCACGCGGGTTGTTCCAGCTGTCGAAAACCGCGATAATTGAACCCCATAGCTGCTCATACGGGTCGGTGGGGAAGTCCCTGCCCAATCTCTCCTTTACTATTTTTTTGTATTGGGTAACCAGTTGCTTAAAATCTTCCGCAGTAAGATCTATATCCTTTTCTACACCTTTCTTCTCCTTAAGGTCTTCGAGTATTTCCTCGAAGGGATCCTGGTCCTCCCTGGTTTCCGGCTTGAGTCCCATCACCACATCAGCGTACATATGTATAAATCGCCTGTAGCTGTCCCACGCAAACCTTTCGTTCCCGGTTTTGGCTATAAGTCCTTTTACTGCATCGTCATTCATTCCCAGGTTTAAAACAGTATCCATCATACCGGGCATTGAAGCTTTTGCACCGGAACGCACTGAAAGCAGGCACGGGTTGTCGTTGGTGCCGAAGCTGGTACCCATAATCTCTTCAACATATTTGACAGCCTCTTCAACCTCCCCCTTTATAAGCGAGAGAATTTCCTCCTTGCCAATTTTGTTGTACTGCACGCAAGCTTCTGTGGTTATTGTAAAACCGGGCGGCACCGGAATACCGATACGGCTCATTTCGGCCAGATTTGCACCTTTTCCGCCAAGCAGGTCCTTCATTTCAGCATTACCCTCAGCCTGCCTGTTTCCAAAGGTATATACATATTTCGCTTTTGTCATTTTGAATATATTTTAAATTGATTAGAAATCGGGGGAAAATAATCCTTCAAAAATAAAAAAATTTACTGTAAAACGTTAAAAATAAGATACAGTTTAAATGGAGAATAAAAAACCCGGACAAACAAGATCAACGAACATTCTTTTCGGCGCTTGTCTGATTTTCAGCATCCCGAATATGGTGTCTCAGCAGGTGGCGTATTGGACTCACCAGGCGTTCCAGAAGGCTCATCTCCTCGGTAGTGATCTCGGCCTCCCCTGAAAGTTCTCTCACAACCTCCAATTCATAACCATACGAAGTCACGGCTCCCTTTGTAAGCGACAATACTACAGGGAATCCACCCTCCAGGGGTCCGCTGGAAATAGATTCCACCCGTGCCTCCAGCATGCCGTACTCCATAAAGGGATACCCGTCGAGCTTTATGTTGACCCTTTGTCCGGGACTAACCTTCCCGGCCCTTCTTTGGGGAAGAATGAGCCTGCCTTGAAGCTCTCCCATTTCCCGTGGCACAACTGTGAAAACCGGGTCCCCTGCCCTTACTTCCTGAAGCTCGCTCCATGTCATCACATAATTCAGTACACCGTCTGTAGTTGCAACCATAAGGTACTTCCTTTCCCATTCGGCTATGGAGCTTTCAAGTTGCCTGAGTGAGCCGTTAAGCTCGGTCAGCAGATCCTGCCGTCTCTCCTCCTCCTCCATCATGGTATCGGTTATATTATGTTTAAGCCGGGCAATGGTAACGGCGGCATTTGAAAGAGACACCCTGGCCGACTCCACCTCCTTTTCTGCAGCCAGCACTTCAGAGCGGGCCTTTTCATAGTCGGAGGAGGAAATAACATCGTTTGCATAAAGGGCCGAATCCCTTGCAAACTGTTTTCTGATCAGATCAAGCTCCTCCAATACAAGCCTTTCCCTTGACTTCAAAATATTGTGATAATCTTCATACTCTTTCAGCTCATCTTCAAGTGCGCCTATTTTTTTTGCATACAGATCCTGGCGGTCAAACAGCCGATATTCCAGGGAAGCCTTCAGCAAGCGGTTGTATGCTGGCTGTATCTCACCGAGGACCATATCGCCGGGAAAGGAAAAATTCAACAAAAACTCCTCCGGCCTCTCTTTAGAATTAAGTTCTTTTAAAATAGTGCGCAATCTGAAAACATCCCTGTAGCTTGCCGGGTTTTCAATCACTGCAAGAGTATCATTACGGTTTACAGATTTTCCGTCCTCATTGAAAATAGTTTCCAGTCTGCCGCCGGCTCTTGCAGCAATCACGGAGGGGGGATTTTCGGTTGTAATTATAACCGGGGCCTTCACCGTATCGGGGTACATGAAAAACCCGCTTCCCAGAAGTACTATCATAACCGCTGCAAACATTACTCCTATACCCCATCTTACCAGCCATCCGGGCGGAGTGCCCAGAATATCCTGAACCTCTTCGGAGCGGATTGTGATCTTTTCCGCTTTTTTCTCCAGGTTGGATTTGTCATTTGTCTGATCCATAAATTTTTACAAGCTCATTTTTTACAATTCCAACTGATTTTTAACCAGAGTATAATAGGCCCCGCGTTTTTCTGTAAGTTCTTTATGAGTGCCCGTTTCCGCTACTTTTCCTTTTTCCAGAACTACTATATGGTCGGCATTCTTGACGGTGCTAAGCCTGTGAGCCACAAAAACCACCGTTTTCCCTTTGAAAAACTCCTGCAGGTTTTCCATGATAACCTTTTCATTGTTGGCATCCAGAGCATTGGTAGCCTCGTCGAAAAAGATATAGGAGGGATCCTTGTAGACGGCTCTTGCAATCAGAAGTCTTTGTTTTTGACCCTGACTGAGTCCGTGGCCCTCACTTCCTATTTTTGTATTGTATCCAAGGGGGAGCTCCTCGATAAAATCGGATATATTTGCCGTACGCGCAGCATCGAGCAGCCTCACCTTATCAATTTTTTCCTCACCCGGTGCAATGTTGCCTGCTATTGTATCGGAAAAGATATATCCGTCCTGCATTACCACTCCGCAATTTCTTCGCCACATTCTCAAGCTGAACACATCCAGCCGGTTATTACCCAGGAGTATCTCCCCTTTTACCGGCGGGTAAAATCCCAGCAAAAGCCTGATAAGGGTGGTTTTTCCGCTGCCCGAAGTTCCCACTATGGCTGTCTGGCCGCCATTAGGAATTGTAAAAGAGACATCGTCAAGCACCATTTCAGATTCCGGTCCCTCATACTGAAATGAAAGCGAATTTGCCTTCAGCGATGCCGCAGGGGGTATTTCCTGTATTCTGGACTCCCCGGGATCCTCTTCATCGGGACGGTTATGTACCTCACCAAGCCTTTCAAGACTGATCCTTGCATCCTGTGTTGTATTGAAAAAGCCTATGATCTGTTCTATTGGACTGTTAAGTTGTCCGATTATATACTGCACGGCAAGCATCATTCCCAGCGTCATTGTCCCCTCCACCACTGCAGTTGCCGCTATCACGGTAATAAAGATATTTTTCATCTCATTCAAAATAAGTGCCCCCGATCGCTGATATTGCCTCAGAGCCAGTCCCTTTACACTGATCCGGAAAAGCCGTGCACGGATCTGTTCCCACTCCCACCTTTTTTGTTGTTCGCAACCCTGCAGCTTTATTTCCTGCATGCCCTGTATAAGCTGAATAAGGTTGCTTTGGTGCGCCGATTGCTGTGTAAACCTTTTATAGTCGAGTTCCTCCCTTCTTTTCAGGAATATCCATACCCACCCGGCATACAATGCGCTGCCGATAAAAAAAACTGCAAAAATAAGCCTGTTGTAGTACAAAAGAACCAGTCCGAATATGAAAAGATTTACAAAGGAGAAAAGTATCCTGAGTGTAGTGCCCGTAAGGAAAGTCTCTATACGCCTGTGGTCACCTATACGCTGAAGAAGATCGCCCGTGAGCTTTGTATCAAAAAATTTCATGGGCAATCTCATTAGCTTAATAAGAAAGTCTGATATCAGTGATATATTGATACGCACCCCGATATGCAGGAGTATCCAGTTGCGTATAAAGTCGACCGAAGCCCTGCTGACTGTCAGCACCAATTGTGCAATGAGAACCAGATAGATAAAGCTGATATTTTGGTTCCCTATACCGTAGTCGACAATACTTTGCGTGAGAAAAGGAAATATTAGCTGCAGCAAACTGCCCAGGAGCAGACCCAGAAAAAGCTGAACAACCAGCTTCCTGTAGGGGGAGAGATAAGAAAAGAGAAAGCCGAAAGAAGATTTGTTTTTTTTGTCATCTTCAGCCGCATGAAAATCAGGTGTCGGCTCAAGCAGCAGGACAATCCCTTTTTCGCGATCCTCTTCTGCAGTTGAGGCCCAGCAACGCATAAACTCCTCACGGGTGAACCGGGCAATCCCCCCGGCGGGATCCGCCACATGAAGCTTTTCTCTCCCCTTTTTGCCGGTGACTTTAAAGAGTACAACAAAGTGGTCCTGATTCCAGTGAACAATCGCAGGAAGCCGGGCTTCGCGGGTGAGTTGCTCAAAAGTTAGCTTAACTCCCAGGGTCCTGAAACCTATACTTTCGGCGGCCTGACTGATACCGAGAAGACTGACACCTTCGCGCGTTATATAGCTCCTGTCGCGAAGAGTTGCCAGGGAGTATCGTTTACCATAAAATGCGGCCACCATCCTCAGGCAGGTAGGACCGCAATCCATTGCATCGGGTTGCTTATAATGCGGAAAGCCCATTTATGAAAACTGAAATAATTTGAGGCTAAATATAGTCAGGTATTTTTGAAAAATCCAACTGTTGGGAAAAAAAAGGTTGCCGGCATTAAATCAGGCGAGTGCTGATAACGGAAAGACAACTCATGGAAAAACTTGCCGGCAACCTTAACAAATAAAATATGAAACGGTTATATTTTTAAATTGCTATATTTTTTCGTGTTTTAATTCCAAGTTTATAGAACCTGTTCATTAATCCTGTACTCTTTTTAAAAGGTATTGTAAAGTGCAGTGCAGGATGATCTTTTATCCCGTTTTCACTCCACACACTGCCTCTCATTATCTCCACAATACTTTTTGCAATTACAACCGAAAGGCCGGAGTTGTTCATACTTCCCGTATAATCCTGAGCATCTACGGGATCTCCCTGAAATTCGTCAAGATCAAATGCACATCCGGTATATCTTATAAAAAAGTGAAGGCTGTTTTCTTCCATGAAGTAACCGAACTTGACGAATCCTTCCTGGGTATTCCTTATGGCGCTGTCTATAAGATGCTGCATTGCAGATTTAAGGCGGCGCGGATCACTTACAGCTTCCGCGGGGTTGTCCCGCTTTGCCGAGGTCATTATCTGCAATCCTTTGCTTCTGACAGTTTCAGAATTCCTGTAATCACTGCAAAGCTCATCTATTAACGAGTTAATGGAGAAACTTTTATTTTCAAGCTTAATTTTTCCCGACTGCAGCATTGTCAGATCTATCATATTATCTATCAATCTCAGGAGCATTTCACTGTTATCATTGATATGGCGAATAAATTCCTTTTTATCCTCTACACTCATATCATCATCCGCCAGCAAATTTGCAAAACCGACAATTGCATTCATGGGAGTTCTGATCTCGTGAGAAACATTGGAGAGAAAAACCGACCTGATGCAGTCGAACTCCCTGTTTTTTCTCTCGAGCTCCTCCTTCAGCTCCTTTATGGAAGATAATAGCTTACTGTTTTCACTATAAATTGGCATACTCCTTTTAATTTTATTCACACACACCTTAAGCGGATCTCTCAAGCTCAAGATGCAATACGCGGGAAGATTTACAAAGATTTACTTTTCCTTATCCTTGCATAACCGCGACGGAACAGGAACCTATCCGTTTTCCCGGAGCCTGTCAAGTATCTTTGCCGCCTCATCACTGTAAAATCCTTCACCTTCGGCTAAAGAGCCAAACTGCTCCCTGGCCTTTTCCGGGTTTTCCATCTTCAGATAGCAGAGTCCGAGATACCACCTTGCATTCTCCACGAAAAGGTTATCATTGTGATCAATTACCTCGGTTAGCATTCCGGAGGCTTTTTGATACCTTTCCGTTTCCATATGGGAAATTCCGGCATAGAACCTGGATGCAACATTACCCGGGTCGGCTTTGAGCACATCTTCAAACATTGAAGCAGCCTCTTCGAACTTTCCGTTCTCGTACTTCATAATTGCACCGGTCATAATTTCATCCACATGGGCATCCCCTGAACGCACATTCATCACACCATCATATGTTTCATAGTGCATGGAGAAAAGATCTTCCGTGGCATCATTGTGCCCGTAAAAATGGAACAACGATGCGATCGCCATCAATACGGCAATCATGGAAGCGGCTGCCAGCTTGACAACGGTCGGGCTGACCCTCTTTCCGCTTTCTTCCTTGATGGTCCTGCGATCACTGTCAAACAACCTGCTCATCTGATCACGCAATTCCATTACATCCTCATCGACGATAGCTTCACTAACCTCCTGCTGAAGCCTCACCTCTTCAGAGAGGCGTGGGTTAACCTCCATTTCCCCTCTGAACCACTGAAGTTCTTCACCCTCCATTTCGCCGTTCAGGAATTTGTCAATAAACGCCTGATAATTAAGCTTTTTTTTCATTTTAAAAAGGTTTTGAACATTAATTTATACTTGGAATTTTCCATATTTTATTTCTTTTCCAGCCAAAATTATACCCTTTACTTTATTTACCTCATTCGCCCAAAAAAGTTGCCCTTTTAACAAATGCAGGACTACTTTGGGCTTACAGGGTGCCAATTATTATTACGCAAAATGTTCCGGGCGGTTTGATCCGGCCAGGCCAACTGTCACGGTTCCTTTCAGCAACAAAACCATTACAGTCTTTACACACCAGCCCGGTCAGCTCAACCGCATTATTTAACCTGCAATCCACCAAAGAAGCCAGAGAGGCTTCAGGCCAACCCCAAACAATGCAGCTTAAAAACCAATTCAAATAACTTCCCTCCGGTTAAGTATTGCACCAGAACACTTTAAGTGCAAACCGGTTTGCTCTTCCAAACGGGAAGCCGGCTCAGGTCTCAGTTTATGCCGGCGTCTCCCGTTTTAAAAGAATCGCTTTATCCGAAGTCTGTTTTATTTAATCCTCGTTATCGTCTCCACCCTCATCTTCATCTTCGTCATCTTTTTCTTCATCATGATCCGGCGGGGGTATTAAAATATCCTCATCTTCTCCGGCAGGCAATCCGTTTGTGCTGCCACCTTTTATTGCTCTGAGCTCGTTGCGGGTCAAAACTGTTTCACCGGGAAGTCCGGCAAGAAGGCTGAAAAAGTTGTCTGTAGTTTTCATGACTTAAAAAATTTCAGGTTAATATTTTAATGTTATTTCTGTTAATTTTCCAGTTAATTTTGATTTCACTTAACTGTGGGAAAACCCGAAATTTGTGACAAAAAAAAAGAGAAAAGTTTTAATGTGTTCTAAATAAGCACAATTGCTATTTTGTTGTAAACATGAGACTTGAAGAATGCCTGTAAAAATTGTGTTTTATGCGGAATGACCGTAAAGTTTTCACCCTTTCTGATTCGACCAAAAACTAAAATTGGTCGAACAACATCTTATTAAGGCAAAATATATATTTATAAGCTTAAAAACAAATATATTGCAAAGCAATCAGAATAAATCGAAAAATTTTAATATGTTTGGAGGGGAAAAATCAGCTTAATCCTGTTTTCCGTTATGAGAAAGAAAGCCCTTAAAAATTTTTGCACCAGGTTTGTTTTTTACACATTAATTTTTGTTGCCATTGGGCTCTTCTCATTTTATGGATATTCAAAGGATCTCCGGGCAAATGAATCGGATGAAGAATCAATTGCAGATTCAGCACTCCAATATTACAGTCAAGGTTTCAGCCAATCCAACGAGGGCCTTTTTGAAGAGGCAACCATCTCATTTATTAAAGCCCTGAATAAATACAGGGACATGACAGAAACAGAAGCTTCGGAAATTGCAGGGGTTTATTCCAATCTTGGCGTAGTAAACCGAGTACTCTTAAGGCGCAGGGAGGCGGTTAAGTATTACGATTCAGCCCAGGTAATCCTGGAGGAGAATTACGGCTCGGACCACATTAACCTGGGAGCTGTTTACCAGAATCAGGGTAATATACTCCGGCAGGAGCGCGACTTTTCTACCGCCCTCCAGCACTACCAAAGAGCACTTGCAATTTTTGAAGCACATGAGGAGAACCCGAACTGGCTGGCATCACTTTACAATAATATCGGACTGCTTTACAGCGAACAGGGCGAACAAAAAAAAGCAATAGATTATTATGAAAGATCACTCAGGATAAGGGAAAAACACTCCCCTTCGGCAATAAGGGTGCCTGCAGGTAACCTCGCGGTAAGCCACTACTATATGGAAAATGCCGAAGAGTCGGCCCGTTATTTTGATATGGCCATAGAATCAACCATTGAAAGGCGCGGGGAGATGTGGGGCGGACTTGCAAACAATTACCTCAATTACGGACTTTTGCATGCCAACGTTACCCTCGATTATGAAAGGGCAATGAAATTGTATGAAAAAGCCCTCGAAGTAGCCTCGCATAACTTTGGCGAAAGAAGTCCCATCAAGTCCAGAATACTGATGAATATCGGAGGGGTTTACGAAGAGCTTGACCAGCTTCATACGGCCGCAGGTATGTACCAGCAATCCCTTATTGCTGTGAGCACAGATTACAAATCAGGATATTGGGGGGATAATCCGGAAAGGGAAGATGTAATCTCAGAAGCCTACTTCTATGAAACGCTCTCACGTAAGGCCAATGTTTTAAAATTGCTGGGAGAAAAAGAGGATAATTCCAGATACCTTCAATACAGCATTGAAGCTTACGACAAAGCTATAGAAGTACTGGAATATTTGAGAATGGGATACCAGACCGAAGAAAGCCGTCTCGAACTCTCGCAAAGCGAAACCGACATCTATCCCCGGGCAATGAATGCGGCAAAGCAACTCTACAGAAAATCGGGAAATCCTGATCACCTTGAAAAGGGATTTAATTTTTCCGAAAGAAGCAAGGCTGCTGTACTGCTTGCATCAATGCGGAATATTGAAGCCCTGGAGTTTGGCGGTGTTCCCAAATCATTAAGGGAAGAGGAAGAAAATCTGAAACGGACCCTTACCGCTTACAGGGAGCTTGTATATGAAGAAAGGCAGAAAACAAAACCGAACGAACAGAGAATTGCCAACTGGGAAAAAAGAATATTCGAGCTGAACGGGCAAATACAAAGCCTTGAAGAGCAGCTTGAGGAGGAATATCCAGAATATTTCAACCTTAAATATGATCCGCGTATCACCTGCATAAGCACTGTCAAATCCCACCTTTCAAAAGATGAGGTTCTTTTGTCATACAGCACAGGCGATTCCGCGGTACACATATTTTTGATCGATAAAAAGGGCGCCCAATGGGAAAATGTTGAATTTTCATACAATCTTGAGGAAACCGTGCAAGATTTTCTTGACATAATGAACTTCAGCTCAGTTTCAACTGATGCAAGGGCAAGCTTCAAAAAATTCAACGAAACTTCCTACCGACTCTACAAGACACTGATAGAGCCTTTTCAGTCCAGAATAAAGAACAAAAAACTGATAATTATACCCTCCAGCGTTCTCTCCTACTTTCCCTACGAGCTGCTTACAACCGAAAACAACGAACAAGGCGAGCCAAACTATGCAACCCTTCCTTACCTATTAAGGGAACATCCCCTGAGCTATGCATACTCGGCTACGATATGGACAGAAACCCTCGGGCACGGCACCGAAAGCGCAAGCGACATGATAGCGTTCGCCCCTATGTACGAAGGGATGGATAACGAAGACTCCCCGGATGAAGTTAACCGTTACCGCCTGGCCCGGCAAACACTTACCCCTCTTCCGGGTGCAAGGGAGGAGGCGCAGATGGCCGCCGATATATTCGGCGGCAAAGCACTGCTGGACGAAGATGCCTGCAATACAAATTTCAAAAGCAATGCACCCCATTACCGTTTCATTCACCTTGCAATGCACACGATAATAGACGATGAGAACCCCATGTTCTCAAAGCTGGCATTCTCCGATACCGGAGAATCTGAGGCCGAAGACGGACTGCTGAACACATATGAAATTTACAATCTCAGGCTCAACGCCAGACTTGCGGTGCTGAGCTCCTGCAACAGCGGTTACGGGAAACTGCTTAAAGGAGAAGGCATAATGAGTCTGGCACGGGGTTTCCTTTATGCGGGAGTTCCTTCCATAGTAATGACTCTTTGGGAGATTGAAGACAAGTCGGGTGTAGGGATAATGGAAAATTTTTACTCTCACATAAGAAATGGAAAGCGCACAGATGAAGCATTGAGGCATGCAAGGCTGGAGTTTCTTGATAATGCCGATATGCTTAGAGCGCATCCTTATTTCTGGGGAGGCTACGTATGCATAGGTAACCCCCGCAGTGCTGTAAAATCTCCTTACCTGAGCCGGGGAGTGATTGGAGGAATTGGTGCCCTCATTGCCGTGGGTGTCCTGGTTTACACTCTCAGGCGCCGCAGAAAATGACCGGGATCACTCTTCACTCTCTCTCCCTTCCGTGAGATTTTTGTATTCCTTGTCATTTTTGATAAGATCCATTAAGTGCCTCCAGCAAAGGTATTTTTTTCTCCTTGCATAACCGCTGCTGGCATAGCCCATCCTGCAGGCTATTTGAACATAGGAGTGTTTCCTGTAAAACATTGTAAGAACCTTTTTGCAGTCGGTTGCCAACTTCCGGTAGCACCTCTGGTATATTTTTTCCCTGCGGAGCTGAAGATCCCCGGCAATATGCTTTGATCTGTCTTCATAAGGCTCTTCCTGCTCAGATGCCACTTCAACATTATCTCTCAGCCGGGTTTGAAGGACCTCCTTTGTTGAGGCATTACTACCCTTTGCATCATACCAGAGGTACCTGCACATTACTGTAAAATATGCCGAAAAAGACTCTCTTATGCGAACCTTGTCATCGCGGACCTGCTTGTAGATGGCAACTACCGCATCCTGGAACAGATCACGGGCATCATGCTCATCTCCCCCGCTTTCTTTTACAACTTTAAGGATATAAGGGAAAAATTTTTTATACAGATATTCCAAAACATCATTGTCTTTATTGCGAATACCATAATAAATTTCAGAATCTGAAAGGCTCTTCACAATGAAAAATTTTGGACTGTTTTCAATACCAGCCCAAACCTAAATTAAATTTCCCTTAATAGCAAAGAAGATTTGACAAAAATGAACTGAACAGGCAAAAAAACAGAATTTTTAAAATCCGGCCCCGTTCTCACCAGAGCCGGACCATGTTCCTGGAGGCTTGATTTTCAGGGGATACGGACTTTAACATCCTTTTTTTGCAGCTGCCTCAAAAAATAATCAAGCAACAGGGGAAGTAAAACGGCAGCAGCAACAAAAATAAAATATCCGTTGAAGCCGGCATATGAAAAAAGCCTGCTGAAACCCTCCTCGAGGATACCGGCACTCCCGGCAAAAGTTTTTAAAACACCTTCAAACCCCGGTATCAGACTACCGAAAACCCAGAGGGCGGCCAAAGAGGCGGCGGCAACAAAAAAGAGCACCCATTCACTGGCAATCCAGGGTTCTTCCTTTTTGACCGTCTCTAACCGCACCCTTTCCATAACCTTACCGGTGAAATCCTCTGAAGCCTGCTTGTGCCCGGTTTCACGGAAAAGGTCCCTTAAAAATTTATCTTCCTTTCCATCAAGCCTGCTCATAGTTGATAATTTATTATGCATATATCTCATTGTTTCTCTGAATTTCTTCATAAAGCTTCTTCCTTGCCCTGAAAAGCTTAACCTTTACATTTGCCTGTGAAATGCCCGCCACTTTTGCAAGCTCCTTTACGGGAGTCTCACTGTAGTAATATAGCTGAACCAATATTTTTTCATCATCCGGCAAAACTTCCATTGCCTTCTCAAGGGCTTTCATTTTCCTTTCCTTTTCACTGCTCACCTCCTCTTCCGGCTTTTCAAGCTTTTCGTATATATCCCCCCTGCCGGCCTCATCTATGGGTACATATCTTTTTTTTATCCTTACTTTTGAAACCGCCGTGTTATAAACAATACGGTAAAGCCATGTGGTAAATTTCGCCTTGCCCCTGAAATTTTTCAATGAACGGTAAACTTTTACAAAGGCATCCTGGGCTATCTCCTCGGCATCCTCCCTGTTTCCGGCAATACGAAGGGCAATGGTAAAGGCAAGGTTTTTGTGCTTCTCCACAAGAAACCCGTAAGCGTCTGTATTGCCGTCGAGGACCCTGCCAATGTAATATTCGTCTTCCCTGTACTCCATTTTACAAATATATGACGTAACTCCTCCCTGACGGTTACAAATTTGGATCTATTTATGCAAATTTTTGTTTTTTTTTGTAACCATTAAAAAAACCTGCGTCATAAAGGTGAGAAAAACAGTAATACAAATTAAAAACATTATGTCATGGTTGAATTAACACCTGTATTTGTTCTGGCAATAATATTCGGCGCCGTTGTGGCACTCTCCTACATAAAAAACAGGAGAAAGGAGCGCGAGATGCTTATTGAGAAAGGAGCCGACGCCTCAATTTTCTACAATAAAAACGGCCGGTTTGGTTACCCCTGCCTGAAATGGGGGATCTTCCTTGCCGGTGTGGCTGCAGGACTGCTTGCAGGGAACCTGCTTGAGGCAACAACTTCAATAAGACCGGAAGTGGCCTACTCTTCAATGGTATTTCTCCTTGGGGGGAGCGGACTGATTATTTATTACTTTATTGAAAGAAAACAAAGAGAAGGGAGGGGCGAATAAGCCCTTCTCCTTCCGGGGAAAAACCGGTTAAAATAATTTTGATATAATGGTTTTTGGGTGTATTTTCGCAAAAAAATTTTTTAACGGCACCCTGAACCATGATTCCCATAACCACGCAACTGACCCAACTTTTAAACGAATGGCTCTTGAATGCCGGGGTCGGTGAAAGTTACGCCCTTCTGCTTTCAACTCTTATAGTTACGTCTGCAATTCTCCTTATTGCCTGGACAGCAAATTTTATCGTCAAAAAAATACTGCTTGTTCAGATAAGACATTATATTAAAAAATCCGGATTCAGCTGGGACAATGTAATTGTCGAAAAAAAGCTTTTAAAAAGGCTGGCCAATTTTGCCCCCGTACTTTTCATTTATTATACAATTCCCATTGCCCTTGCAGGATACCCCGAAGCGGTGCCGGTTGTCCGCGACATCTTGTCGGTTATAATGATCTTCCTGGGAATGATGGCCATTGATGCACTGCTTAACGTACTGCACGTTTTCTACAACACCCTTCCGGTGGCAAAAGAAAAAACAATAAAAAGCTATATCCAGATACTTAAGATAATCATATATTTTGTCGGGGGCATAGTGATTCTTTCGGTTATAATAGGCAAGTCACCCCTTGTTTTTTTTACCGGGCTAGGTGCTATGGCTGCAGTTTTGATGCTGGTCTTCAAGGATACAATACTGGGATTCGTGGCCGGGATCCAGATCACTGCAAACCAGCTGGTGAGGGTGGGCGACTGGATTGAAATGCCAGAGAAAAATGCCGACGGGATAGTCACCGACATAACCGTTAACACGGTAAAGGTAAGGAACTGGGACAAGACGATCTCTTCTTTTCCCACATATTCACTTGTGTCGGAATCCTTTATTAACTGGAGGGGCATGGAAGAATCGGGGGGAAGAAGGATCAAGCGTTCAGTCAATATAGACCTGAAAAGCGTTAAGTTCTGTACTCCCGGGATGCTGGAAAAATTCAAAAGGATACAGATACTGCGCAATTATATCGACAAAAAGCAGGAGGAGCTGGAAGATTACAACAAAAAGCACGGGATTGACAATTCGGTACTTGTTAACGGCAGAAGGCAAACAAACCTGGGGGTTTTCCGTCAATATATAACCCTTTATCTTCAAAGGCACCCGAAAGTACACAATGATATGACCTTTCTAGTAAGACATCTTCAGTCTACTGACAAAGGCGTTCCCGTTGAAATATTCGTTTTCTGCAGGGAGCAGTCGTGGCCGGTATACGAATCGATCCAGGCAGACATATTCGACCACATTATTGCAGCTGTGCCGGAATTTGACCTGAGGGTATTCCAGAATCCCACGGGTGAAGATTTCAGGAGGCTTGGTGAAACAATGGAAAATAAAACGGAGGCAAACCCCGGTGAAACCTCCCTGAAAGAAGACAAGAACGGATAAGAGCAGTTTAGGGTCAAAACCGGTAGCCGGGGGAGGTGAAGTTTCAGGTTACCATGCGCTGCCTGACAACTTCAAAAATTATGACGGCGGCGGCGGCCGACACATTCAGGGAGCCGACAGGACCGCCGACGGGAATTCTCACATGCTCATCTGCCGATTCCAGGAGCCCGGATGATACTCCTTTTTCTTCCGAACCGAGAACAAGGGCCAGAGGCCCGGCGTAAGTTACTTCAAAATAATTCCGCGGAGCCTTTTCGCCGGCCGCTACAATCTTTAATCCGCTTTTTCTTAAAAAATTAATTGTTTTTTCAAGATTTGCCTCGCGGCAGACCGGAATAGTGTTGAGGGCACCTGCTGAGCTTTTTACCGCTTCTGCGGTGATCATTGCCCTGCCTGCCGAAGGCACAACAAGGGCGTGAACACCGGCACACAATGCAGAACGGGCTACCGCACCCATATTTCGAACATCCGTTACCCCGTCCAGCACCACAATAAAAGGGCTCTCCCCCTTTTCATAAATTGCCGGCAGCACGTTTTCCACAGGCTGGTAAGTTACCTGTGAGACAAAAGCTATAACTCCCTGATGATTACCGTTTGTTACACGGTTAAGCTTTTCCACGGGAACATACTGAAAGGGTATTCCCGCTTCCCTGACAAGGGTGGTAAGCTCCTGGAAAGCCCCCCCTTTAAGTCCTCTTTTTAAAAGAATCTTTTCAATCTCCCTTCCCGATCTGATGGCTTCGATAACCGGGTGCAGGCCGAATATACAATCATTTTTGGTCGGGGGCATAATAGTATTTTAAAAAGGTTTTTTCTTTTGTTCTTCTTCCAGACTGCCGGCAAGATGTTCCCATTTTTCCATCTCCGATGCAAGACGCGATTTGTATTTTTCGTAACACTGAAAAAAACCCTCTTCGTTCAATTTTTCAATATCCTCGCCTGCCTCGGCCAGGCGGGCATCCATTTCCGCTATCTTTTCCTCAAGCTCTTCGATTGTTGATTCGGTCCTTTCCAGCTGAGAGTCAATTTTTCTTATACGCCTGTCATACTCCTTTTTCTGCTCATAAAGCCGCTTGTTTTGAGAGGGAGTCTTTTCTTTTTCCCCTGAGGATTTCTCCTGCTTTACACCTGAGGGGGCATCAAGCTGGCCAAGTGAGCTGAGCTTTCTCTTTCGGAGAAAGTCATATATACCCCCGGTATGCTCTCCAACATTCCTGTTTTTAAACTCGTAAACCTTCCCGACCAGTCCATCAAGAAAATCCCTGTCATGGGAAACCACAATTATCGCTCCTTCATAGTTCAGCAGCGCTCTCTTCAATATTTCCCTTGACTGCATATCAAGGTGGTTGGTAGGCTCATCCAGAACAAGGAAATTGCAGGGCTCAAGCAAAAGCTTTGCTATGGCCAGCCTGGAGCGTTCTCCTCCGGACAGCACCCCCACTTTTTTGTCCACATCATCGTCACTGAAAAGAAAAGCCCCCAGTATGCTTCTCACCTGTTTCCCCGTATCCCCTTCGGCAATTGAATCAATCGTTTCAAATACTGTTTTCTCCCTGTCAAGCAACTCATCCTGATTCTGGGCAAAGTAGGCTGTCTTTACATTGTATCCCATTTTCACCTTCCCTTCATGGTCCAGCTCCCCGGCAATGATCCTGGAAAGGGTTGTTTTGCCCTCCCCGTTGCGCCCGACAAAAGCAACTTTTTCCCCTCTTTCAATAATCATATCGACATTGTCGAGAACCCTTACCTGGCCAAAACTTTTGCCTACACCCGACATTTCGGCCACTATGCTTCCTGATCTTGGTGCAGGGGGAAAACGTACGTTTATGCTGCTTGTATCCTCCTGATCAATCTCAACCCGCTCCATTTTTTCAAGCTGTTTGATGCGCGACTGCACCTGTGGGGCTTTGGTGGCCTTATAGCGGAAACGCTCTATAAACCTCTCGTTCTCCTGTATCATTTTCTGCTGGTTGCGGTAGGCCGCTTCCTGACGCTCCCTTCTTTCCCTGCGCAATTCAACATAGCGGGAATAGGGAGCTTTGTAATCGTATATTCTTCCAAGTGAAATTTCAATCGTCCTGTTTGTTAAGGCATCCAGAAAAGCACGGTCGTGGGAAATCAATATAACCGCACCGCGGAAACCAGCCAGGAACTCCTCAAGCCATTGAATCGACTCAATGTCAAGATGATTGGTCGGCTCGTCCAGCAAGAGCAGATCCGGCTCCCTCAGTAGTATTTTGGCAAGCTCTATGCGCATCCGCCACCCCCCGCTGAACTCCCGTGTTGCCCTTTCAAAATCCGCAGCCCTGAACCCAAGTCCATACAAAATCTTTTCAACCCTTGCACGCACTGTATCTCCCCCCAACATGCCCAGCCTTTCATTATATTCTGTAAGGGCGGCAACAAACTCCATGTAATCTGCCGAGTTGTAATCGGTACGCCCAGACAGCAACCGGTTAATCCTCTCTATTTCCCTCTCAAGATGTAAAACTTCAGAGAAAGCAGAGAGAGCCTCATCAAAAACGGTTTTTCCGTCCTCATGAACCATTTGCTGTGGCAGGTAACCTGTCTCCACTTCACGCGAAACTGAAACCTCCCCTTCCTCAGGCTGGTCAAGTCCCTTTATCAGCCTCAAAAGGGTGGTCTTCCCGGAGCCGTTCCTGCCAACCAGCCCTATCCTGTCATCACGGTTTACCTGGAAAGAGATATCCTTAAACAACAGCAGACCGCCAAACTGAACCGCAACATTGTTGATCGTTATCATCGTCCCTTTTTTACCAAAATGCAAAAATAACCATTTACGCATTAAATTAAAGATGTTGGATTTTCTATCTTTGCAAAACCTTTGGGTCCAGATTCCTTTTCAGGGCAAAAACAGCTGCCGCTGCAACGGGCCGAAAATTTGCACTGGCAGAAAGCTTACAATAAAAAAAGATGCCACAACCATTAACATATGGGCAAGAAGAACAAAATAATAGAAAAAGCAGAAATAACCGGTCTGGCTGCCGAAGGCAAGGCCATTGCCAGGATTGAAGGGATGGTTGTTTTCGTTCCTTACGCCGCACCCGGAGATGTAGCCGACCTTAGAATAATAAGAAAAAAGAAAAAACATGCCGAGGCGGTGGCTGAGCATTTCCACAAATTATCCCCCTTGCGCACAGAACCTTTTTGCAGGCATTTTGGCGTTTGCGGCGGATGCAAATGGCAGCACATTCCCTACAGCGAGCAGCTTAAATTCAAAAGGCAGCAGGTTATAGACAATCTCACACGAATAGGCAAAACCGGGCTGCCCCCGGTAAACCCTGTTATTCCTTCGGAAAAGACCACCCACTACAGGAACAAGATGGAATTCACATTTTCAAACAAACGCTGGCTCACAAGGGAGGAAATTGACTCCGGGGAGGAGATAGGAGACACTAATGCTTTGGGATTCCATGTACCCGGGAGATTTGACAAGGTATTGGACCTGACCGGGTGTTACCTGCAGGAGGAGCCTTCAAATTCGATCCGGCTGGCTGTAAAGGATTACGCCGGCAAAAACAGTTTACCTTTCTTTGATATAATAAAACAGGAAGGACTTTTGCGGACTCTTATCATACGTACAAGCTCAACAGGAGAGGTGATGGTGATCGTGGTATTTTTCCGCGAAGAGCGTGCAGCACGCGAAAAGATGCTCAGGTTCATCAGAGATTCCTTCCCGTCGGTCACTTCCCTTATGTATGTTATCAACCCGAAAGGGAACGATACAATAACAGACCTTGATGTTCACCCTTTTTCAGGAAAGGACCATCTTATAGAACAAATGGAAGGCCTGAAATTCAAAATCGGTCCGAAATCCTTTTTCCAGACTAACTCCCGGCAGGCATACAACCTTTACAAAACGGTCAGGGATTTCGCAAACCCCCAAAAGCATGAGGTGATATACGACCTCTACACAGGCACGGGGAGCATTGCTCTTTTTATGGCACCCTTTGCCGGCAGGGTCGTGGGTATAGAATATGTTCAGGAGGCAATAGATTATGCAAAGATAAACTCGGAACTAAACGGTATTGAAAACACACATTTTTTTGCAGGGGACATAAAAGAGGTACTCGACGATATATTCATTGAAAAAAACGGGGCGCCCCATACAGTGATAGTGGACCCTCCCCGGACCGGGGTTCACAAGAATGTAGTATCAAGACTGAAAGAGATTAAACCCAAAAAGATCGTTTATGTAAGCTGCAATCCCGCAACCCAGTCGCGCGACATTGAAATGCTCTCTGATCACTACAAAGTGGTGAAAGTGCAGCCGGTAGACATGTTTCCCCACACCCATCATGTTGAAAACGTTGTGTTATGTGAGCGGCTGATATAATCTTCTATCAGCCTGTCATACTCCTCCATAAGTTTCCTCACAAGCGGATGGTGCGCATTGTAGGTAAAATCTCCTATTCTTTTAACGGGTAAAACTTTTGGAGAGGTGCCGGTAATAAAGCATGACTCCATCTCCGGAAGCTCATCACGGCTTATTTTTCTCTGAATTATATCTATGGATCTATTTTGGCATATACTGAAAATATATTTGCGGGTTATTCCCTGAAGCACATCTTCTTCAGGAGCTGTAAGCAACCGGTCGTTTTTTACAAAGAAAAAGTTGGACTTGCTGCCTTCGGTGACAAACCCGTTGCGGTCAACCAGCAAAATCTCATAGACATTGTTCTTTTTAATGAAAGAGTCCATCCTGCTTCTAAGCTCCACATCGATTAGCTTGGTGTGAGGGTTCGGTCGTTCGGTTGCAAAAAGTGCAACCTCTACACCTTTTTCATAATGAACAGTTCCGGGATATTTGTGGCCGGTATAATAAGCCAGGAACAATGGCCTGGCGCAGTCACCGGGAAAATGCAAAACGACTCTTATATTTCCCTCTTTTTGGGGGTTCAACGAAATAAGCAGTCGTACTCTCCTTTCAATCTCCCGAGGGGAAAGTGACGTTTCAAGCCCCAAGCCCTCCAGCGATCCGTAAAGTCTTTCAAGATGATCCCCGAGGAATAAAGGAGCTCTGTCTATCACTCTTATAATTTCATAGACTGAGCGTCCGTGCGAAAAAATTGTATCATCAAACCCGGCAGTTGGAAGCGGACGTTTATCCAGGATATATTTTTCTCCTTTGCAATCTGACATTTTTGGTATTTTTTTTCAAAGTTAACGGTTTTAAAAATAATACGGCCATACTCAAGCCACTTAAGCAAATAAGGTCACTTTTAAAAAAAGGGTTAAATTATATATTGCCCTCTTTTTAAAAAGAGGTGTAAAAAAATTGTTTATTTTACAATTATTCGTATTTTGTTGTTGTATTGAAAAGTGAATAACCACTTAATCTTTCCTATTACAATTAAAATGGCCAGCCGCAAATTGCTGAAAAAGGAGGTGAACTCCCTGTGCTTGAAAGTTGTTTTTGAATGTTTCACTTTTTTGGAATATACACCTTCGCTAAACCAGGAAAACACAAGGGAAATATTGGCCGAAGCCATAAACCTCCGCAACAAACTGATATACAAAATTAATCACCCTGGCAACAATGAAGGAGTTGATAATTTGAAAGCCTATTACAACGAAATTAAGGAGGAAATGTACCGCGGAAATTTCGGATTGTTAGACCGGCTGAACAACCTTTCCAGGTAAGTTTTTCCTGTTTACCTTATATTTTGCCGGTTTTATCAAAATTTGTAATTTTCGCTGTTTAAACAAACCTCAAATGGAAATAAAACTTCAAAATGCCGACTGGCTCAATTTTTTTGAATTGAACATATCGGGCAACAATGAACATTTCAACAAGTGTGATCCCGAATCGAAATATCTTGACGGAGAAGTATTCAGCCTGTTTGCCCCATGTTTCGAGCGCAGCAACAGTTTATTCGATTATTTCGGACCCACAAAATACGACAGCCGCTCCATTGTACCACTTCAAAATGAGCTAAAGGATCAGATCACCGAAATGGAAGCCCTGCAAAGCCTTGATGAATTCAAATCATTTGTGAAAAAAACTTTTATGGGGAGCAACTTCCTTATAGAGCTGGAAAAAATCGATCCGCAGTGGACCACAAACTGGGAAAAATACAGGGACAGTGCATGCGATACCGTCAATGAAATTATCCTCCTCATAGACAGATGTCTTGAGGAGGAGAGGGTGCTGTGGGTTATAGGATATTAAGTTGTGCCCAGGACTGGATTCGAACCAGCACGCCCTTTAACGGGCACCAGCCCCTCAAGCTGGCGTGTCTACCCATTCCACCACCTGGGCGGCAGTGCCCGGAACTGGACTCGAACCAGCACGTTCTTGCGAACACTAGTCCCTGAAACTAGCGCGTCTACCAATTCCGCCATCCGGGCATGGATGCCTGCAAAATTAATAAAAAAATATTGTCATAACTAAAATTTTGAAAAAAAGTCCGCCACAAAAAAGTTTTGAAACCCGCCACAAAAGAGTTTTGCCCCCAAAAGAAATTTTGTCCGGCCAGCCCAAAGCCAGCCGGCAAATAAAATGGCTGTGAGGGGAAACAGAAAAAATATTGACACTTTTTTACAGGAGAAAAATGATATATATTTGCAAACTGCAATTAATTAAAAAATGATCAGAATAACACTGCCGGACAGGTCGGTAAAAGAGTATCCAGAAGGAGTTACCGGTCTTGAGATAGCAAAAAACATAAGTGAAAAGCTGGCAAAGGAGGTCTATGCCGTGTCGGTTAACGGGCAGGTATATGATCTTACTTTTCCAATTGAAAAAGATGCTGAAATTAAGCTTTACACCTGGGATGATGCAGAGGGGCGCCATGCATTCTGGCATTCTTCTGCACACCTGATGGCTGAAGCCCTTGAATCTCTTTATCCGGGCATAAAGCTGTGTATCGGTCCGTCAACAGACAACGGATTCTACTACGATATCGATCCCTGCGGACACAACATATCGGAGAAAGACTTCCCGGAAATTGAGAGGAAAATGATTGAACTTGCAAGGCAGAAGAACAGGTTTATAAGAAAAGAGGTACCAAAAGAAGAAGCTATAGACCATTACAGGAAAGAAGGAAATGAATATAAGGTGGAATTGATAAACGAGTTTGAGGATGAGACCATAACCTTTTATCTGCACGGCAATTTCAGCGACCTGTGCCGCGGGCCTCATCTGCCCGACACAAGCTACATAAAAGCGGTCAGGCTTCTCAACATTGCAGGGGCGTACTGGAGGGGAGATGAAAACAGAAAACAGCTGACAAGGATATACGGTATAAGTTTTCCAAAACAAAAGCTTCTTGACCGGCACATGGAAATGCTGGAGGAAGCGGCCAGGCGTGACCACCGCAGGCTGGGAAAGGAGCTGGAGCTTTTCACTTTTTCCCGGAAAGTGGGTTCCGGTCTGCCAATGTGGCTTCCAAAAGGCGCGCGTCTGCGGGAGAGGCTTGAGAACTTCCTTAAAAAAGTACAGGACGATTACGGCTATGATCCGGTACTTTCTCCACACATCGGACAAAAAGAGCTCTATATCACCTCCGGGCATTATGAAAAATACGGGGAGTCCTCATTCAGACCTATAAATACTCCGGCAGAAGGCGAGGAGTTCATGCTTAAGCCAATGAACTGCCCTCACCACTGTGAGATTTACAAATCCTCCCCCCGCTCCTACAAAGACCTGCCGGTAAGATATGCTGAATTCGGCACTGTTTACCGCTATGAACAAAGCGGAGAGCTTCACGGTCTTACCAGGGTAAGAGGGTTCACCCAGGACGACGCCCATATCTTCTGCCGTCCCGACCAGCTTAAGGAAGAATTTATAAAAGTGATTGACATTGTATTTATAATTTTCAATGCGCTTGAGTTTTCAGACTTTGAAATACATATATCCCTGCGTGACAAGGAGGAGAAGGAAAACTACATTGGAACAGACGAAAACTGGGAAAAGGCGGAAAATGCCATCTTAGAGGCGACAAGAGAAAAGGGGCTTGATGCAAAGATCGTTTACGGGGAGGCCGCCTTTTACGGTCCGAAACTCGACTTTATGGTAAATGATGCACTGGGAAGGAAGTGGCAGCTCGGCACGATCCAGGTGGACTACAACCTGCCGGAAAGGTTTGATCTTGAATACACGGGAGCTGACAATGAAAAACACAGGCCGGTGATGATACACAGGGCACCCTTTGGTTCAATGGAGCGTTTCGTTGCGGTAATGATCGAGCACACGGCAGGCAGGTTCCCTTTATGGCTGGCTCCCGAGCAGGCTGTCATAATAACCGTTAGTGAAAAATTCGAGTTTTATGCAAAAAAAGTTTTAAAATTCCTAAATAATTACGATATTCGCGCGTTGGTTGACAACAGAAATGAAAAAGTGGGAAGAAAGATAAGGGACAATGAGATGAAGCGGATCCCTTACTTGCTTGTCATTGGCGAAAAAGAAGCCGAAAGCGGCAAAATTTCTGTCCGCCGCCAGGGTGAAGGCGATAAGGGCTCAATGGAGCTTGAGGATTTTGCCGCAATGGTTACCAACGAAGTCAAAAAGCAAACAACAAGCACAAATAAACCGATTGTTAACTAAATAAGGAGGATTTAACAATAGCGATCAAAAAAAATTACCAGTCCAAAGGGCCAAAAGGTTCCAGAAAGTATAGCAAAAAAGGAACTCAGGAGCCACAATACAGGATAAACGAGAGAATAAAAGCTGAAAAGGTCCGCCTGGTCGGGGACAACATAGAAGAACCCGGCATTTATACACTGGAAAAATGCCTGAAACTGGCAGATGAAATGGAGCTTGATCTGGTAGAAATTTCACCCAAGGCGGATCCGCCTGTATGCAAAATAATTGATTACAACAAGTTCCTGTACCAGCAGAAAAAGAAACAAAAAGAGATCAAAGCCAAAACCCAGAAGGTTGTTGTAAAGGAAATACGTTTCGGTCCCAACACGGACGAGCACGATTTTCAGTTCAAGCTCAACCATGCAAAGAAATTTTTACAGGATGGATGCAAATTAAAGGCTTTCGTCTTTTTTAAGGGGAGGACCATACTTTTCAAGGAGAAGGGAGAGATCCTGCTTCTGAGGTTTGCCCAGGAGCTTGAAGAATACGGAAAAGTAGAGCAAATGCCCAAGCTGGAAGGGAAAAGAATGATAATGTTTCTGAGTCCGAAAACACAAAAAAAGCAATAAAATAAATCAAACATTAAAAAGCGATATAAAATGCCCAAGATGAAGACCAATGCCGGTGCAAAAAAAAGATTCGGCCTCACCGGAAGAGGGAAGATTAAACGCAAGCATGCTTACAAAAGCCACCTTCTTACAAATAAGTCCAAAAAAAGGAAAAGAAACCTTACATATTATACAACTGTTAGCAAGTCGGATGAAAAGAATATCAGGCTTTTGCTTGCAATGAAATAAATTTTTGAATAACCCTGGTGAATCAGCACCAAAGATTTCGAACAGAGCGAAACGCTGACCACCAAAAAACTTTAAGTTATGCCAAGATCAGTAAATTCGGTAGCAGCAAAGAACAGAAGGAAAAAGATCATTAAACAGGCCAAGGGATATTTCGGCAGGAGGAAAAATGTTCATACGGTTGCCAAAAATGCCGTTGAGAAAGGGAAGCTTTACGCATACCGGGACAGGAAAAAGAAAAAGATAGCTTTCAGAAAACTTTGGATACAGCGAATAAATGCCGCTGCAAGGGAACAAGGAATGTCCTACAGCGAATTTATGGGAGCCGTTAACAAAAAGGGCATTGAACTCAACCGTAAGGTTCTGGCCGATCTGGCAATGAACCACCCCAAAGCTTTTAAAGCTGTTGCTGACACAGCAAAAAAATAATAAAAAGGAATAACTCTTTAAAAGGGAAGCATAATTGTTTCCCTTTTTTTATTTTTACCTGTGCTTTTAAATATTGACAATCACTTATAAAAAAAGCTCCACCATCAGCCTTTGACAGACAAAATAAGATGAAAAATCATGGGGCCCTGCTAAAGACATAAACATGATTGACACACCGCAATAACTCACTGAATATTGATTTAAAATGAAAATTGCCATTATTGGATACGGGAAAATGGGCAGGGAAATTGAAAAGGTTGCCCATGAAAGAGGTCATGAAACGATTTTGAAAATAACCCGGGAGAACACTTCAGAGCTTACCGCAGACAACCTTTCAAAAGCCGACGTGGCAATTGAATTCTCAACTCCCTCCTCTGCCTTTGAAAATATTATTCAATGCTTTGAGGCCCGGATACCGGTAGTTAGCGGCACAACCGGATGGGGTGATAAAATGGAAGAGGCCGAAAAGATTTGCCGGGAAAAGGAGGGCTGCCTGTTTCATGCCTCAAACTTCAGTCTGGGGGTAAATATACTCTTCAGCCTCAACAGGTGGCTGGCCGGGGTAATGGACCACTTTCCGCAATACAGGGTCAATATATACGAGGTCCATCACGTTCATAAAAAGGATGCACCAAGCGGTACGGCTATTAAACTGGCCGATGACCTGAAATCAAAACTGAAAAAGGTAGAAGGATGGACCGGTAAACAGGAGGGCTCCCCTTCTCTTGTCCCGATAAAATCCGAGAGAAAAGGGGAGGTGCCGGGTACACATATTGTAAGCTACAAATCGGTCTTTGATGAGATAGAAATATCGCACCGTGCACTCGGCAGAAAAGGGTTCGCAGAAGGTGCCGTAGCTGCAGGGGAATTTGTAAAGGGTAAAAAAGGGGTCTATTCAATGAAAGATCTCCTCGGACTTGATTAAACCCTGTGCCGGCTGACCTGTAAAAAGCGCAAATGCAAATAATAATTAATCCACAAATATTTAATACTAACACAACAATCACAGATGCAATTTTTAAATAAATACGCGGCTTATATAAAATGCGGGCTGGTTTCACTGGCCTATATCCTCTGGGTGATCTGGCTGGGCAATTACTGGTTTTTACTCGGACTGCCGGTTATTTTTGATATATATATAACCAAAAAGGTTAACTGGACCTTCTGGAAGAAAAGAGAAGGAAAGAACAGCACCTTTATCGAATGGCTGGATGCACTGATCTTTGCCGTTATTGCCGTTACCTTCATTAATATCTTCTTTTTCCAGAACTATAAAATACCTACCGGCTCAATGGAAAAATCACTGCTGGTGGGCGATCACCTGTTTGTAAGCAAGCTCACTTACGGTCCAAAAATGCCAAACACCCCAATTTCCTTTCCTTTTGCACACCATACCATGCCCCTGACAGAAAGTGTGAAGTCATATGTTGAATGGGTTAAGTGGCCTTACAAGAGGCTTGCCGGATTAAGGGAGATAGAGAACAACGATATTGTGGTCTTCAATTTTCCCGCCGGTGACACAGTCATACTGGAGATGCAGGATCAAAGCTATTACAACGTGATGATGCAGTATGCACAAGAGCTTGGCGGCAACCGCCTTTTCAGGGATGGAAGCAGTCAGGAGGTCAACAGGTACATGGCAAGAGCCAGGGAGCATATCCACGAAAATTTCACGGTAATATCGCGTCCGGTTGACAAGCGCGACAATTACATAAAAAGATGTGTCGGTCTGCCCGGTGACACCCTTGAGATCATAAACGGGGAAATATTTGTAAACGGCGACTCCTTTGATGCCGGCATTGAAACCATTCAGCATCAGCACATTGTCCGCACAGACGGTTCTCCCCTGAACAGAAGGGCGCTGAATGATATGGGAGTAAACCCCGACGAAGTAATGAGCTACAGCTCTTCTGAATATTTCGTACCCCTGACCCGCGAAAAAGCGGAAAAAATACTCGATTTTCCCAATGTGGAATCCGCGACAAGGTGGGAAAGCAAAGAAGGCAACTTCAGTCCGTTTGTCTTCCCCAATGACCCCTCCTACCCATGGAACGAAGACCATTTCGGTCCGCTTGCCATACCCCGGGAAGGGAAAACGGTGGAGATAGACACCGGCAACATATCTAAATATGAGCGTATCATAGAGGCATATGAGAAGAACGATCTGAAGATTGAAAACGGGGAAATTTTCATAAACGGAGAAAAAACCGGTTCCTATACCTTTGAAATGGACTACTTTTTTATGATCGGCGACAACAGGCACAATTCACTTGATTCAAGATACTGGGGTTTTGTGCCCCAGGATCATATTGTCGGCAGTCCCATGTTCATATGGCTGTCACTGGATCCTCACGGCAGCGGACTTGGCAGGATAAGGGGGAACCGTATCTTTTCAGGCATCCGTTAGAAAGGGAAGTCTTCCGTATCGGGCTGTTCCAGCTTCTCATGCTCCGGCCTGTCGGCCAGCTCATGCCTTGGATTACCTTCCACATATATTGCCTTGTAGGGCTCCACCGGACAAGCGTATTCGCATGCCCCGCAGCCGATACATATATTCTCGGTAACTTCCGGAATATGAAGATTGCCGGTGAAAGGCACCATATCAACCGCCCTGGTGGGACAATGCTCCGAGCACGCACCGCAGTCGGTGTGATCTACAAACACAATGCAGTTCTCCTGAATAAAAATGGCCACTCCCGTCTGTGTACGATGCTTCTTCTCAACGGTCAGAGGTTGTATGGCTCCCGTCGGACAAATCTCTCCGCATTTTGTGCAGTCGAAATTGCAGAATCCGGAACGAAAATCCATGTGGGGCTGCATAAACCCGATCAGTCCATATTCCATAAAAGAAGGCTGTAAAACATGTCCCGGACACTCGCTTACACACAACCCGCAAGCCGTGCACGACTTGTTGAATTTTTCAATGCTTACAGAACCGGGCGGGGAAACCGGGTTTTGCCGGTTTTCAGGGATAGTCGACTCTCGCGACATTTCAGGCTCATCACCCTGATTGCGTCTCCTGGCACGATTGGTGGTTGTTTGCCTGCTGTTTGCAGCCGATGCAATGCTTTTTAGTCCCAGCAGCGATGCAACGACCATCAGCAGAAATTGTCGCTTGCTTTTATCCGTCTTTTCATTTGCTTCACTGGAAACTGAAACTCTTTGAAGAGCAGGAGCGCCGCTGTAACGGTATCTGACAGCCTCACAAACCCTCAGGCAGTTCATGCAGTTGACACATCTTGTAAAATCGATCCCTTTGGTTTTAAAGTCTATACAAGAGGATTTGCAAACCCTGACGCAATGCGCACAGCCCGTGCACTTCTCCCCTATCCTGATCCTGAAAAGTGAATATTTCGAAATCAGTCCCAAAAAGGTACCTACCGGACAAATGGTATTGCAATAAAGCCTGCCGTATTTGTATGACAACCCCACAACCAGAACTAGCATAAGGGCAGGGAAAACTGCGGTCTGCCAGGGAATTGGAGGTATACTGACACGGTATAATGTATAACCACCCACTATGCCGGTAAGGTTGTTGTTCACCCAAACGGCAACAGGTTTTGCAAAATAGGTGAAAAAGCGACCGAAATTGCTGTAGGGATCAAGCAGGTTCAAAGCCAGAACACTGCCGAAAAGAAGGAATATCACCGTAACTGCCAGCAGTGAATATCGAAGCTTGTTCCGCGGCGGGGAATAGCTGTAAGGTCGTTTTTTTCTCCTTACCTTTTTTGAAATCCACGATATCACATCCTGGAAAATGCCGAGCGGACAAATGGTTGAACAATAAACACGCCCGAAAAGCGCAGTAAGCAGAAGTATAAACAGAAAACCGAAAAAACTTATACCCAATATATGGATGAAGCGCATTACCGATGGGGCAAACTGAAGGGATAAAAATCCGGAAATGAAAGATTCTGAAAAAAACTCCCTGAAATCGATAAATATTAATGAAGCAGTTATCAGAAAAAATAAAGATATTATGACTCTAAGGGGCTTTAGATGTTTTTGCATTGTCAGGATATATAAATATTATACAATCTACACATACCTTTCGGCCGGCGACCAACGGCAAAGTAAATGAAAAAAGTTGTCTGTTGCAGGTTAAACCGAAATACGGTGAATGGAAAGCTCTTCCAGGTTCATGTTGCCAACACCCATTTCATGAGCTATCTTAATATGGCCTACCTCCGACGGCTCTGTACCAAAAAGACTTGCCGAGGCTGCATCGGCTGCAACCATATCGGTTGAGGCAATCAGTGCTTTCATCTCTACAAGGTCGTCAACTGAAACGCCGCGCGGACCGTTACGCATCATCACCCTGTATGCATCGACAATGTTAAGGTCCGGTTTTCTGTACCATGTTCCGAAATCGGCTATGCACTGTTGCAGGTCATTATTATGCCAGTATCGCCTGTCCCATACAACACCCATAAGGTTCTTGAGAGTAATGGTAATCCCGGTTGCACCGTGATGCTTAAGTACCGGTATATTTATGTAAACATCACTGTCCAGCAACAGTTCGTGTACTTTTGCCCGGGTAAGGCGTTTCCCCTTTTCAACCTCCACCTCTTTGAAATAATCTTCCGTATTAGCAGGCAGTACACGTCCTCCCGCATCATTTACCGCATCCTCTACACCGCTGTTTCTGTAACTTCTTACCCAGTTGTCACATGTATTGTCAAAAGCATACACCCGGCTTGCACCCGCTTCCAGGCATTTTTTAACTATATGGCTCATCAGGCCCGGGTGAGTGTTAGCACCTCTCTCGGGAGGAACATCCCACGACATGTTAGGCTTTAATACCACAGTTTGTCCTTTCTTTATAAATCTTTCGAGACCACCAAGCGCATCAATTGCACGGTCGAACATAATATCGGGTTCCCCGCCGCGAACAGCTACCAGGTCGTAAGGTGATTCACTGTCACTTACGGCGGAGCCGAACAATTTGTTATATCCTGTAAAAGTAAGCGCCGATCCAACAATTCCGGCACCCACCGATTTTCTTATGAATTCCCTGCGCTTCATCATATTCACAAATTTTAGTTTGTTATATTATATAATTTACAGCAAAAATAAAATTCAATCAAAAACAATCAATGTAGTTATTGATATATAATGAAAATTTTATACTTTTGAAAAGTTAAATATAAATAAAAGTGTTAGCTTAAAAAAATTCTGGCTGATAATTTTTTACTTTAAATAAATGCCGGAAAAAATGGTTTTTTGCATCACTATATATTTTTCATGTGTCTGTCGCGTATTGCGACAGACACATTTATTTTCAACTTAATTGGATAGTCAGAGGCAGACAACAGGATCCTGACAGCCCGGCATCAAAATTTTAAATTTATAAATGATAACAGGCAAATCACATCTTTTGTTATCCACCGCTTACTTCCCCAACATTCATTACTTTTCAAAAATCCTCCAGTATGAAGATTTCCTCATTGAATGCCACGAAAATTACTGCAAGCAATCCTACAGAAACAGGTGTAAAATTTTATCAGCCAACGGGGTGATACCTCTTACCATTCCGGTAAGCAAAGGCAATACGGTTAAAACTCCCATAAGGGATGCAAAAATTGACAATCATTACAACTGGCAGCACAATCACCGTATTGCTATCGAATCGGCTTACCGTTCAGCACCTTTTTACGAATATTATATTGATGATATTATGCCTTTTTTTACCGGTAAATTCACTTACCTTCTTGATCTGAACTTTATGATACTGGAAAAAATACTGGAAATTTTCGAGATAAACAGGCAGGCAAAATGTACCGGACATTTCGCAAAAAGCCCCGGTGAAGGAGTTGATGACTTCCGCTGCAGGATACACCCGAAGGAAAGGTTTAACTTACCCGACCCCTCATTTTCCCCGGCCCCTTACAGGCAGGTTTTTTCAGAAAAGTGGGGCTTTGTGCCAAACCTGAGTATAGTTGACCTGCTCTTCAATACGGGCCCCGACTCAAAAATGATCCTTGAAAAAAGCGCCGGGGTAAAATAGAAGTGGCACAGAACTGAAAAAAGCCGGAAAGCTTAAGCTTTCCGGCTTATATTATCCTCCTGGCAGGTTTTCAGAACTTAAACCCTATGGTAGCCTTAAACTGGTTGTAATTATTGTTGTTCTTTGCCGGTTCCATTTGAGGAACCCATATATCGGCCGGCAAGTTGTATAAAAAGTAGTATTCGCTTTGAGTGGAGGTTTTGAAAGCAAAATCGATCATAAAGTTTCCTTCCCTGAAACCAAAACCACCTGAATATGTTGTATAATCTGCCCCCCTGTTAATCTCTTCGGAAGCGTAAGGACTTGGATGATAAGCATAACCTCCCCTGAGCATGAAAGGGCCCAATCTCAGCTCTGCCCCGGCCCTGAGGTTGCCGACAGATGTAAAAGATTCGCGTATTTCTTCATTTTCAGCATAAAAATCATAACCACCATCAGTTTCCCTCAGCCTCATCGAAGAATAATCCACATGTTCATAGTCAAAGCTCAGTATTCCGCGCTTGTCGAAAAGCATAAGCGAGACACCCCCTATTGCCCTGAAGGGTGTGTTTATTGCATAATCCTTAACTTTCCTCTCAATCATAGCTTCAGAGTGGGAAGGGTAATATTCTGAGGCGGGGTCAAACCAGGATTCCATACTATCTTCCCAGCTGTCCCTCAGGTTATAAAAAGTGGGCAAATGAACCGCGCCACCTATCCTTAGCATATCCACCGGCCTTAAAACTGCACCCGCCTTGAATGTCATTCCGGTACCTGAAGTATTGAGGATCTGTGTAAGCTTGAACTCATCAAATTCGCTCAGGTTCTGGTCGTCTACCTCGTGATATCGCCTGCGTGATTCATAATCCACTGTTTCCACGCCAAAACTTGCCCCAAGGTATAACATATTCTCGTAATTGGCTGCAAAAGCAAATGTCCACTCACCTGCATTGCCTTCCGCCGACTTAACTTCACGCTGGGTCTGACCCAGCATTACGGGAGTTTCATAAAGATCACCCTCACCCTCCTGCAAATCAATCACAAAGGTCTCATAAGCCATCCATTCCAGGTCGCCGAGGTGTTCGGGTTCAATACCATTGGCATTATACATAAAATAATCAGCCATTGAGCTGTTTTCATTTACCCCCTGAATAATTCTGTTGCGGTTAAAATTATTGTGCCTGTTAAACCCGATACCGATATTGGTTCCTACCCATCCCGACTCATTCTCGCGGTTAAAGCTTGCTACCACTCCAAAGTTACCTATACCCAGACTGTAGAGATCATCATCCCGTACCGTTCCCATGTATTCGGTTTCAACACTGTTATAATTAAACGAAGGGGAAAAAGTTACCTCATGAGTTCGGTATATTCCAAGTCCCGCCGGATTGTAACCAAGAGAGAAAAAATCACCTCCCAGTGAAGCAAAAGCTCCTCCCATCGAAACCGACCTGGCAGTAGAGCCGAAAAATCTCTGTGAATAACGAAGAGCATCCGTTTCATTTTGTGAAAAAGTCAGTGGAATAAATACTATACTAAGTATAAAGACGGCAATTTTGCGCTTCATATTAATACTTGTTAGGTTATATTTTAGGATAAAAATTAAACAAAAACGGGAGTTTATTACGGCTCCCTTTCCTGAAGACCGGAAAGGGAGCTCGTTAAACTTCTTTGTTTCAAAACTTTATTTCTAATTTCCGCCACCGGTACGTGAATTAGAGGAGCTGCGTCCGGAAGATGATGAAGAGCCTGAACTACTTCTTGATCCGGAGGAAGATCCCGAACTCCCGGACGATCCGGAAGATCCCGAGCTCCTTGTAGGTGGCCTGGATACTGATGTTCCCCTGCTTGATGAAGAGGAGCCGCTGCTTGTCCTGCCAACTGAAGTTGATCTTCTGTCCGAACTCGATCCTGTCCTCACCGTAGTTGTTCTGTTGTTGTCTGTTCTCACCTCAGGCCTGCTGTAGGTGGAACTGCTTGTCGGTCTCCGGTAACCGCTGTTCTCGTCGGACACACTCGTTCCCCGGGAAGTGGCGGTACTCCTGTTGTAAGTCGAACCGGACACGGGACGTGAATAAGTTGGCGTTCTCACAGTTGATGCGGACTCTTCAACCCTTTGTGCGGAGCCTTCAGATGACTCATCCGGACGTCCTGTTCTTCCGGTTGAAGTTGATCCGGAAGACCTTGTTGCAGTCCCCGCACGCTGTGTAGATGTACCTGTGCGGGATGTCCCTACACTTCTTGAGGTACCGGTCCGGGTTGTACCCACGCTTGTACCTGTTGTACCTGTTCGCCTTGTCGATGTCGATGTCCCAACACTTGTCCTGGAAGTTCCCGTAGTTGTTCCCACACGAGTTTCAGTGCCTGTCCGTGAGGTGGTTCCCACCCTGGTAGTTGTGGTGCCGGCACTGCGTGTATCACCTGCAGTGCGAATACTTGTTCTTGAATCATCACCTGCGCGTGTTACGCTTGTACGGGAATCATCACTTCTTGTCAACCCACTTCTGCTTGTGGCCGTAGATGTAGCGCTGCTGCTGACACGCCTTCCGTCGGAATCCCTTACACCCAGGTTCGACCCGGTTGTACGGGAAGCTCTGTAGGAGCCGGTCGAACGCCTCTGTCCGTACTCATACTCTGCATAGGTAACCGTGCCACGGTGTCCGTGCCAGCCACCATACCAGCCTCCATAAGGATGCCCGCGATACCAGCTGTAGGGGCTGTAATGCCATGCTGTATAGCCCCAGTAACCGTGGTAGTGCCAGGGCGAAGCAAACCGGAAGCTGTAGTGATAGTAGGGACGGTGCCAGTGAAACCCGGTATAATAGGGACGGTGCCAGTGAAACCCGGTATAAAAGGGATCATGGAAGCCCCAATGAAAATCATAATGAAATCTTCTGATCCGGGTAGTCCAGTAATAATCACTGTAACGGGGACCGTAATAGTGGTGATGGATTACCGATGCCTGCTTTTCTTTTTCCTCTTCCTCGATGTAGGCAGTATCATCATAATAATACTCGTAATATTCCTCCTCGGTTTCCCGAGTTTCGGTATATTCTGCTTTTCTTACATCTTCATCACCGGGAGTGAAATACAGGTCGTCATAACCTGTAGACAGGTAAGTGCCGGAGGAACATCCTGCTGTGACCAGCATCGCCACAATCAATATTTTTACAGTTGTTTTCATGATAACCTCCCGATTGTTATTTTAATTATTATTTTGTTTAATTTGCAGCTGTTTTTTACATTTATTGCTTTTTATATATAAAACCAGCTTATTTTACATTTTATTGTCCTATAAATATAATAACAAAAATTATACCAACCAAGAATTATGGCCAAAGTTTTAACCAGCAGAAAAGAAAATTATGCTCAATGGTATAACGATTTGGTAATCAAAGCCGATCTTGCCGAAAACTCGCCCGTGCGCGGATGCATGGTAATAAAACCATACGGGTATGCCATATGGGAAAAAATGCAGGCTGCACTTGATGGAATGTTTAAGGAAACAGGCCATTCCAACGCCTATTTTCCTCTTTTTATACCCAAATCTTTTTTCAACAGGGAAGCGGCTCATGTTGAAGGATTTGCCAAAGAGTGTGCCGTAGTCACCCATTACCGCCTGAAAAACTCCCCGGACGGCAAGGACATTGTTGTAGACGAGAGCGCGAAACTGGAAGAAGAATTGATCGTCAGGCCAACATCCGAAACAATAATATGGAACACTTACAAGAACTGGATACAGTCCTACCGCGACCTGCCTATTCTACTGAACCAGTGGTCAAACGTTGTCAGATGGGAAATGCGCACAAGGCTTTTTTTAAGAACGGCGGAATTCCTCTGGCAGGAAGGACACACAGCCCATGCAACAAAAGAGGAGGCTATTGAGGAGACAAAAAAAATGATCAATGTCTACTCCGATTTTGCTACAAAATGGATGGCAATGCCGGTTGAAAAAGGGACAAAATCACCCAGTGAAAGGTTTGCCGGAGCGGTTGAAAGCTATTGCATTGAAGCTTTGATGCAGGACGGTAAAGCTCTGCAGGCGGGCACCTCCCATTTCCTCGGCCAGAACTTTGCAAAAGCTTTTGATGTAACTTTCACAAACAAAGAAGGAGTACTCGACCATGTATGGGCAACATCATGGGGGGTGTCGACCAGACTGATGGGGGCACTGATAATGGCCCATTCGGATGACAACGGTCTGATCCTCCCTCCCAAACTTGCCCCCGTGCAGGTGGTAATAATTCCCATATACAAGAAGGAGGAAGAGCTTGGCCGCATAACCGAAAAGGCCCGGGAACTGAAAAAAAGGCTTGAGGAACGTGGTTTTTCGGTCAAGTATGACGACCGGGATACTCAAAAACCTGGCTGGAAGTTTGCCGAATATGAGCTGAAAGGCGTTCCTGTTAGGCTTGCCCTGGGCCCGCGCGACATTGAAAATGCCACGGTTGAGCTGACACGCAGAGACACAATGGAAAAATCGACTTATCCGGCCGACCAGGTCGAAAATATTGTGGAGAAATTCCTTGATGAAATACAGGAGAATATGTACACAAGAGCACTCCGGTTCAAGGAGGAAAACACCTTTACTGCCGGCACATACGAGGAGTTCAGGGATATTATAAACAACAGGGGCGGCTTTGTACTTGCTCACTGGGACGGCACAGCTGAAACAGAGGAGCGCATCAAGAACGACACTAAAGCTACAATACGGTGTATACCCATCACTCCGGAAAAAGAAGAAGGTAAATGCATAGTAACAGGTAATCCCTCCCGTAAAAAAGTGCTTTTTGCAAGAGCCTATTAATAAAACCTTTAAAAAATGATGCCCGAAGAACAAAAACAACGCATAATAAAAATTCTGGGTGAAAAAGCAGCCACAAAGCAAATAGTATACGACAATACACTTGAGGTGTTTGAGATGCTGAAGAAAATCCTGCAGGAAATTGCAGAAAATTACAATGAATCACTTAAAGGGTCAGACAACAGGGTACTTATTGATTACCGTGACAGGGGGAAGTTTGAGGCAGAGCTTAAAATTGCCGGAGACATCCTAATTTTCAGCATGCACTCAAATATATTTGAATTTGACCGTAACCATATTATCTGGGAAATGCCCTACGTCAGTGAAAATCATATTAACAGCTACTGCGGAATAATCAATGTTTACAACTTCCTTGCCGATTCTTTCAAGTACAACCGTGTTGATGACCTGGGGTATCTCATATCGCGCATATTCGTAAACAAAGACTACAGCTTTTTTGTTGAGGGTAAACGCCAGAAAAAATATCTCTACAAGGATTTCGGCAAAGCAGCCATTAACTCGGGTGCACTAAGGCAGATAATCAACACATCGGTTTTATACTCTCTTGAGTTTGACCTGCTGGTGCCTCCCTACGACAATGTTAAAATAACCTCGGTTGCCCAGATGAACAAAAAATTTGAAACATCAAAAATGCAGACCGGAAAAAGGCTGGGATTCCAGTTCAACTCGGATGATGTGCTGGAGGAAAACAAGGATTAATATTGTATCAGAAACCTATGTCCTGCCCTTAAATACTTATTAATTAAACCATATTCATGTAGGAATGGATTTTGATGACCGCCTCAGGGGACGGGAGCCTCAGCTTGACAAGGCAATTGAGCAGATAATGAGCGAGCTGGAAGGCAGTACGGAAAACTGAGAATTCACAAACCAGCCCAGTTTATCAGGCGGCGGGTTTCATGAAAATGGTTGAGATTGCCGAATAAAAAGTCGGTCTCCCTGCCCGGACCGGGATAACACATCATCGGGTGCATCGATTCCAGCCTGTTTTTTATGGTGATGCCAGCGGTCGCCCTGCGCGCGTGGTTTCCCCACAGCAGCCAGACAAGTCCGGGGTTTTCACCAGCAATGTAGCGCAGCAGCAATGCGGTAAAATTTTTCCATGCACCGGCATGCGCACCGGGCCTGCCGATTTCACATGTAAAAGATGTGTTCAGCAGCATTACACCCTGCCTTTCCCACATATCAAAAAGGGTGCCGGGAGGCGGAACCGGGAACGAGGGATCGTTTATCACACCGGAGTAAGAGGTGACAAAACCTTTATAAGAACTGTACACACCCCTCAGAATATTTTTCAGGGAAACATTTCTGAAGGGCTGCGACCACAGTTTCAGTCCGCCCACCTCAAAAGCTCTCCCGGTAGCCACTCCCTTCGTGGGATAAGGATCCTGTCCGAGAACAATAACCTTCATTTCCCCAAGGGGAAGAGTCATAAAACGCAAAACCCTCCCCGGGTCGGGAGTGAAATTCCCTGACAGTGCCTGCGATTCTGCCGAAAGGAGATTTGATGAAACCTGCGGGTCATATAAAAAATCCTTCCAGGATGAATGAAGGGCTTCTCCAAGTGAAGCGGCAAAATGAGATCCGGTATACACACTCAGCTTTTTTGTATAATAAACTTCAAAAATAAAAGTTTTAAATTATTATATCACATTCCTCATGCAAATAATAAACTAAGCCAACGCAAGCCTGATTATGGGATTTAAAATAGCATCCAGCTATGTGCCTACCGGAGATCAGCCGGAGGCAATAAAAAGACTGACCGAAGGAGTTGAAAAGGGGAAAAAGTACCAGACTTTGCTGGGGGTTACAGGCTCGGGAAAGACGTTCACCATAGCCAATGTTATAGAAAATCTCCGGCGCCCCACACTTGTTCTGAGTCACAATAAAACACTCGCCGCACAACTTTACAGTGAATTCAGGCATTTCTTCCCGGACAATGCCGTGGAATACTTCGTATCCTACTACGATTATTATCAGCCGGAAGCGTATCTTCCGGTAACTGACACCTATATAGAAAAGGATCTCTCGATCAACGAGGAGATAGAAAAACTGAGGCTGAGCGCCACATCATCCCTGCTGTCGGGGCGCAGGGACGTGATAGTTGTATCTTCGGTTTCATGCCTTTACGGAATGGGCAATCCGGAAGATTTTCACAGCAATGTCATTTCCCTGAAAACAGGCCAGATTGCCGGGCGCAACCGTCTTTTGCGCAGGCTGGTCGACAGTCTCTACTCGCGGAGCGAACACGATTTCAGGCACGGGAATTTCAGGGTTAGAGGCGACACGATCGATGTATTCCTTGCCTACGGGGATATCGCATGCAGGATAGTTTTCTGGGGGGACGAAATAGAGGAGATCTCAACTTTCTGTCCATTAAGCGGGGAAACCATAAGCCGGCCGGATGAGATAAACATTTATCCCGCAAATATTTTTATAACGACAAAAGAGAGGATGCAAAAAGCCATAAAGGATATACAGGACGACCTTACAGACCGGGTCAACGAGCTCCTTGATGAAAAGAAAGAGACCGAGGCAAACCGGCTTCAGCAAAAAGTGGAATATGATCTGGAAATGATAAGTGAGCTCGGCTACTGCTCCGGAATAGAAAATTACTCACGCTATTTCGACGGACGCAGTCCGGGCTCCCGCCCATTCTGCCTGCTGGATTATTTCCCGGACGACTACCTGATGGTAATTGACGAAAGCCATGTTACAATCCCCCAGATCAGGGCAATGTACGGGGGCGACTATTCGCGGAAAAAGAACCTTGTGGATTACGGCTTCAGACTGCCGGCGGCAATTGACAACCGGCCGCTCAAATTCGAAGAATTTGAAATGCTGGCCGGACAAACCATCTTTATGAGTGCAACACCGGCCGAATACGAAACTGAAAAAAGCGGCGGTGAGATAGTAGAGCAGATAATAAGGCCGACCGGACTTCTGGAGCCTTCAGTTGAGGTAAGGCCGGCCAAAAACCAGGTAGATAACCTTATAAGCGAGATAAACGGGTGCGCAGCCCGGAAGGAAAGGGTGCTGGTTACAACCCTGACCAAAAGAATGGCGGAGGAGCTGACAAAATACCTTGAACGCATCGATATCTCCTGCCGTTACATTCACTCGGACATTGACACCATTGAGAGGATAGAAATAATGGAGGGATTGCGGAAAGGGGATTTTGACGTACTTGTGGGGGTAAACCTGCTTCGCGAAGGACTCGATCTGCCGGAGGTTTCCCTTGTAGCAATCCTGGATGCAGACAAGGAGGGGTTCCTGCGTTCTTCACGCTCACTTACACAAACATCCGGAAGAGCTGCAAGGCACGTTAAGGGAAGGGTGATAATGTATGCCAATACAGTTACCGGATCAATGCGTAAAGCCATAGACGATACACACAGCCGCAGGGAAAAACAGCTTGCCTATAACAAAAGGCACAACATAGAACCTTCCCCTGTGAAATCCACCAGAAGCTCAATTATTGAGGCACAAGGTGAAAAAGCCTACAGCGAGCCGGAAAGCTTTAGCGTTGCAGCCGACCCGGTAATCGGGTATATGAGCGGCAAAGAGCTGAAGGAGGCAATAGAGGCGGCCAGGAATAATATGGAAAAGGCCGCATCGCAGCTGAACTTTCTTGAAGCTGCCCGTTACAGGGACGAACTGTCTGAGCTTGAAAAGATGCTGAAAAAACAGAACGCCGAAGACAATTAAAACAGTCTCAGTTTACAATCCTTTAAAAAGTTAACCAATTGATTTTTACGATATTTTTTCAATTTAAAAAAAATATTATTAGCTTAGTAAAAAAATTTTCTTTAATTAAAGAAACCTTGTTCGACCAAATCCGGTTTAATTAAGTGCCCGTGATATTGACAAAACGATGGAGAAATTAAACATAAAAGGAGAAAAAAAAACACCGGCTGTAACACTTGATCCCCAAAAACAGGAGCTGTTTTTCGAGGGGCGGTCAATCCCGGAAGATACTGTAAAATTCTACGAGCCGATTTTAAAGTGGCTTGAAGAGTATACAAGTGAGTCCCGCAAAGAAGAAACAAACCTGCATGTAAATCTTGAATATTTCAATACCAGCACCTCCCGCTACCTTTTCGGAATTTTCAAAACACTTGAAACTTACCACCTTGACGGAAATCCGGTAGCAATTCACTGGTACTATGAAAAAGATGATTATGAGATGCTGGAGTCAGGCGAAGATTACGCTTCCATACTGAAGGTGCCTTTCAAAATGGTTGCCGTTCCGGTGGAAGAATAAAGCCTGCAAGTTCAAAAAAACAAAATTTTCCCGTACACCCATAAGCCTTTGGCAAACAAAATAATGTAAGTATTAAAATAAAGCGAGACGGAAGACAATAAGAAAGCCCGGCCCTTTACCGCTTGAGGTAAAGGGCCGGGCCGTTTTATCTTCAGCGGGCTGTTTTATTTTGTAGGGAGACTAAAAATCTTTCCTCACAACCCCTCCTTTTGCACTGTCAACCTCTATGGTATATCCCCGTCCGCCTTCAACTATCCATCTGACAATTACATGGCCCATTCCGGGAATATTATCTATTTCAATAACATCAGAGTCTGTTTTTTGCTCCTCTATTACATTTAAATCACGGTTCAAAACCCTCATGCCGGCAAGTACTTCTCCTCCCTCCAGGGCTATATAGTTGGGCCTTTCGATATTACGACTCAAATCGATCCCCGAATGCGTGGGAATGATCCTGCTGTTGGCAATTACGGCTGTTATCTCCTTAAGTCCCCCGCCCTTATCCTTTACATCAACCTCGTGAATTTCCAGCTGCGGTGTATGGTATGCATGAAAAAGCGTAAATGCCATATTCCTGTGAGCATCGGTCTCGAGAAGAAAACCGGGGTGAACGCGGCCGAAATTTTTCTTGAACCCTCCTATTTCAATCTTTCCGAACTGCGGATGGTCATACTCCTCCCACGGAACGAAAGCATCTTCGAAAAGCAGGTGTTTGTCGAACTGATAAGGTGCTTTACCCGCCTCTTCTCTGTCCTCATACTGCTCATAAAAATAAAGATACCTTGTGAAAAGCTCATTCGTGAAAGTATATATGCCCCTGCCAAAATGGAACCAGTCTATTTGTCCGCCATATACCGAATAGAGATCCTCAAAAAGAACAAGATAGCGGTATCCGGGCAGCAGCTTGTCGCCCAGCTCCCCGAGAGCATCGTATACATTTCTGTCGCTGAAGGTCATATTCTGCTCATCTTCGCTGGTACCGGGTCCGCGCAATATCATCCCGCCCATATTGTGATATGTCTGTGCACCGGCAATGTTGGGATGTGCAACCACAAAATCCCTTACCGCCCTGTTTTCAGGAAGTGCAAAGGGATAGTGGTACGCACCCCTCTGAATATGATCGGGCTGCCAGTTCCATCCCCAGTCGCGGTTAGGGTCATACCTGCCGATACCGTCTGAATTGACCCGGCCATCCAGATTGCTGTCCTTTCCCTCCAGGCCAAGCAGCTCGAACTCACCCCGTTCACCCGGTCCGACACGAACCATGCGGCGGGGATCTTCGGGACACTCCCTGTACTGGCCAAGCGGCGTTCGCCTGCGCATTTGGGTAATATGCCCGTCATCGTTCAAATCATCATAAGGGTCGCCTGCCGCAACACCGTCGCCCGTATCATCGAGAGGGATGGTACCGCTGCGTGGCGAGCTGCCCGTATTTGGCTCGTACATATGATTATCCCTGCCGTCAGGATTTATCGTGGGAGCTATATAGAAAACCTTTTCATCCAGAAGGTTGGTGATAAACTCATTCTTGCCGTAATTTTCAAGAAGATACCACGCAGTATAGAGCGCTATTTCGGTTCCCTGTATCTCATTGGCATGTATATTCCCGTCTATCCAGAAACCGGGCTTCTCCCTGTGGGGCTTGTTATCAAGATTTGTTATTGTAAGGAGCCATATCTCACGGCCCTCGTATGACTCCCCTATAGATTCAAGGGTAGCCAGTGAAGGATGCGCTTCTGCCAGCTTGCGGCATATCTCCGTTACACCCCCGAAATCGTAATAACGGTTCCAGTGGACCTCCACCTTTGGGGTGGCCGGGGTTCCCGCTGCCTTGTAAATTTGGTCGACCGACTGGCCGAAAGCGTCTGAGCTCAGGGAAAAAGCGGCGGTCATTATAAATACCAGCGGCAGCAGATATATCTTTTTAATATTAATACACTTCATTTATTCCTGATTTAAAGATTTATATCTATTTGTTTGAAGCCGGTGCTTTCAGCCCCGGCTCTGATGTTGACAGTACCACTCCCCCTTACAAGCCAGCTGCACTCATATCCGCTTTTTCCTTCAATACGGTCAAGCACCTCTATGCGTTTGCCGCTGACAAGCTCCTGGTCATTTTCGGGATCAAAGTTTACAACCGTTTTCTGCACCCACCTGACACGCTCACCCAGTTCGGTAACCGTAGGGAAGGTACCTGTGTTGGTTATTTCGGCAGTGATACGGTGAAGATCACTTCCAAGGGATTCGGTTTTTACGTTTGTTATATCAATAACCGGTCTCATTTTTGCCAGCTCAAGCAAAAAGCGATAGTGATCCCCGGCGGTTTTTTCAACAAATCTGTAGGGGGGATTCTTCATAACAAACGGAGCTATACCTCCCACCTCAACCTTGCGGTCGGGATAATCGGGATGATCCACCTGTTGCCACGGCACAAAGACATTCTCCAAATCCTCCTCTTCAGCCCATCTCAGAAAACTGAGCTGTTCACCTCCCCTTTCATCCTGTGAAGATATCTGAGGCACATGCCATCCCGGAGTGCTGAAGCTGAAGCGGCCGTAATGAAAATAAGCCCACTGGAAAAAATCACCTTCACTGCCGCTTATACGGCCTCCATTTTCCCCGCCGGTAATTTCATTGTACTTATTTGACACCAAGCGGTTAACAGGTACATCGCCTTCAAGAATGCCGGTCACCATACGCCCGGAAGCAGCCCTCTCGTTGTATGCAAGAGGCTCGGAAAGGTTGTCGGCCGGTCCGAATCCGACAACGGCAAATACATTTTTTGCACCGAATAAAAAGTCAGCTATAGCCCTCGTTTCGGTTTCCGATACCGCATGCTCCCCTGCCCTTGGAGTAAAGGCCGGATAATCGAAGGTGAAATTCCTGTTGAAATCGACCATACCTTCCCTGTGCATATTGAAAAGATCATACAAATCCTTGTCAACACCTTCTGCAAGGACCTTGTAGTTACCCGTTTCCCTTTTTTCATATGAAGCCCTGACCATAACCCTTTCGTCCTCCGGGTGAGGTATCCAGTCGCCCGCAGGATCCTCAATCCTCATAAGGGTTATCATACCATCACCGTTCAAATCGGTGTAGGGATCCTCACCCAGACGGGAGTCCCTTTCTACAGACTCCACGGGATAATCATTCCCTGTACGCTCATAACGCAAAGGGTCAAAGAACTGTGCCCTGGCATCAGGGTTCATGTCGGGAAAAACGTAAAATGCCGACCGGGAGAGCAATTCATTAACATCCTCCCTCTCTGAATTTTTCAGAATCTTTTCGGCAAACAAAAGTGCAAGCTCTGTTCCTATGGGATGATCTGCCGATATCCCGCCCACAACAGCAATAGCCGGGCGGTTTTCCAGCTCACCCTCACCGATTGACAGCAGCCATATCTCTTTCCCCCCATCAGTCTGGTCAAGCGTTTCCAAACTTGCCAGTTCAGGATATTCCCCTGCAAGATCCTGCAAGCGAACCGAAAGATCATTGTGATCTGTATAGCCACTTTGGCCGTAGATACAAGAAAACGGAAAAAATGACGCAATAATGACAACTGCGACACATACTGAAAATTTTTGCATGAGTTAAATTTTAAGATAAGAATAAATATACCGGAGGGCAATATAACATTAAAATCCAATAAAACCTCATACCGGGGAACCGGTTTAAAAAGGTTTTGCTGTTGCAGGGATTTTACGGGGGGCTACATGGCTTTAACCGAGAAAAGTTTTAAGTTGCCTGCTGCGTGATGTGTGACGTAATCTTCGGATAGCCTTCTCTTTTATCTGTCTTACTCTTTCCCTGGTGAGGCCAAAACGTTCGCCTATCTCCTCAAGTGTCATCTCCTGTACACCAATTCCAAAGAAAAACCTGACTATATCGCTTTCCCTTTCAGTAAGGGTTGAAAGAGCGCGTTCTATTTCCTTTTTAAGAGATTCGTTGAGCAAAGTTTTATCAGCAGGCGGAGAATCACTGTTAACGAGAACATCGAGAAGGCTGTTATCTTCTTTGTCACTAAAAGGTGCGTCAACCGAAGAATGGCGGCCTGCAACACGCAGGGTATCGGCTACCTTATCACCGGGAAGGTCAAGTATATTTGCAAGCTCTTCCGGAGAAGGAGCTCTTTCATTTTCCTGTTCAAACTGTGAAAAAGCCTTGTTGATCTTGTTAAGAGAACCCACCTGATTAAGAGGCAGGCGTATGATCCTTGACTGCTCTGCCAGTGCCTGGAGAATGGATTGCCTGATCCACCATACCGCGTAGGAGATGAATTTAAATCCCCTTGTCTCATCAAACTTTTCAGCAGCCTTGATCAATCCCAGGTTGCCTTCATTAATAAGGTCGGGCAGACTTAGTCCCTGATTCTGGTATTGCTTTGCTACAGACACAACGAACCTTAGATTGGCCCTGGTGAGTTTTTCAAGTGCTGCACGGTCGCCTTTCCTGATTCGCCTCGCCAGCTCAACCTCGTCTTCCGCACTTATCAGCTCCTCCTTGCCAATCTCCTGAAGGTATTTTTCCAGTGATTCGCTGTCGCGGTTGGTAATAGACTTTGTAATTTTTAGTTGTCTCATTCTCCTTTTTAAAATTTTTTCAAATTTAAAAGCTTTTCTCCGGGAGTTTATAAATATTGCACTAACCTTTTTTCAAAGGCATGCTTCGGAAGCCATTTTTTTAACGGTAAAAAACGTTAGCTATTGCAAAGATAGCCTATAAATCAAAAAAAAAGGGTGCCACACGGGCACCCCTGTATATTAAATTTTATTCAACCATTAAAGGCCGAAGGCATAATATGCCCTGGTTCCGTCAGGGTATACCCCCTCAAGGTAAACTCCGCCGCTGTGACCTTCAAGCATCCTTGCAATATCCATAGGTTCACTTACACGATAATTGTTTACCGAAAGTATAATAAACCCTTCCCTTACACCGGCATCTTTCAGCTCTCCATCTTCGAGCTCGGTAACCTGAACACCGTTTTGAATATTCAGATCTTCCATGAGATCTTCGGAAACCTTTTTTAACCTCGCACCCAGCATTCTTTCTTCATGCTCGGTAACAAGCTTTCTGTGGTCATCCATTGCAAGCAGCTCGGCTGAGACCTCCCTTCTGCTTCCGTCCCTTACAAGGGCTACATCAATCTCATCTCCGGGACGGTGACGGCCAACCTGCTCCTGCAGCTGTGAAGTGCTGTTCACCGATACACCGTTAATCTCAATAACAACATCACCTCTTCTTATACCCGCTTTATCGGCTGCGCTGCCGTCAACCACATCCGCAATATAAACACCTCTTATACGCTCAAGACCTTTTTCTTCGGCAAGATCGGATGTTACATCCTCGATGGTAATACCCAGAACGCCCCTTTGAACTTCACCGAACTCGATCAGGTCTTCCACAACCTTGCTTACAATGGCCGAGGGAACGGCAAAAGCATTGCCCGTGTAAGTACGGGTGGGTGAGATAATCAGGGTTGGAATACCCACCAGCTCACCTTTCAGGTTAACAAGGGCGCCTCCGCTGTTGCCGACATTTACCGGGGCGTCTGTCTGTATAAACGATTCGATCGGCATTTCTCCATCACGCAGAACTCCGAAAGCTCTTCCTTTTGCACTTATTATACCTGCCGTAACACTTGAAGTAAGGTTGAAAGGATTGCCGACGGCCAGCACCCACTGACCAAGCCTGAGTTCGTCGGAATCCCCGAATTCAATATAGGGAAGATTATCTTCATCAATCTTTAAAAGTGCAATATCGGTATCGGGATCACTGCCAACCACTTCCGCCTCGAATGTCCGCTGATCATTGAGTGTAACCTTGATATTGTCCGCACCTTTGATAACGTGATGGTTGGTAACAATATACCCCTCGGATGCAATAATAACTCCCGAACCAAAACCTGTCTCCGGCTGCGGCTCCATTTCCCTTTGCCTGTCTCTCTGGGGGCCAAAGAAAAAATCAAAAGGGTCTACAGGACGTCTTTCCCTTTCCCTGATGGTTTTAACATGAACAACACCGTGAACGGTGCGCTCGGCCGCGTATGTAAAATCCAAACCTTCCGGATCATAATCCTCAGGCATGCTGGTATACCAGGCAGGGGCTTGCTCACGGTAGGTTACAACTGTCTCCTGCGGACCCGCTATCTGATTGTAGGCAAAAACAGCCACAAGTCCACCCCCTACAGCAATCAAAATACCTATTATCAAATTTCTTGTTTTCATGTTTTATTTATTTAAATTTTAAAAAAGATGTGTTTAAATTGCATTATTTCAAATATAATGCCTTTTTGGTCAGCTATGACAATTGTTCAGGTTTTTAACGAAATTTAATATCAATGTGTTGCACAAGCACAGCAATTTAACAAAGTTTATTATCCTTTAAAAATGGCTACAGTAGAATTTTACAAATATCACGGCAACGGGAATGATTTTATAATAATTGACAACAGAAACGGGCATTTTAAGGCTGACGGCAAAATTATATCAAACTTATGCAGCAGGCGTTTCGGGGTAGGGGCTGATGGACTGATGCTGCTGGAGGAAAAGAAAGGTTACGATTTCCATATGCGCTATTTCAACTGCGACGGAAATGAAGCCACAATGTGCGGCAACGGCGGAAGATGCATTGCAGCACTTTCCCGGAGACTGGGGGTTGGCGGCAATAATATATTTTTTTCCGCAGCAGACGGGGAGCACAGGGCTGTAGCAGAAGAGGGGGGTACAATAAATCTGAAACTCAGCGATGTAAGTAGTGTAAAATATTCAAAAGAAGGCTGGGTAATAGATACCGGTTCACCCCACCTTGTAGTATTCATGAAAAATGTCAAAAATGCAGATGTTTACAAAGAGGGTAAAAAAATTCGCAACAGTAATGCATTTAAGCCCGGGGGGATAAATGTCAACTTTGCCGAAAAGCAAAATAACTCACTTTTTGTCAGAACCTACGAAAGAGGCGTGGAAGATGAGACCCTCAGTTGCGGCACCGGCTCTGTCGCCTCTGCTATAGCGGCATTTATCGAGGGCTTTCAAAAACAACCTGTGCCTGTCGAAACCAGGGGCGGGTGGCTAAAAGTTCAGTTTGACGGAAAAAGGGAAGGCACTTTCAGTAACATATGGCTTTCAGGGCCGGCAAAATCAGTTTTTAAAGGAACAGCTGAACTATGAGAAAAAATCACGCCTCCAGAATGCGAAGCCCCACAATCCCGGCAAGTATAAGAAAAAGGCAGAGAAGTCTAAGCGCATCATGCGATTCATCGAGAAATATCATACCGAAAACGGCGGTTCCGGTTATCCCGATTCCCGTCCACACCCCGTAGGCAATACTGATCGGAACAGACTTAAGAGATAGTGAAAGAAGGTACAAACTTAATATCATAAAGGCAAAGCCTGCCACCAACGGAACAATGCGTGTAAACCCTTCTGAATACCTGATACTTACAACCCAGGCCGTTTCACACAGGCCTGCAAGAAATAGAAAAAACCAAGCCATTTTTTTGTTGCAAATATAATTGATTTGTTTTCAATGGCGGCCAGAGATAAAAAATAATATAGATTGCAAAGCCTGCGTTAGTGAAAAGCCAAAATGATCTTTAAAAAACCGTGAGTGCCTTAAGCATGCAGGACGGCCACAATATAATTGTACCCCGGCCGGTTATACCGGACAATAATCTTTTTCAGGCGGATGAAAACACCCGATATGGTTATATAGTAAATAAAATTTTATCCGGCCACAAGGTGAGTATTAAAGGAAGTTATTCCTCTGCCCTTTCAGTTTATTCGAAGCTAAAAAAACAAATCGGCAAAAAATTTCCCGTTAACAGTTACAGCTCCTCGCGCATTTACCGTCATGAGCTGAGCAACGCAGCCGCCAGGCTTCTGGTTGAGGTTAAAAACGGGGAGGTTTCACTTGAGAGGTTCCCGCAAATCGGGTGGCTGAGAGAATTTTATGCAGGGATGGAAAGTTTTTATTTGAGCTTTCCCGATGTTCTGGGACTAAACGGGGCATGGCAATGGTATTTAAAGGGGGTGTCCTACTCCATGCTTGATCACCGTATTCACCCTTTTTACGGGGTTTATTTTCCAACGCGGACCAATCACCTTGTTATGTTCGATCGCTGGCTCAGGGAGAATGCCCGTAATTACAAGGCAGCAATAGATGTGGGGACAGGATCGGGAGTACTTTCATTTATAATGTTAAAACACGGAATTAAAAATATCCTTTCAACCGACATCAATCCAAACTCGATATATGGGTTGAAGAAAGAACTGAAACGCCTTGGGTTCGGCTCGCGGATAAGGGCGGAAAAAACAAATCTTTTTGAAACACCCCCTGCACATCCGCTCCTCGTTGTCTTCAACCCGCCCTGGATACCCGGCAACCCCGAAAACGAAATTGACAGGGGCATCTATTTCCACCCCTCTTTATTCAGGGATTTTTTTGACAGAGCTTTTGAAAAGCTCGGTAAAGATTCGGTTATAGCTATCTTTTTTTCCAACTTCTTCAGTCTGGCGGGTCTTCAAACAGAACATCCTCTGGAAAAGGAGCTTAAAGAGAACAACCGTTTCAGGTTAGCCGAAAAAAAAGAGATGAAGGCATCCCGTCCCTCAAAGCGAAACAAGAACAAATGGCTTCACGAGCTGCGAAAAAAAGAAAAAACCGAGCTCTGGATCCTAAAAAGAATATAACTCCTCCCGCTTGTTTTATCTCCCCGAAGAAGCCTCGTTTTTAACCCACTCCCGAATATCAAGAATAACATCAATCGCCACGTTCCCCGGGAACCTGTATTCACCGGGATTGCTCTTCCCCTCCCCTTCAATAAACAAATGGTTCAAACCGGGAAAATATCGAAAGGACACATTATTTTTGTCCCCGAGCTTTTCTTTCCATATTTCAAGATCCGTTTCTGTAACACTGTAATCACGGCCGCCATGCATCAGAAGAGCAGGAATTTCCAAACCTGCGGCATATTCAAGATGATCGTAATCATTCAGATCCATCCAGTAGGAAGGGGGCAGGTTAAGCGGTAGCTCCGAAGCTGAATACTCTTCAATATCCCCCCTTTTAACTCTCATGACACGGAGCTTGTATAGTTTCAGGGCATCTTTTGTATGCTCATGATCACCCTCCAGCCGGGCCTGGTGTTTTACATGTTCAAGCATCACCTGCTCAAAGGGGCGTGCATTGGCTGCAACTTTTATCAACCCGCCCAGACCGTTTATTTTGTCAGCAATACGGGGAAGCATCATGCCGCCGAATCCGTGGCCGAGCAAAAAAACCCTGCCGGGATCTGTCTCCGGCAAATTTCCGGCCAGTTCGGCAGCGGAAACCGCATCTTCTATTATTTCGTCATAAACGGTGAAATCTTCAATCTTTTCACTCAAACGCGGATAGACGTAAGTGCGCTTGTCAAAGCAAACCACCCCTATACCAAACGAGGCGAGTCCGACCGCTATATCCCTGAACGGCTTGTTGAGCCCGAATGTGCTGTAGCGTTCATGACCGCCCGAACCGTGTATAAGAACCACAACAGGAATATTTTTGCCGGCCGAGGGATAATAAAATGTGCCCGGAAGAGAATAATCCCCGCTCCTTACAGTTATATCCCTTTCAGAGTAAAGGTCTGTGAAGTCATATTCGGGAGGCTGGTAAGAATCCGGGAATTTGCCGGGGGCAAAAAACATCCCCTCAATTTTATTTTCATCGTTGAAGATAATCTGCATATCAATATCGCCCTTGGTGAAGGCACAAAAAATAACTACACGGTAGCCCGCATCCAGAGTATCCCGTTGGGTTACCTGGCGGTGGACAAGCTCGCCGTACTCTGTTTGAATTGAATTCCATATAGACTGAAGCTGGGGCAAAGAAATGCGCCCGGCCATCTCTTGATCAAGCTCCCCGTATGCTTCTTTGAAGTCCCCGTCTGTGAGGCTGGCCAGAAAACGCTTCGAAATATTAACCCTTTCATGCTGTGAATATGCGGAAAAGGTAAGACCCAAAAAAAGAAAAAATACCAAACCCCGCATCAATTTGCCGGTGAAAAGATTATTTCCCATTTGCCTCATTTTTACTTATCATTACTACACTGTACAACCGTAACAGGGTAAAGGAAGATATCCTCGGTTTCAGGACAAAGCAGGCTGAACATTCTCAATTATCCAGTCAGCTATCCCGCGGTCGTTCGACAAATGAGGGACCTTGTGCTGCCCCCCCAGCTTTCCGATTGAGTCCATGTACCTGTTGAAAGTACCGCGGGGGACCTTTATAACCATTGCAGGCCCAATAATTTTACCTTCCACAAGATATTTATAATAATCGTTTCTATGTTGCAAATGTTTGTCCAATGATTCGGCAAACCGCTTTATATCCGCGGGGGCTTTTTCGAACTCCACGAACCACTGATGGCAAGGCATACCACCGGGGTTGTCAACCAGGGGCGCCAGGGTGAACTCCCCAACAACCGCCCCGGTTTCTTCCGAAGCTTTGCCAATGGCATAATCTGCCTCCTCCTCAATAACATGTTCTCCGAAAGCAGATGTAAACTGGGATATTCTGCCTGTAACGGTAAGCCTGTAGGGGTCAACCGACAAAAATTTTACTGTATCGCCCAGGTTATACCCCCAAAGACCGGCATTACTGTTGATTATCATTACATAATTGACCCCGGGCTCAACTCCGGAAAGAGGTATTCTGGGAGGGTTTTCCTCGCCGAACCTTTCAGCGGGCACAAATTCATAAAATATGCCGCTGTCGGGAATAAGCAACAATCCCCCCGAGGGAAACTCATCCTGAAAGGCAAAAAAACCTTCCGAAGCGGGGAAAGTCTCGAGCATATCAATTTCCTGTCCGATCAGCCTAAAGAGCTTCTCGCTGTAGGGGGCAAAATTTACCCCGCCGTGCACCATAAGCGAAAAGCGGGGAAAGACTTCCAGAATATTATTTTTGCCGGTTCGCTGAAGCAGCTTTTCAAAATACATAGTAACCCATGGAGGAATGCCGCTTATAAGGGTCATATCCTCATTAATGGTCTCATCTATTATCTTCTCCAGCTTTTCTTCCCAGTTTGCTATACAATTGGTTTCATAAGAGGGTAGCCTCCTGGGTCTTAAAAAGTGAGGCACATTGTGGTGAGCTATCCCGGAAAGCCTTCCGCAGGGAACAGGCCCGCTTTCATCCAATTTAGGTGAACCCGATAAAAATATATACTTGCCGTTAACAAAATCCGTCCTGCCGGTTTTGCCTATATACCTGAGAAATGCATTGCGTGCAGACCCAATATGATTGGGAAGGGAATCGGGAGTTATTGGAATGTATTTCGCCCCCGAGGTAGTACCTGAGCTCATGGCGAAATATTTGGGAAGCCCGGGCCAGAGAACATCCTTTTCGCCTTTCATAATACGGTCTATGTAAGGCCTGAGCTCCTCATAACCCCTGACGGGCACCCTTTCGGCAAACGAGGCATAAGAGGTTATGCTTTCAAAACCGTGTTCACGCCCGAAAGCGGTTTTGCTTCCTTTTTCGACTATGCGGCGAAAGACCTTATCCTGAAGCTCAACTGCCCGGGAGGTCCACCGCCCGAAACGGCGCCTGCTTGCAACAGCTGCCATGCGGGCTGCAGGTGAAAGTATGCTCATACAAATAAGTTTAATACTCTGTTTATTTCTAAACGAATATAATGAATCCTGTATTACAGACACACAACCTCCTGAAAAAAAACCCGGATTCCCCATTAACAATGCATCTAACCTGTCAGTATACACAAACAAATCATAACCGGTTAATTAAGAACAGCCTCGCCTTCAAGGAACTTTTCAATGAGAGCGTTGTAAACATCCACTCCTTTTTCAAGCATATCAACCGGCATTCTTTCATTTACATTATGTATGGATCTGATAAGCTCTTCCTCAAGATAGACAGGCGGTGCCCCGTAAGATGGCACACCTTCGGCCCTGAAAAAATTATTGTCATTGGCTGCCGGAACAAGGATAGGCACCACTCCCGAACCCTCAAACACCTCTTCCAGAGCATCTTTCAACAAACCGTAGTATTCGTTCAAGGGTGAAGGATCTGCAGCCACTCCTTCCTGTATTATATCAACGCTGATACGGTCATTTTCCATTACACCCCTGATCTTGGAGATAAAATCATCGGTTGCAAACCCGGGCAGCAAACGGCAGTCCAGCACAGCAGTAACACTTGGGGCTATCTGATTGGGCGGAAGATCCGGGGTGTTGATCCCGGTTACGGTTATTGTATTGCTTATTGTAGAAAGGGCAACATCATCACCTCTCAGGGCGGGGACCAAAAAGGGCCTGAAAAATCCGACATTCCTGAGTGCAAATCCTCTTATCCCCTTTTCCATCTCGCCCACCTCACTGAACATCTTTTTGGTGGTTTCTGAAAAATGGGTGCGAATCCTCCTGTTGAAAAGATTGTCCAAAGCCTCCACCTTCTCCTTGATCGCGTAGGTTTCAGGGGGTACGGCACCGTGACCGGAAATATCTGTATCAAGAGTAACCTCAAGCCAGAGGCTTCTTTTATGGGCAACAGATATACCCATTATTTTTCTGTCGGGATCCCCTTTGACCACCCCGGGCAACCCCGATCCGCCTTCACCGTATAAGGCAACAGGATTAAGAAGCTCCATAAACTCGTCGGTAATAATTCTTGCTCCGGTATGGCCGCCTGTCTCTTCACCGGAAACCGACAGCATTGTTATATTCACCGGAAAATCCTCTTCTTTGGCTTTTTCAGCAAATTCGCCCAAAGCAAGCAGCTGCATTACGGCCATTCCTTTATTGTCAATAGCTCCGCGTCCCCAAACATAACCATCAGCAATCCTTCCCGAAAAGGGAGGATGCTTCCAGGCCGATTCATCACCGGCTGGCACAACATCTATGTGATTCAGCAGTATTATATTGGGTTTGCCGCTATCGAGAGGATAAAGGGAAGCGGTAAAGTTATAACTATCCTGCTCATCGGTAAGGACCTCTACATGGAGATCTTTTTGCCGGGCAGTATTTTTCAAAAAAATACCTGCTCTTCTCTCGTTTCCCGTGATCGATTCATGGCGGATATACCTGCTCAGCAACTCGGCTGAACGGGGAACATCTTCATTTTCATTACCCGAAGCCTGCAAATTGGTGAGAAAAAGGAAAACCGCCGGCAATAAAATTGATATTTTCCGGATTACATTAAAGTTCCGCATAGGCAGTTTTTTAGAAATTTACAAATTAAATGTCCAGATTGGCATATTTGGCATGCTTTTCAATAAAGTCACGTCTGGGTGGTACTTCGTCTCCCATTAGCATGGAAAATATTCTGTCGGCCTCCGCTGCACTTTCTATGGTTATTTGCTTCAAGAGACGGTTCTCGGGATTCATGGTTGTCTCCCAAAGCTGCTCGGCACTCATTTCACCAAGACCTTTGTAACGCTGGATCTGAATCCCTGAAGTTGAACCTTTGCCAATCTCCTCGATTATCCTGTCACGCTCCTCTTCCTTCCAGCAGTACCTTATCGTTTTTCCTTTTTTTATCAGATAAAGCGGCGGGGCAGCAATATAGAGGTGCCCCTTTTGTATCAATTCCAGCATATGACGGAAAAAAAAGGTCATAATGAGAGTATCTATATGGCTTCCGTCAACATCGGCGTCGGTCATAATTATTATCTTATGGTAACGCAGCTTTTCAAGGTTCAGTTGCTTTGTATCCTCATCGGTTCCGATTGTAACACCCAGAGCGGTAAAAATATTTTTTATTTCATCATTTTCAAATATTTTATGCTGCATTGCCTTCTCCACGTTAAGGATTTTCCCGCGCAGGGGCAAAACAGCCTGAAACCTTCTGTCCCTGCCCTGTTTTGCAGTACCCCCGGCAGAATCACCCTCTACCAGAAACAGCTCGTTGGTTGCCGGATCCTGGCTTGAACAGTCGGCCAGCTTACCGGGCAATCCTGATCCGGACAAAAGGTTCTTCCTCTGAACAAGCTCGCGTGCCTTACGTGCAGCATGACGCGCAGTTGCAGCCTGAACAACCTTCTGCACTATTGTCCTTGCATCCTTGGGATTCTCCTCCAGATAATTTGTAAGCAGCGTGCTTGTTGCCTGATCAACTGCCCCCATTACCTCAGAGTTGCCAAGCTTGGTTTTTGTCTGGCCTTCAAACTGAGGCTCCTGAACTTTGATGGCAATTATGGCCGTGAGACCTTCACGGAAATCATCACCGCTGATATCAAATTTAAGTTTTGAAAGCAGTCCAGATTTTTCGGCATAATTTTTCAGTGTCCTGGTTAATCCCCTTCTGAACCCGGCAAGGTGAGTCCCCCCTTCTATGGTACAAATATTGTTTACATAGGTGTGAATATTCTCCTTAAATGAAGTATTGTACTGCAATGCAATTTCAACGGGTATATCATTCTTTTCGGTATCGATATGCATTATATCATCAGTTATGCTGTCGCGGGTCATATCAAGGAACTTAACAAACTCCCTCAACCCCTCCTGGGAATGAAACGATTCATGGCGGTAACCGCCTCCATTATTTCCGTTACCGTTCTCTTCCTGCTCCCTTTTATCGGTTATGGAAAGAGTGATCCCCTTGTTGAGAAATGCCAGTTCACGAAGTCGAGACGCTAGTATCTCATAATTGAATTCGGTTACAGCAAATATTGTCGGGTCGGGAACAAAAGTAATAATAGTTCCCGTTTTATCGGTTTTTCCGGTCGATTTAACTTTCTCTGCAGGCCTGCCATGCCTGTACTCCTGCATATATATTTCCCCGTCCCTGTGAACTTCAGCAATAAGGTACGAAGAGAGGGCATTCACACATGAAACACCCACCCCGTGGAGGCCTCCGGAGACTTTGTAAGATTGCTTATCAAACTTGCCTCCAGCATGAAGCACCGTCATTACCACCTCCAGGGCCGATCTTTTTTCCTTTTCGTGATAATCGACCGGAATCCCCCTGCCGTCATCAATAACCGTTAACGAACCATCTTCATTTATTATAACATCTATCCTGCTGCAATGACCCACCATGGCCTCATCAATGGAATTGTCAACCACTTCGTAAACCAGATGGTGAAGTCCCTTCTCTCCTACATCACCAATATACATTGCAGGCCTTTTCCTGACGGCCTCTATTCCTTCAAGAACCTGAATGCTGTCGGCCAGATATTCTCTTCTTTTTTCTTCTGTTTCACTCATTTATATACTATTGAAATTATATGATCTTCTGAAATTTAACTTTCAAAGATAATAAATATAAATCACTTTTTTGTTAGCTACAAACCCTGGAAAGGATCTATTTACAAACAAGAAATAAACAGTGCAGACGATTCATTAACAGGGGGTCAGAGCGAATATGTAAACCCTCCCATAATGGAGAATCTTTGTGTGGGATAATGATGCCACTTATGGTATCTGGCCGCGGTAATATTATTTGCCCTTAAATAAGCTGAAAAGACATCGGTCAGCCGGTACTCCACACCCAGGTTGAAGTCGGTAACACCCTCAAGCACCACAGGTTCTGCATCCGGACCGAAGCCTCTGGCTTTCCTTTCCCCTACATGGAATACATCGGCCTCCATAATTATCTTGTCTTGCAGATTGTATTTTGCATGCACGCTGAATTCAGTCTCCGGCTTATGCCAGGGATGCTCCTCGGCTTGCATTTCGTAACTGTATATATCACCTTTAAACATGATATCCAGGTTATTGCCGAGGTTCGCCTTCAGTTCACCCGAATAATGAAACTTTTCTATATCGTCATAAACGACCATAAACTGATTGCCCACCCTGCTTAAAGAGTCGTTAATGAAAAAATGCATATTATCATACACCCTGTATGCTGCACTGGCGTTGAAAGATATATTTCTTGTGAAGTTCCCTTTGAGTCCGGCAAAAAGGTTTATGGTATTGCTGGTGTTCTCAACTTCCAATCCGGGAACAATGAAGAAGTTCTCGTCAGCAACAGAGCTGTAGTTGTTAATGTCAAGCTTGCCGTCAACACCCACATACGGCACTACATAGTCCTTTACCAGACTGAACTCAAGATTTGCCTTGGGGTAAAAATAGGTTTTGCCAGTTTCGCCATAGTAATCGTAATAAACGTGAAATCCGGCAGAGACCTCCCATTCCTCGTCGGCCTTGGTGACCCACGGACTGGCCCTCAGGACAGTATTGGAGGTATCGGCAACCCTCGTATTGTTGAAATAGTCAACATTCATATCAAGTCCCACTACCTGCCCGCTTATATACTGCTGAAATTCGGCACCGGCGCTTGCAGCATGCTCGCTGTTCTTGCTCCGGTCCTGGAAATGGTCATAATCAAGTGAAATATCGTAAAGAAGAGATGTAGAGTCGTTTTTTGCCGACTCAAATCCCAAAGAGGCGTGAGCTCTCAGAAAGTTCTGCCTGATATCGTTTTCCTGAAATGTAGTATCAACTGAAGTGTTATATCCGTAATAATGGAACTCATTGGAGGTTATACCCGCTTCGGCCCGCAGGTTCGAATTGCCTAACATCCGCTTGCCGTGCAGCAGCAGTTCATTGTCACCGTAACCCGAAATAGCATCCTGTCCGTCTTCCAGTTCGATATTGCCGTGTGATGACCGGTGCTTCAAATATATACCAGCTGAATATTTCTCATTTCGCCCGGTATTTATGTTCAATTCGGCATAGGGTGTTGTATAGGTACCAAACCCAAGTTTGATGTGACTGTTGCGCAACTCCGGAAGAGGGTCATGTTCAAGGCGTGCAGCAGTTATTGGCTCCAATTCAAAATCAATATCAAGTGGCATGGGGTAAATGGAATAATCAATATCCGGGGGGGCTTCCACCGTATCCTTGATCTCGGGAAGTTCGCTTATTTTGGTTGCATCGCCTACTGTCGGCTGATAGGGGCGTACCACAACCACTTCCCTTTCCAGGGTTTGCTGCCCAAATGCAGACAAAGAAGAGGCAAATACCAGCAATAAAAACTGTACGTTTACCAACAGCCGTTTTAGGTTATTACTTTTACTTTTCATTTTGTTGATAATATAAAACATTATTAAAACCCTCTTTCGTTAATTTTTCCAAATGTGTATCAACTTACATATTTTCCCTTTCCTCAATAGTTTCAAGACGCTCCTCCGCCCTGTCAATGATGCCGTCATCCGGGACATCATAATTGTCAATCACACTCTTTAGTGTATGCCTTGCCTGAAAATAATCACCTTCCTCCATATATACATCTGCCAGTAAAATAAAAGAGTTGGCCATCCAGTAATGATGCGGGGTACTCATTGAAATAAAATCGTTTACCTCCTCTTTGGCCCTTTCATACTCACCTTTCCGGAAATAAATTTCTGCAACCCTGTATTTTGATTCTGCTCCTTCCCGGCTGGAAACTTCCCCGGAAATATCACTGAATCTATCTGCGGCCTCATCAAGCTCATCAAGCGCCAGGTACGATTTTGCACCAATATATTTGGCTTCCCTGACAATTTCTGCAGGCACATCTTCCATTGCAAGGACTCTGTCTGCCGAGCCTGCTGCCTCGCTGTAGTTACCCAACTCAAAATGGCAGCGCATTTGTCCCTTCCTTGCAATCTTCAAATTACCTTTGTTGCGTGACAACTCTTCAAGCTTCTCGAAATTTTCAAGGGCCGGCTGCCAGTTTTCCTTGTCAAAATAGATACTTGCTGCACCTTCATGAGCCTGTTCGGCAAATTCGCTGCGCGGGTTTTCGGTCACATAATTATAGGATTCCAGAGCCTTCTCATACTCCCCTTTCATATGGTAACAATCGGCCAGGTAAAAATGGGCGTTTACTGTAAAAATCCCGTTACCAAACTCATCCAGGTAGTTTTCTAAACGCTCTGTTGCACTTTCACAATCGCCTGACATGTAAACATTTTCGGCCGAAACATAGGTAAGGGAATCCTTCTCGGAGGCTGTCATATCGGCAAAATCACCCAGCTGGTCAGCATACTCGAAATAGGAATCCACATCATCGATGTCTATATATATATTCCTTAACCCGGTCAGCGCACTTCTTGCCTCGGACGTTCCGGGGTACTCATCTATAACGCGTTTATAGGTGGCCAAAGCTTCCTCATAGCGATCCCTGTTATAATGAATAAGCCCGATCTGCAGCAATGACCTCTCAGCCAGGCGGCTTTCGGGGAACTCTTCGAATACGCGGTTATAATATTCCATGGCCTGATCGGGAGACTGAATGTCAAGGTAGGTTCTCCCAAGCTCATAAAGCGCATCAGGCTTGTAGGGAGAGCCGGGATGCTCCTGAACAAGAGTGTAAAGTATATCAATTTTATTCTCCTCCCTGTCGAGCAGCCCCTCACAAACTGCCATCTGAAACAGGGCATAATCTGTATCAATCTTCCCGGCATCGGCAGCCCTTCTGTAATATCCCAGGGCATCACTGTAACGGCTCATTGAAAAATAGGAATCTCCGGTACGGTTTAAGGCATCCGCATAACGGCGAGTACCCGTTACCTCATCAAAATTAAGGTATCTGCGGAACCATGACTGAGCATCAGAATACTCCTTCTTTTCAAAGTAGGCATACCCCATATTGTAGTGGGCGGTTTTGTACTCATCCAGCTCAAAAGCACCGGGGGAAAGCAGAAACCGGCTGTAATTGTTTGTGGCATTATCGAAATTTTCAAGCCTGTAGTACGCCTCCCCTTTCCAGTAATAGGACTGTGCCGCAATCGAGGGATCATATTGTGAATACTGCAGGGAAAGATCGAACATCTCAACCGCCTCCGAAAAATTCAGATCATTGAACAGTTCCAGTCCCCTGAAATAAGCCACACGCTGATAAGCCTCCTCAATATCACTGGTTTTGTCAGATATTCTTTCGAGGGAAACCAGGGCCTGCTTGTAATTGTTAGTATTCATGTAGGCCATCACAAGGTAATTGTAAGCCTCATCGATTCTGTCAGATTGGGGATAAAGCTCTATAAACTCGTTGAAACCGTCGATTGCTTCATTGAAAGGCATATGTGCAAGCTCATACGTAAGAACAGAATGATTAAAAAGGGCCTCTTCCCTTATCCTCTGGTCATGTTCCATCCGGGCGGCAGATTCGAAAGCCACCCGTGCCTTGTCCTTTTCCCCCAGCTCAATATAACAGTCTGCCAAATGATACAAGGCATTCTGCTGAAGTTCATCATCGGGTCCGCTAACACCTTCAAACATTTCAGCAGCCTTTTCATACCGTCCGGTTCTGTAATATGCAAATCCAATCTGATAGCGGTCATCACGCGAGACCTCTTCTGACTTGTCCATGTATATTTCCAGATAGTCCACTGACTGCTCATAATTACCCTGACGATAATAAGACTCGCCGATAATACGGGCTATCTCAGGTACACGCCTCTCGGTCGCCGTCTCCAGAAGCTCCGGACCGTATCTTATCACCTCCTCAAAGCGACGTTGCAGGTAATATATTTGAATTATATAGTATGATGCAAGCTCGGAGAATTCCGTATCATCACGCAGCTCGGTAAACCCTGCAAGGGCGGTTTGAAAATTGTTCTCCGTATATGCTATATGTGAATAATAATAGGTTGCCGCATCTGCATAACCGGATGTTCCGTTCATTACTTCAATAAATGCCGTTGAGGCCCGGTCAAATTCGCCTGTCATGAAAAAACTGTAACCCATTGAAAAATAATATTCATCACGAATCTCTGCAGGCAACATTTCAGGCCGGGCGGAAGCAAACCACCGGGAGGCATCACTGAAGGAGTTGTCGCGGTAATGGTGGCGCCCAAGATAAAACCGAGCTTCGTCGGTTTTAGTGTTTGCAGGATGACTCTCAATAAAATTGACCATCAGGTATTCTGCATCTTCATTCTGAAGCTTTATTGCACAAAGGGCTGAATAATATTCGGCATATCCCCTCAGCATAGAGTGGTCGTCATATTTTTCTACAGCCCTTTTAAAATATTCCTGTGCCGCACCATATTTTTCCTTCTCAAACAACTCCACCCCTTTTCTATAATCCAAATCAATATTTTCGTGAAAAAGGGATTTCTGGGCCATTAGGGAATCAGGCAGCACAATCAAACAGATAAAAAAGATCGGTAATAATGCGGCTATCCTTAGCATTTGCAAATGTTTTTAAATAACTAACGTAGTAATAGAAAAATTTCTGTTAAAATTAGAATAAAATAATTATTTACGTGCAAATTTCAGGCCGTTCCAAACAACTTACCAATAAATTTCACATAAATCTATTTACCAAAATAACGCTCCGTTACCGTCAACATTGTCCCTCACGAGTTTTTATCCGGTAAGGGGAGCTCTTATTTTTCATCGATTGGTGCAAAGAACAATGATTTGTACGATTGCCCCCCCTCAGCCTTTGGCAGACAAAATAAGATGAACAAACACGGGGGTCCATTCAGAATAAAAAGAAATGTATTTAATTGACATTCTATAATAACTTATTGAATATTAGCTTAATTAACTTTGTTTGTACGAACCGGGCTTTAAGACTAATCTATCATAAGTGAGGTGAAATCGATCTCAGCTGTGTGGTCAACTTCATTTACCTTTTCCTTTTCACATTTGAGTGTACGGGCGGGAAATTTTTTCAGAAGAGTATAGTTGTGCGTTGCCATTACAACTGCTCTTCCGCTTCCGCTTATTTCCATCAGGAGTTTAAGTATATCCTCCGATGTTTCAGGATCCAGGTTTCCTGTAGGCTCATCGGCCAGAATAATTTCAGGATCGTTCAAAAGAGACCGGGCTATAACCACCCGCTGCTGCTCTCCCCCGGAAAGCTGGTGAGGCATTTTGTAACCCTTGAAAACAAGTCCGACCCGGTTCAGCACATCAACGATACGGTCATCCATATCTTTTTTGCCTTTCCAGCCGGTGGCCTTGAGAACGAACATCAGGTTGTCATACACGGTGCGGTCGGGCAGCAGTTGAAAATCCTGAAATACTATTCCCAGCTTTCTGCGAAGGCGGGGTATATGCTTTCTCTTCAGCCTTTTCAGGTCATATTGCACAACCATTGCCTCCCCTTCCACCACGGGCAATTCGGCGTTCATTGTTTTTATAAGGCTTGTTTTACCACTTCCCACCCTGCCTATAAGGTAAACAAACTCGCCTTTGCTGATGGTAAAGCTTACACCTGACAAAACCAGGTTGTCAGCCTGAACAACCGATACATTGTTAAATTCGATAATTGTGTCGAGTCCCATTTGAAAATTTGCTTTAATGGCCATTACAGGGCCGTATTTTTTCGGGGAATTTACCTGCACGGACAATTCCCCTTTAATCTTCCTTAAGCATAAAAAGGGCCGGGGCCCCTCCGGTATGCCAGAAAAGAACCTTTTCCCCGGGTTTTACAATTCCCTTTTCAACATAAGATATCAAACCCGCCATAGCTTTTCCCGTATAAGTATGATCAAGCAAAAGCGCTTCTTTTTCAGCCAGGAGCCGTATAGCCTCCAGGCATCCTGGTGTGGGGCTGCCGTAGCCTTCTCCTATAAAGTTGTCATCTATAATCGTTTCGCCAGCTTCAATACCGGTATCTATATTTTCGTTCAGCATGCCGGCAAGCTCTCCGGTACATTTGCTTACCCTTTCCGTTACCTCGGCTTCCGGGAGCCATGGACTTATTCCTGCAATATGCGAGGATGATCCGCAAAGACTGCGGCCTGCAATTATGCCGGCCAGAGTCCCTGCAGAACCTGCCGCTGCAAATTCACGGTCGAATTCAACTCCCTTCTGTTTTTTTTGTGCCTCCAGTTCCCTGTAAGCCTCCAGGTACCCAAGTGCACCGAGTCCGTTCGATGCGCCGAAATCAACTATATAAGGCCTTTTGCCGGAACGCTCAAGAACGGCGGCATGGTCGTGCATTGCCCTTTCGAGTTGAGAAGGATGCGAAGCATCAATAAAAACAGTTTCAATATCAAGAAATGAAGAAAGAAAAAAATTACCCTCCTTTTGCCGGGGTTTCTCCCCGGCCAGAATCATCACCGGTTTAATGCCCAGCTTTACCGACAGGGCGGCAGTAGTCTTTGCAAGATTCGACTGAATTCCGCCGGCTACCAGAATATGATCTGCTCTTTTTTCAAGGGCATCACTGAGTATATATTCAAGTTTTCTGATCTTGTTGCCACCCGTGAGCAAATCCCCGGTAAGATCGTCCCTTTTGACCCACAGGTCAATTTTCAGATGCCTTCCCGCTCTCTCAAGGCGCTGAAGAGGTGTTGGTGTGTGGGCAAGTTCAAGGCGGTTAAAATGTTCCATAGTAAATACTTTTCCGGTTCAAAAATAACAATTATAAAAATTAATCGCTTATTTTTTTTCACCTCCTGCATAGTCTGACGGGTAAAGGGGGAACACGAAGATAAGTTTCAGGAGGAATCATTTTCAGCGAAGAGTTGAAAAAGTGACTTTATTATATTATATTACCAATTTTGCAACCGGTTATTGGAAATCTTAATCAAATAATGCATATATGGGTGAACTGAGGATGGTCATTACCGATCTTGACGGTACTTTGCTCAATGATGAAAAGCTTGTGAGCCCTCAGGACCGGGATACTCTTCAGATGTTGGGAGAGATGGATGTCTGCCGTGTTATTGCCACCGGCAGAAGTCTTTACAGCTTAAGAAAGGTTGTGGAAGAGGGCTTTCCGGTTGATTACATAATATTCTCTACCGGAGCAGGGGTTTTAGACTGGCGCACCGGCGAGCTTTTATACGCGGCACACCTGAAGGAAAAAGAGGTAAGGTTTGCCATTGATACATTTATAGAGGCAAAAATGAGCTTTATGGTGCACGACCTTGTTCCGGAAAATCACCGTTTCCTATACTATGACGCCAACTGCGGCAATTCAGACTTTAAAAACAGGTGCAGCATCTACAGCGATTTTGCATACCCTCTATCACTTGATCCTCCCAACTACAAAAATGCAAGTCAGCTGCTGGCCATTGTTCCGGAAGATCCGGAAACACTTGAAAATATTCGTAACAAGTTGAGCGGTCTGCGCGTTATAAGGGCCACTTCACCACTTGACAACTGCACCATGTGGATAGAGGTACTCCCCCCTGAAGTATCAAAGGGTCATACCGCCAAATGGCTTTGCAACAGGCTCTGCATAAAAAGGGATAATACACTGGCTGTAGGAAACGATTACAACGACCTTGACATGCTAAATTTTTCTGCTTACTCCTATGTTGTCGGAAATGCCCCCGGTGACTTGAGGGGAATATATGAAGTCTGCACCGGAAACAACAATTCCGGCTTCACTGATGCGGTAAAAAAAATAATCATAAAAACCTCTTAATTGCGTTATTATTTGCACACTTTTTTTACTATTTTGAAAATTCGTTGAAATTGACGAAATTTGCACATCATTCAAAGGATTAATTATGCCGTGGATCTGGAATGCTTTTATACTTTTTTTGGCCTATATAATCGGATCTGTACCCAATGCCATATGGGTAGGCAGAAGTTTCTACAAAATCGATGTCCGTAACCACGGCAGCAAAAATGCCGGCAGCACAAATACAATACGTGTCCTTGGATACAAAGCCGGAATACCCGTTCTTCTGCTTGATATTCTTAAGGGATGGGTTGCGGTAAAACTCATTCATTTCTCCCATTATCACATACCCGTTTCAGGAGAATACATTAATTTTCAGCTCCTGCTTGGACTTGCAGCAATTATGGGACATATATTTCCCCTTTTTGCCAATTTCAGGGGAGGAAAAGGCGTTGCAACTTTTGTGGGAGTAATACTGGCTATCGACCCGGTCTCAACACTTATATGCCTCGGGGTGTTCCTTGTAACCCTGATTGCAACAAAATATGTTTCACTTAGCTCGATGATAGCCGGACTCTCTTTCCCCGTTATGGTGATTGTTGTATTCAACACAACCACTCCTTCGCTGGTCATTTTTTCCCTGATCGTTTTTGTACTGTTGCTCTTTACCCATCAAAAGAATATTGAGAGGCTTCTGCGCAACCAGGAATCAAAGGCCAGCTTCCTGTTCAAAAACAGAGAAAAACATTAAGCTTATCAACTGAGCAAACCCTTGTAGGGGTCGTCAAAAAACTCTTTTTCAAGTGTCTCCTTAAGCTTTTCAATGGTAATATTCAGATGTATTTCACCGGTGTCAGCAAGGGAAAGCATCCCCTTTTCCTCGGAAACAATTATCACAATGGCATCGGTTTGCTCAGCCATACCAAGTGCGGCGCGATGACGCATTCCGCACTCGGGCGGCAGATTAATGGTCTCAGACACGGGAAGGATGCAACGGGCAGCTTTTATCCTTTCGTCAATTATTATTATTGCCCCGTCGTGCAGGGGACTCTCCCTGCAAAAAATGCTCTCCATTAACCTGCTTGAAGTTTCAGCATCAACAAGGTCACCTGTCTGAATATAAGGAAGCAGCTCAGATTTTCTTGCTATGACAATAAGAGCGCCGGTCCTGGTATCCATAAAGGTTTTGCACGCCTTGATAATCGAGCGGATACGCAACTTGGGTGCCGATTCCTTGGTAAAGGAGAACATTTTCTCAAAGGAAAAACCGAAATTTGTAAGATAGCGGGTCCCTATAAAAATCAGAAAACGTCTTATTTCCTGCTGAAAAACAATGATAAGGGCAATCACACCCACACCTATAAACTGACCGAGAATGGATGAAAGCAGTTCCATATTGAGGGCACGCACAAGCAACCAAAAAAGATAAACTGAAAAAATGCCTGCAAAAATGGTTATTGCAATAGTGCCTCTTATAAGCCTGTAGACCCAGTATAAAAGGGCGGCAGTCATTATTATGTCCAGTATGTCAAGTACCCTTAAAGAAATAAATGCTTCGGTCATCCGGTAATTATATATTTTTTATCATTTCTCTGAATCTTCCCGGCCGTTTACCTCACAAAAAATTTTGACAGCCTCCACAGCCTCCTTAACATCATGGACCCTTAAAATATCTGCACCTTTCATAAGGGCCATAGTATTAAATACGATTGTCCCGGTCAGTGACTCACCAGAGGGAAGTCCCAAAAGCTTGTAAACCATAGACTTTCTTGAAAAACCAACAAGCAGGGGCAACTCCATAAAACCAAATATATCAAGATCTTTTGCAAGCCGGTAATTATGTTCGGGCCTTTTGCCGAAGCCGAAACCGGGATCGATTATTATATCTTTAACACCCAACTCTTTCAGCGACTTAACCTTTTCAGAAAGGAACCTGAAAATCTCGCATGTAACATCTTCATACTCCGGCCTGAGCTGCATGTTCTCGGGTCTGCCCTGCATGTGCATTACAATGTAGGGTACATTAAACAATGCAACTGTATTATGCATTTGGGGATCCATTTTACCCGCCGAAATATCGTTTATAATTTGAACTCCGTAATTTTGGACAACTTCCCGCACCACTTCCGAACGGTACGTGTCGACCGACACAATTGATTCGGGGTAATGCTTGCGGATAATCTCCAGGGCCGGTTCAAGCCGGAGCAATTCCTCCTTTACGGGTATCTCCTCTGCGCCAGGGCGGGTCGAGACCGCCCCCACATCAATGATGTCGGCTCCGGAGCTGACAATCTCCTCCACCCTTTCATATATTCTTTCACTTGTGTTATAACGTCCCCCGTCATAAAATGAATCGGGAGTCACGTTCAGTATCCCCATAACTTTGGGAAAAGAAAGATCTACAAGTTTACCGCCGCAGTTTAGTATCTTTTTTTTCGAGGTAAGTTGCATGTTATTGTTTTGGTGTAAACTCCATGCAAAAGTAATAAGTTTTAAAAATAATCTGGGATAAAAATTAAAATAAGGTATATTTACACACCTTGCTGACTTTTATCGGAAACACCCTTAAACGGTACAAATAATTTAAAAATATGGGTTTTGCAGTAATTGAGGGACTTGACGGTTCGGGGAAATCAACACAGCTAGACCTGCTGTGCAAACATTTTGAGAGGGAAAAGATCCCGTACAACTTCATGCACTTTCCCCGCATCGACTCTTCCCTGTTTGGATCGCTTATAGGCATGTTCCTGCGGGGGGAGCTCGGGAGTATTGAAAATGTAAGCCCTTATATGACGGCTCTTCTTTACGCCGGGAACCGCAACGATGCCAAAAAGGAAATATCACAATGGCTCTCGGAGGGGAGGGTGGTCATAGCCGATCGTTATGTTTACTCCAACATAGCCTACCAGTGTGCAAAACTTAAAACTGAAGAAGAGAAAAACCAGCTCAAACAATGGATCCTCTACATGGAATATTCATATTATTCCATTCCCCGGCCCGGGGTCAATATTTTCCTTGACGTGCCCATGGACTTTACAAGGCAAAACCTTCAAAAAGCAAGAACCGGCAACGACAGAAATTACCTGGGGGGAAAAAAAGATATTCATGAAGAAAAAATAGAATTTCAGGAAAAAGTACGGCAATCTTACCTGGAACTAGCCGAAAAGGAGGAGGATATGAAAGTGCTTAAATGCTTTTCCGAAAACGGGGAAATTATGGAAGCCCGTGAGATCTCCTCCAGGATCATCTCTTTGCTAAAATCCAAAAAAATTACTGGCTGAGCTTCTTTGCCACACGCCCCTGCAATCGAGGGGATTTTGTTTAAATAATTTTGAAAAAATCACCGATTGTAATAAATTTGTTATCATCTGAAAATTGGTTGCCAAAAAAAGGGAGTATCATATGAGACGTAAAATTGTAGCCGGAAACTGGAAATTAAACACCACCCTTCAGGAGGGAATTAAGCTGGCAAGTTCCGTGAATGATCTTGTAGCCAAAGGTTTACCCGAAAACGTTGATGTTATTGTAGCTCCCCCTTTCACGCATCTTGCCGGGATCAAAAAAGTACTGACAGAAAAGATAGGACTGGCAGCGCAAAATTGTGCAGCCGAGCCCTCGGGTGCTTTAACAGGTGAAGTGTCTGCATCAATGATAAGATCAGCAGGTGCCGAATACGTCATAATAGGGCATTCAGAACGCAGGATATATTTTAATGAAAGCGACCTGGAGGTTGCCGGTAAGGTCAAGCTTGCCCTTGAGAACGATTTGAAGCCTATTTTCTGCTGCGGTGAAAAATTACATGAACGGGAAAAGCTCATTTACACCGAAGTTATTAAAAAACAGCTGGAATACGGCTTGTTTGATCTGGATGAAGAAAAACTCAAAAATGTTATAATAGCCTATGAGCCAGTATGGGCTATTGGCACAGGTAAAAATGCAACTTCTGAGCAGGCTCAGGAGATGCACCAGTACATAAGGCATCTGGTGGAAGAGAAGTACAGCACCCGGACAGCCGAAGAACAGGTAATCCTTTACGGGGGCAGCTGCAAGCCGTCCAACGCCCCGGAGCTGTTTGCAAACAAGGATGTTGACGGTGGACTGATAGGCGGGGCTTCTCTCTCGGCCAAAGATTTCTACGGCATTATCAACTCTTTTTAACAGATCAGCTTGCCGGCCTTCGACAGAGAAAAAGTTGAACAGCCGGTTATTGCTTTCCTGACAATTCAATATGCATCAAAAAAGTTCCTCAGGGAACTTTTTTGATTTTACAGCGTATAAACATTATACGTTTAGTTTTCAATTTGTTATATGGAATGGGGGATTGCCTTCTCTTTGGATCAAAAAAGAACATAATTGCGCTGTTCACAATTTTGCTGCTTTTCTTTTGGGGAAGCCCAGTGAAACTGCACGGACAAAACAGGGATTATTTCACGGGTGAGCAAAATAATTTCATAAAAGAGCTGGAGAATTTTATGGGGCACAACCTGAGCGATAAAGAAGAGGAAGTGCTGGAGAGTTTCACTGCCGCCTGGAGATCAGAACAATTTACAACCGGTGAAAAGGAAATAATTTTAAATTCCGCCAATCTTTTCGCAATTCAAAATGCCAGACCCGCGCCCCATTTTATCAACCTGTTGAAACTGCTCGATCTCTTTGCAAACCATGACGCCGCACGAAACCATTTTCCCGTATGGCTGGAAGCCTTCTTATATTACCTGGAAGAAGGCGGACTGAGACTATCGGTTATCAACGAGTCCCTCGAGAGAGTACACGAACTCTTAAACGACAACATACTTTTCGGTTCAGCGGCCGTTACATGGAAAGCCTCCGGGTCGGGCTACCGTTTTCACTTCGATGAAGCCCTGCTGATCAGCTTTTCCGAAACCGACCTTTTGTGTTTCTCCGGAAATGACAGTATCGTGATAAGGGAAACGGAAGGGATTTTAAACATAATGGAAAAAAAATGGGAAGGCTCAAACGGAACGGTTGGATGGGAGCGCTCCGGTCATGACCGGGATGAGGTTAAGGCAACTTTGGGTGAATACAAAATAGATCTGGTAAATCCTCATTATTCGGCCGATTCGGTAAAATTTGCCTTCGGGCGTCATTTTCAGGGAAATCTTTACGGCACTCTGGAAGACCGCGTTACAAGGGGACTGGACGAAGACAAGGTAACCTACCCACGTTTCAGATCTTACAGAGAAGATCTTACAATTAACAATATATTTCCCAAAATCCACTACAACGGGGGCATTTCAATGAGGGGCGGCAGTTTTACCGGCTCGGGCAGTGAAAGTTCAGGAGCAACCCTAAAGTTTATACGCAAAGAAGATACATTTTTTGTTGCCAGATCCGAACATTTTGTACTATCCGTTGAGGAAATAAACTCAAACAGCTCAAGTATAGTATTTTATATTGAAAACGATTCAATCTACCACCCCGATCTCAAACTCGCCTTTTCCTCCGTTTCGGGTGATTTGACACTGACCCGCAACGACAATGTTATGTCAGGCAGCTTTTACACCAACACTTATCACAGGGTTAACATGGATTTCGGCAGACTTATCTGGAATGTAAATGAGGATAAAATTGTTTTTACAATGCCCCGGGGAAGCTCCAGGGGAAGCGCTGAATTTGAGTCATTAAATTATTTCAGCAAGGCACATTTTCATAACATTCATGGAATGGAAAAAACCCACCCCCTGTTTTCCATAAGGCGATTCGCTTCAAGTAACGAAGACGAAGAACTTTCAGTGGAAAAATTCGCCTCATTTTTAAAAAAACCGTTAAGCGGGGTAAGGCATCTGCTGATTGACCTTGCTCTTGAAGGTTTTATTTACTATGACACATCCGGTGATGTTTTCGTTATCAGGGACAAGCTCAACGATTACATCAGGGCCAACAACAATATGATTGATCATGACATAATAGTTTTTGAATCCGAAACAGATGCTCCCCGCGAGAACGCCTCCCTGTACCTTAATACAAATGAGCTTAAAATAAACGGGATTAAAGGGGTAAATATCAGTAATGTTCACAATGTCAATTTATTCCCGGAAAACGACACCATTGTTCTCAAACGCAACAGAAATTTCCGTTTCAATGGAGTAATTAATGCAGGTTATCTTACTTTTTTCGGCAACAATTTTCAGTTCGATTATGAGGAGTTCAGCATAGGAATGCAAAAAATAGATTCAATAAAAATTCTGGCTGCCAGCGATGAATATGATATGTACGGGAGAGCACTTGTAAACAATGTCAAAAACATAATACGAAGTACGACCGGGATGGTCTACATCGACAAACCCGACAATAAATCAGGCAGGGAGGAGCATAAAGATTATCCTAAATTCCAAAGTAGTGAAAACTCATATGTACACTACGACAACCCCGGTATATACGGAGGGATATATGAAAGTGACAAGGTTTATTTCGAGCTTTTTCCCTTTCAGGTGGATAGTTTAAGCACTTTCAGGTTTGAATTTGTGGAGCTTGAGGGAAAGTTCGTCTCCGGGGGAATATTCCCCGAAATCGAGGAAAGCCTTACCCTTCAAAAAGACATGTCGCTGGGATTCACCCACAAAACAACCGAAAAAGGCCTCCCCTTGTACGGGGAAAGGGGAACTTTTTATGATACGATAACCATGAGCAACAGTGGACTGAAAGGGGGCGGTAAGGTTGAATATCTCACATCCGGCATCCACTCCCCGGGATTCAGTTTCTACCCGGACTCCATGAATGCAACAGCAAGCAAATTTGAAATGGAAAAGCTGAGAGGAAAAGAAGAGTATCCGTTTGTAGCTTCAAAAAACAACCCCCTTCAATGGCTTCCGGAAAAAGACTCGTTGCTGATTATGCAGGGAGAAGAACCCTTCAGGGTTTTTAACGAAAATACCCTTTTCAGGGGAAACCTTGTGCTTTCACGTGAAGAATTAAGCGGTGAAGGAATGCTGGATGCTGAAAATGCAAGGCTAACCTCATCTCTTTTTACGTTCGGATCAACCACCTTTGAGTCTGATACTACCGACTTTATATTATTCGGCGGGGAAAACGACACTTTGTTCATCTCTTCCAACGTAAAAACAAGTGTTGACATAGAAGAGCAGCACGGTAATTTCACGCTTAACAGCGATAATGAAATTGTAAAATTTCCCGGGATTTTTTATAATGCTTATCCCGCTGCATACTCATGGGATATTGAAAAAATGAATATTGAACTCAGAGCAGAAAAAATTTTTGCCCCGGGTGAATATGCCGGGGCAAAATATATATCATACCGGCAGGGACAGGACTCGCTAAGTTATATTTCTCCTCTTTCAACCTACGATTACAGCAATAACCTTCTCACCTCAGAAGAGGTGAAATATGTAAGGATTGCCGATGCCCTCATCCACCCCACAGGGGAAGAGGTTAAAGTTAAAGAAAACGCGGAAATGCAGCCTTTGGAGGATGCACGTATAGAAGCCGGGGAACACACAATTCACAAAGCAAAATTAAAAATTGAAGGGAAAAACAGTTATTTCGGTTACGGCTACTATGATTACATTGACGACAAAGGCAGTACTCAGACTATAAGAATGGATACGATAAGTGTCAGTGACAGTTTGATAACAACGGCTCATGGAAAGTTAGCGGAAAATGATAACTTCCGTTTAAATGATCACTTCGGCTTCAAGGGTGAGGTAACTCTTCGGGCGGATAATCCCCGGCTAAAGTTCAGCGGAGGGGTTATGGCTTACCTCAATTGCGGGCCAGATGACCCCAGGTGGCTCTCATTTGAATACGAGGTAAACCCGCAGAATGTAATGCTCCCGGTTGAGAAGCAGCCAAATTCTGTCAACGGCAAAAGATTGTATTCCGGCTTATATGTTGCAGGCGATCCCTCCAGACTTGAATCCGCCTTTATGGGGGAATGGAATGATAACGCCCTGCCGGTAATAAATGCCGGGGGATATCTTCAGTATCATTCATCGACCGGGGAATACCGGGTAGGTCTTCGGGAAAGGTTTTCCGATCCCTCCCATCCGGGAAATTACCTGAGTATTGACAGGGAAGAATGTATTTTATACGGAGAGGGCAAAATTGACCCGGGCGCAGACCTTGGACAGTTAAAGCTGAATGCGGCCGGTTCTTTCACCTCCCTTACAGAGGAAGGGAAAACATCTCTGGATCTGATGATGGGTGCAGATTTCTTCTTTTCGGAAGAGGCAATAGAGGCTATGGCGGAAAAGCTTCTCAAAGGAGGTGAAAGCGAACCACCGGATTCCGGGGGATTTTTCTTCAACAGGGGCCTGAATGAACTTCTTGGTAAAGAAGCTGCCGGCGAATACAGGAGCAAAAGCGATGGAGCCTTAAGCAGGAGAGGCGTTCCCCCGGAAATGGACAAAACTATGTTTTTCAGCCGGATCAGCCTGCTGTGGAACAAGGAGACACAATCCTACCGTTCCAGCGGAAAGCTTAACCTGAAATATATAGGAGGTGAAAAAATCAACAGGCAGGTAAACGGCTTTATTGAAATATCAAAAAGCGGGGCGACAGATTTTATGGATATCTACATTGAAGCGGACGAAGATAATTGGTATTATTTCGGTTATACAAGGGGGGTTATGCAGGCATACTCATCAGATCCTTCATTTGTAGAGATAATTGATGATTTGCGCACACGAAGAAGAGAAATGAGAGTGCCTCGGGGGGAAACACCTTACATTTACATGCTTGCCACAGAAACCAAACTAAATCAGTTTTTCAGCCGCTACAACAACAATGCGGAAGCGGGAGAATAAAACTCTTTTTAAAACATTTTTTCCAGTTCAATAACTTCCAGATCCTTTACCTTCCCGGCATCGAGAGCAAACCTCACAGCGGTTGAAACCCTGTGAATCCCCGCCCGGCCGGCCGCTCCCGGATTAATGTGCAGCAGGCCCAGCTTATTATCATTTACAACTTTGAGAATATGAGAATGTCCGCAAATAAACAACCGGGGAGGATGTTCCATAATGTGGGATTTAATACCCCTGTCATATTTGCCCGGGTACCCCCCTATGTGGGTTATCCATACATCGGTTCCTTCAAGTTCGAATCTCAGGTGAGAAGGAAATTCCCCGCGCAGCTCCGTCCCGTCAACATTACCGCATACCGCTCTAAGAGGCTTAAAATTTTCCAGCCGCAGAGCAACTTCAACATTGCCGATATCACCTGCATGCCATATTTCATCACAACCGGCAAAAAAATCAAATAACTGTTCATTCAGATAACCGTGTGTATCGGACAAGCAGCCAATCAGCCTCATAAATTTGTTTTTAATTTTTGTTATAGGTAGTTTACGGCAAATATATGATTATCTTCAATTTTATGTAATTTAGCCATATAAAAAAAAATGGAACTGTTCTACACCTCTTCGTTTAATGAAGACAACTGTTATCTTGACAGGGAAGAATCGCATCACTGCATAAAGGTCTTGCGGCTGAGAGAAGGCGGGGCTATTTTCGTCACAAACGGTAAAGGAGATCTTTTCAGGGCAAAAATCACCAAAGCGGATTCCGCCGGATGTGAGTTGGGGATCCTCGAAAAACACCCTCAATGGAAAAAAAGGGATTACAGCGTAGACATCGGTATTAGTCCACCGAAAAACGCCTCAAGATTCGAAAACTTCATTGAAAAGGCAACCGAGATCGGAATAGACACGATAACCCCTCTTTTGTGCAGGCATTCGGAAAGAAAAACAATCAAACACGCCAGGCTTGAAAAAATCATTACAGCGGCAATGAAGCAATCGCTTAAAGCTTACCGGCCTCAGCTCATGGAAATGACAAAATTCACCGATGCGGTCAAAAAAAAGTTTGACGGGCAAAAATTCATAGCAACGGGTGCGGAACAAGGAGAGACGGACTTAGGTTCTTTATACAGGGCAGGGGAAAATGCTTTTATACTTATAGGGCCGGAAGGAGGATTTTCGGAAGAAGAGGTGAATGTGGCTATCTCAAACGGTTATTCTCCGGCAGCCCTGGGAAAATACCGATTGAGAACCGAAACAGCCGGGATAGTATCCACCCATACGGTTCACCTGTTGAATAATTGCAAACAGGATAATTTACAACTTTGAGAAAAAACCGTATTGCAGTTAACTTCATCTCAGGCACCAAGTGAATTTTGTTGCCTGCGTGCATAATCGACTATATTCTGGACCACCCTGTTATTAACAGAAAAAACCTGATTATCAAGGTAATCCAAAACATCGCTGAACTCAAAAGCATTTTCAAGTACTGACGAATAAAAGCCGTAGCCGTTGCTGCTGTCTTTTTCCAGTAAATCGATCATATAAACATAACGTGAATCGTTCTTCATAAACAGGTGGGTTTAACATTTTTTAACGTTATAATAAACGAAAGATGGGAGATTTTTATTATTGACAGATCCCCCATCTTTCAAATTATTGTTTTATTACAACGTTAAAATATGTCTATATCAGCTGGCCGTCAAACTTATGTTTTTACGCTCAATGATTTTACGAAGATTGATCAAAGCATAACGCATACGGCCCAGTGCCGTGTTTATACTTACATTGGTTTGCTCGGCAATCTCCTTAAAACTCAGTCCGCCATAATGCCTCAGAAGTATAACCTGCTTCTGTTCTTCGGGCAGCTCATCTACCAGCATTCTTACATCAGTAGTGATCTGGTTCTCTACCATGTATTCTTCCACGTTGGTGCCCGAAAACTTTTTGGAATTAAATATATCCGATTCATAGTCATCATTGGAGTATTTGTTGACCTGCTTTTCCTTGCGGAAATGGTCAATTATGAGATTATGGGCTATCCTAATAACCCATGAGGCAAAACGACCGTTCTCACGGTATTTTCCATCCAACAATGACCTGATAACTTTGATAAATGTATCCTGAAATATGTCCTCTGCAAGCTGCTGATTTTTAACAATCAGCAATATGTAAGTATACACCTTGTCCTTATGGCGATTAATAAGTTGTTCAATCGCCGCCTGGTCACCCTCCAGAAACTTCTGCACCAGTTCCTGGTCACTCATATTTTGTTTTCGTGCCTGCACAACAACCTCCTTTTACTTTACGTTACTCAATTTTACTCCATGTTCATTAACGATACACCCTGCATCTTATTATAATGTAGGATCGCTTTATCCTACACCTGCAAATATACAAAAATTTAGCTTATAATTTATGTCAAATGAGCATTTTAACATTTCTAAACAAAATTGGCAGCGTAAATAATGCCTCTCTTTAATATTAACATCAATAATTATGCCAGAAAAAATTGCATCCAATAATAACATATATATAAAAGGTGCAAAAGTACATAACCTGAAAAATATCAGCCTTTCTATTCCGCGCGACAAGTTCATTGTCATTACGGGCTTGTCGGGTTCGGGAAAATCCTCGCTTGCATTTGACACTCTGTATGCTGAAGGGCAAAGGCGTTACGTTGAAAGTTTGTCCTCTTACGCCAGACAATTCCTTGGAAGAATAAACAAGCCTGAGGTCGATTTCATAAAAGGCATCCCCCCGGCCATAGCCATAGAACAAAAGGTGAGAGCCCAAAATCCGAGATCAACTGTAGGAACGTCAACGGAAATATACGATTATCTCAAGCTTTTATACGCACGCGCGGGAAAAACATTCTCCCCGGTTTCGGGTCAGGAGGTGAAAAAGCACACACCCCAGGATGTTACAAGCTTCATCCTTTCGCTAAAAGAACACAGTGCAGCGCTGGTGCTTGCCCCCGTGGAGGTACCCGGCAAAAATAAAATTGAACAATATCTCAGTATTAAAATGCAGGAAGGGGTGACCCGTGTTGAGATCAACGGCCAGGTGCAAAAAATAAATGACATACTTGAGCGCAAAGAGCCACTTACGAATGTTGAAAGTATAAACCTGGCGGTTGACAGGATAAGGGTTGCCTATGACGGGGATACACGGGCGAGAATAGCCGATTCGGTGGAAACGGCTTTTAACGAAGGCAAGGGCAAGTGTATAATAAAATACGACGAAGCGGGTGAGGAAAAAACTCATTATTTCTCGTCACGCTATGAGCTGGACGGTATTGAATTTGAAGAGCCCTCGATGCACATGTTCAGCTTTAACAGTCCACTTGGCGCCTGTCCCCTTTGCGAGGGTTACGGAATGATGATAGGTGTGGATGAGGACCTGGTTGTTCCCGACAAAAGCCTTTCGGTTTATAATGACGCAATAGCCTGCTGGCGCGGAGAAAAAATGAAAAAATGGAAAGAGCGGCTGGTTTACAATGCATCGAAATTCGATTTCCCCATTCACAAACCTTACAATGAGCTCACTGATGAACAAAGAGCTCTTCTATGGAAAGGGAACAGGTATTTTAACGGACTAAACAGCTTTTTTAAATACCTTGAGAAAAAAAAATACAAAATTCAATACCGTGTAATGCTGAGCCGCTACAAGGGAAAGACCATTTGTCCCGAATGCGGCGGGACCCGCTTAAAAAAAGAAGCTTCGCGGGTAAAGGTCGGAGGCAGGTCAATTCAGGAGCTGGTTGTTATGCCTGTTAAAAAACTTTGCGATTTTTTTGAACACCTGGAATTACCCTCCTACGAAAAGAATGTGGCCGGCCGAATTCTAAGGGAGATATCAAGCAGGCTTGAGTTCTTAAGGAGAGTCGGACTGGGATACCTCCCCCTCAACCGCCGTTCTTCAACCCTTTCAGGCGGCGAATCCCAGAGAATAAAACTTGCAACATCACTCGGCAGCAGCCTGGTCGGATCCCTTTACATACTGGACGAACCAAGTATCGGACTGCATCCGAGAGACACAGGTCAGCTTGTAGGGGTGTTGAAGGACCTTAAAGATATAGGCAACACGGTAATTGTGGTTGAACATGAGGAAGAGGTGATAAGGGCCTCCGATATGATCATAGATATCGGTCCGCGTGCAGGACGCAAGGGAGGAGAAATAATTTTCACAGGTGATCACCGGCAGCTTCTTGACGAAGAAAAAAGCCTGACAGCCAGATATCTGACAGAAAAAGAGAAAATACCGGTTCCCTCCGGCAGAAGAAAATGGAACGGTTACATAGAAATAACCGGAGCAAGAGAAAACAACCTTAAAAATATCAATGTTAAATTCCCTCTGAATATAATCTCTGTAATAACCGGCGTTAGCGGATCCGGAAAATCTTCACTTGTAAAGGATGTACTTTACCCTGCACTGAGCAACCTTTATCACGGTAAACCTTTGAAGCCCGGCAAGTTCACCGCACTAAAAGGAGATACCGGCCTTGTTGAAACAGTTGAATTTGTCGACCAGAACCCAATAGGAAAATCCTCCCGCTCCAACCCGGTAACTTATGTCAAAGCATATGACGAGATAAGAAAACTTTTTGCCGGACAGCCTGCTTCAAAAATAAACGGTTTAACACCCTCACATTTTTCCTTTAACATAGGGAACGGCCGGTGCGGTGAGTGTGGCGGCGAAGGGTCAACAAAAGTTGAAATGCAGTTCATGGCAGATGTTCATCTTGTCTGTGAAAGCTGCAACGGCAAAAGGTTTAAGGATAATATACTGGAGGTCAATTACAGGGGGAAAAATATCCATGAGGTTCTGGAGATGACTGTAAACGAGGCCATTGATTTTTTTTCAGAAGAAAAGGGAGAGGAGCAAAAAATCATTGAAGGGCTTGCACCTTTAAAGAATGTGGGGCTTGGATACATAAAGCTGGGCCAGCCCTCCTCAACCCTCAGCGGAGGAGAGAACCAGCGTGTTAAGCTGGCTTCCTTCCTTGGTAAGGAGAAAAGGGGGGCCACACTTTTTATTTTTGACGAGCCTACAACGGGACTCCATTTTCACGACATACGAATGCTGCTTGATTCCTTTGATCAGCTGATAAAAAAAGGCCACAGCATCCTCATCGTTGAGCATAACCCCGAAATTGTAAAAAGTGCCGACTGGGTAATTGATCTGGGTCCCGAAGGTGGTGAAAAAGGAGGTTATGTTGTTTTTGAGGGCACTCCCGAAGAGCTTGCCCGGTGCGGCAAATCTTATACCGGAAGGTATCTTGAAAAAAAGCTGAATTAGGCTGATGCAGTTTTACTACTCCTCTTCCCTGAAACCGAACATTATCGCCACACAGCCACTTTCAGGACCGCCCTGTGAATTGCCTTCCCCGGCGGGCACCTTGACAGAGATAAGAAGTTGTTCGGTTGACTCGACGGAAATATCCCATGTTATATTGTAATCATCATCACGGTTTGTATAAAGAAGATTACGATCGGTATCCATAACCCGGAATTCAATATCAGGCAGATTATCGTCACCGCAAATGGCAAGCCTGTAATCCTGTCCCCCGTGAAAAGTTTTATAGAGCTCCGCTTCCTGGCCTTCCGACAATATCGCCGCATGGTAGTTGCCGTCATGAACATAAGAACCCAGCTCCACCTTGCATATGCGTTCGGCAAAAACCTTGCACTGAGCATTGACGGGCCCGGTTGACACCGCCAGTGTTATTATAAAAAACAAAACCGTTGTAATAGGCCTCATAAAAAGCAATTTAATAAGAGACAAAACTGCTGCGAACACCGTTTATACGTCTTTTCAATTCCCGTAACTGTGATTGCGTCATACTAACCTCCCTATCGGAAACAATTACCGCTTTATCATCTTCACCTGTTTCCAGGCGCAAATCGGTTGATGCAGCATCCATTTGCCCGTAAACCTCATATATTTTTTCCATCTCTTCAAGCAGCTCAGCAACATCGCTGTTATGGCTATTTTCCTCTAAAATCCTCATCAGCAAATCAAGTGAAAGTTTCTGTCCGGCAATATGCTCAACCAGTCCATTCCCCCCATTTTTACCCGTATCGGCAAGATTCAGGGCTAAATAAAGCCCTTCAACCCATCCTCCTGTAAAAACCATAGCCGCAATTGCATCCCGGCGGTTTTCACTAAGGAAAGCACTGGACCTCATATAAGACTCAGATATAATATCCATGACCACATCACGGTTGTTCAGGTTAGCCTCAAGGCGCTCAACAGTCCGGTTATCAAAGGCATCCATAACTCCCATACTTTCGGCCAGCTCCCGCACCGTTGCCATATACCTTATAGATTCCTGTGTCTGGTCAAAAAAACTCACATAGCTTAAATCGGTTATATAGATACCAAGATTAAGGGCCTTGCTTTTTGTTGTAAGGTAATTTCCTGAATTTTCTGTCTTACTCAACAACTCTTCATCATACACTGCTCCAGAGCTTTTAAGGAGAAAAGCCGTTTCAACAGGAGAGGGCAGGGCGTAAAAGATCCTCTTAACATACTCTATTTCTTCATAAGGCTCATAAATAAACTCTTCACCTGTCTCCTCCTGCTCATCTTCTTTTGAATCGCGACATGAATAAAACGGGATAAATGCAAAAATCAGCAATACTGCCGCAAGTTTTCTCATTGTAGACGCTTTAAATCAATCAATACACGGCGGCCTGTCAGTTCCACACAAAACCGGTTAAACACCCTTGCCGTCCCGAATAAATTCTTCACCCGGCATGTTATGTTATAATTACCATGAAAAATTTGGCCCCGCTGACAGTTTACGGAAAATTTAAAATAATTGTTGCAAAATGTTCAGGGTTTTACACTCCGGCAAAATATTGGCCCTTCAAAGAAAGTAAATTGAGTATTCTTAAAAGGCAGGGATCAGGAAGGTACCATAAACTGAACAGGAAGGTGGCACATACTGAACAAAAAGATACCCTGATCCCACGGGAGCAATAAAAATCCATTAAAGAGAACTGACATAAATGTCAGTGGATACTTGAAAAATACTTCATAAACTGGGAACGTTCATAAACCTCGGGGTCGGGAATACGGCTGTAGTTCATTTTGCCCCTGAACTGATCAATTGTCTTAAAATTTTCCTTTCTCATCCAGTCGGCTATTTCATCATTAATTTTACCTATCTCCCCCAGTCCGTTTTGGTAGAGAACAGAGCATAACTGAACGGTTTGCGCTCCTGCAAGCAATTGTTTAACGGCACCTTCCCCGGAATGTATTCCCGTTGAAGCCGATATCTCCATACCGGGCACTTTCCCCGAAACTATAGCAACCCATCGAAGTGTATGCCTTATATCGGAGGGGGAGCTAAAAACCTCCGCCGAGGTCATTTTCATTGTGTCAATATCGATATCGGGCTCGTAAAAGCGGTTAAAGAGAACGACCGAATCAGCTCCCGCTCCCCTGAGGTTTTCCACAACCCTTATCAGATTGGTAAAATGATTACCCAGTTTTATTGAAACGGGTATGTTAACAATACTTTTAATCTTTTGTGTCAGCTCAAAATAGACCTCTTCATATTTTGAAGACGGTGCATTTTTGTCATATGGCAGATAAAAAACATTCAGTTCAATTGCATCGGCTCCCGCCTCCTCCAGCTCCTTTGCAAAGCCGACCCATTCAGTTGAGGAGACACAGTTAATGCTGGCAATAACGGGAATGGAAACATTCTCCCTGGCTTTTTTCAAAAGCGAGAGATACTGGTCAACAGAATTCCTTTTAGTATAACTTTTAATATAATCCTCCGCTTCCGGGTATCCGTGTCCGCCCATCAGCCTGCCAGCCTCGTAATTGATCTGTTCCTCAAAAAGAGATTTGAGAATTACCGCACCTGCACCTTCCTTTTCCATTTGCCTGATATTGTCCACTGATGAGGTTAGTCCGGAACTTCCGACAATAACGGGACTTTTAAGTCCCATTCCCATGTATTTAACTTCAATGTTTGCCATTTTAAAAAATAGTTTAAAAAGTTATTATTTAATTTTTAAAATTATTCAAAAACTGTATACAGGCGTTTCAACCGGTCTCAATAAGTTCGCTCGCCGAAAACTACACTGCCGACCCGTATCATTGTGCTTCCCTTTTCAATTGCAATATCATAATCGGAAGACATGCCCATTGAAAGTTCACCAAAGTGCGGGAGAAGGGTCATATACCCCTGCCTGATCCGGGAAGAAAGATCAGCCAGCTGCTCAAACTCTTCCCTTATCTGCTGGCTTTTATCGGTAAAGGTAGCCATCCCCATCAAACCACGCAGCCTGATATTTTGAAGATCTGCTGTTTGGGGTGAATCCAGCATCTGAAAAACCTCCTCCTGAGACATTCCGAATTTTGTTTCCTCCCTGGCTATATGGATCTGCAAAAGACAGTCTATTACACGGGAATTCTTTACAGCCTCCTTGTTTATAACCTTCAGAAGCTTCAGGGAATCAACCCCGTGAATAAACCCGATAAAGGGAGCTATATATTTTACCTTGTTGGACTGAAGGTGTCCGACCATATGCCATTCAATATCTTCGGGCAGGTGATCCTTCTTTTGCAAAAGTTCCTGCACCTTGTTCTCACCGAACAACCTGTGACCCGCATTGTAAGCCTCCATAATCTCCCCTGTCGTTCTTGTTTTAGTAACAAGAACAATTTTCACATCTTCAGGGATACTTTCTTTAAGTTTTTGCAGGTTTTTTGGAATGTTCATGGAATGGTTTTTTTACTTTTCCAAAAGTAATAAAAAATAAAATGCCCTGAAAAAATCAGGGCATTCTTAAACACTACAGTTTCAATCAAGAGTATGTACAACAAGCCCGCTTCTTAGCTTGGGCTCAAACCATGTTGTTTTGGGCGGCATAATATTGCCTGTATCGGCAATATCCATAAGCTGGTTCATTGAAACCGGATAAAGTGCAAAGGCAACCTTCATCTCTGAACTGTCAACACGCTTTTTTAGCTCACCAGGTCCCCTTATTCCGCCTACAAAATCAATCCTCTTGTCGGTTCTCAGATCTTTTATTCCAAGGATCCTGTCCAGAACATGATCCGATAAAACGGTCACATCCAGCCTGCCAATCGGGTCGTTGTCATCATAAGTTCCCGGTCTGGCCGTGAGCGAATACCATTTCCCCTCCAGGTACATGCCGAAGTTATGAATACGGTCAGGTTTATATATTTTTTCCCCTTTCTCCTCAACATCGAACACTTCTTTAAGTTTTTCGATGAACTCTGCGGGTGAAAGTCCGTTAAGATCCTTCACCACCCTGTTGTAATCAATAATGTTAAGCTGGTTGTCCGGGAAGTGCACCGCCATAAAATAATTGTACTCCTCGTTACCTGTATGGTTGGGATTGTTTTTTTTCTTCTCCTCTCCTACCAGGGCCGCCGCGGCAGTCCGGTGGTGCCCGTCGGCTACATAAGTGCAGGGGATCTCACCAAAAAGCCCCACAATCCGGTCAATCGTCCCCTTATCCCCTATTGCCCAAAAACGGTGCTCCACTCCGTCATCTGCAGTAAAATCGTAAACCGGCTCATTTTTATTCACAAAATCCTCCACAATTTTATCTATCTCCTCAACGGCGCGATATGTAAAAAATACCGGCTCCATATTGGCATTTGTCACCCTCACGTGCTTCATTCTGTCTTCTTCCTTGTCCTTGCGTGTCAGCTCATGCTTCTTGATAACATCGTTCATATAATCCTCCACCCCGGCGCATCCTACAATACCGTACTGTGTTTTACAGTCCATCGTCTGGGCGTATATATAGAGAGAATCCTCCCTGTCGGGAACAAGCCATTCGTTTTCCAGGAACTTTTTGAAGTTCTCCTTTGCCGTTTCGTAAACCAGAGGGTCATACTCACCGGTCCCTTCCGGACAATCTATTTCCGGCTTGATAATATGTAAAAGAGAATAAGGGTTGTCTTTTGCCTCATCCTTTGCCTCCTGTGAATTAAGCACATCATAGGGGCGCGATGCAACGTACCTTGCAAGGTTTGCCGGGGGGCGAATCCCTTTGAATGGTTTTAGTATAGCCATATCTTATCAGTTTTAATTTTTTTTAATGCAGGCGGTACGGCCGCCTGCATCCATCATGCCTACTTGTTTACCCGGAATGTCGTGTCGCCATCTTTCAGATAGCCGGCAATCTGTTTTGCCGCAGCAATACCTGCGTTTATATTTGCCTCGGCCGTCTGGGCACCCATTTTCTTTGGGGTGAAAAAGTAGCGCCCGGGGAACTTTTCACTCATTTGACCTTTGCAGTCAGGCTCTATATCTGAAAGATACTTAATATCATTTCTCTCCTCCATTACCCTGAGAAGTCCCTCTTCATCAATGACCTCCTTGCGGGCGGTATTCACAAGCGTACCGTTTGCCGGCATGGCTGACAACAGCTTGTGTCCGACAGCTTTAAGATTCTCCTCTCTTGCGGGTATATTAAGGGAAATATATTGACAGGTACTGTAGAGCTCCTCTATGGAATCAACGGGTATCACCCCCTCTCCTTCGATGACCCGTTTTTCTACACGGGGATGATATGTATAAACTTCCATACCGAAACCTTTGGCTATCCTGTTTATATGTTTGCCGACATTGCCGTATCCGTGTATGCCAACCTTTTTACCGTAAAGCTCTGTCCCGGCAGACCCGTTAAACATATTCCTTGCAGAATAGACCATCATTCCCGTGGCCAGCTCCGCAACTGCATTAGAGTTCTGGCCCGGGGTGTTCATTACCACAATACCTTTTTCCGATGCAGCTTCAAGGTCTACATTGTCATATCCGGCACCGGCCCTTACAACTATCTTAAGGTTTCCGCCGGCTTCAATCACTTCCCTGTCAACCTTATCGCTTCTTACTATCAGGGCCTCAACCCCGGAAACAGCTTTCAGCAGCTCTGACTTGTCTGTATATTTCTCCAGCAAACTCAGCTCATAACCTTCTTTTTCCGTTATTTCCCTTATACCGTTTATTGCCGGTTTGGCAAAGGGTTTTTCTGTTGCTACCAGTATTTTTGCCATATCTGTTACTATTTTATTTATTTAACATACAATCCTCAAACTCATTCATTGTGGCGATAAGAGCCCTGACACTTTCCAGCGGCAGTGCATTGTATATCGAAGCCCTGAACCCGCCTACCGAACGGTGCCCCTTTATCCCCACCATACCTTTTTGCTGGGCAAACTTCAAAAACTCATCGTTGAGATCCTCATACTCCTTTTTCATAACAAAGCAGACGTTCATCATTGAACGGGACTCTTTTTCTGCAGTACCGGTAAAAATTTTGCTGCTCTCTATTGCATCATAAAGCAAACGGGCCTTTTCTTCGTTCATTTCCTGAATTTTCTCAACACCGCCAAGATTTTTCAGCCACTTGAGGGTTTCTTTAACGGTAAAGACAGGTAGGCACGGAGGTGTGTTGAACATTGAACCGTTGTCAATGTGGGTCTTGTAATTGAGCATTGTGGGTATAGTCCGGCTAACTTTCCCGAGTATATCTTCTCTTACAATGACAAAAGTCACACCGGCGGGACCAAGATTTTTCTGAGCACCGCCATAAATGATGCCGTATTTGGAAACATCCACGGGACGGCTGAAAATGTCTGAAGACATATCTGCCACCAGGGGAACGGGACTGTCATAATCCTCCTTTATCTGAGTACCGAAAATGGTGTTGTTGGTGGTTATATGGAAATAGTCCGCATCAGAGGGTATGCGGAAATCTTTCGGTATGTAGTTGTAGTTTTTGTCGCCCGAACTGGCAGTCACTTCAACCTCTCCGAAATTTTTTGCCTCCTTGACAGCTTTTTTTGCCCAGGAACCAGTTTCAAGGTAAGCGGCCTTTTTTTCAAGAAGGTTAAAAGGAACCATGCAAAACTGCATACTTGCTCCACCTCCAAGGAAAAGCACATGATAACCTTCGGGAATACCTAGCAATTCCCTGAAAAGCTCTACCGCCTCATCCATTATCGCCTGGAAATCTTTGCCGCGATGGGAAATTTCCATAACCGACAAGCCTATGCCGTTGAGATCCATAACAGCTTTCGAGGTATTCTCAATCACCTCTTTCGGAAGGATCGACGGACCTGCACTGAAATTATGTTTTTTCATTTGATCTGATTTTAAGGTTTAACACTTTTTTAATAGCTGGTTACAATTATAATTTAAATTTAATGTCAATCTACCCGGCGGCACATCAAAGCAGCTTGTTTTGAAGCGCGTGTTCATAACCGACCAGGCAATTGCCGGTCAGTACAGGCACAACAGATGTTGTATCGGGTGTGTATGTATAATCAAGAATATTGTCGAGTCCCTTTTTTTTCAGCCGGTGGCGCTGCCGGGCATTCTCAAGGTATCCTTTCAAATCGCTCCTTGCACTGCTCCAAAGAGTCATTGATGCAAAGGCAGAATCACAAGCGGAATAAAAATTGCCGGTTTGGATAAGCTTTTCACACAAGGCTCCTGCAAATACGGCATCTTCAAGGCAAAACCTGCCTTTCCTCCCCGCACAAAGCACTGTCACGGCCATTCCTTTTTCATTGAGCCACCCGCAAAGAGATGAAAGGTTAATGAAAGATCCGATAACAACCAAGCTGGCACCGCCGGCCATCTGCATGGCGCTGGTCCCGTTTGTTGTACTGTAAACAATTGTTTTCCCTTTCACATTTTCTTCGGTAAAATTAAAGGGGGAATTACCGTAATCGGCAAAATCAAGCTTTTCCCCTTCCCGCTCGGCAGCCACAATATATCCTTTTTCTTTCATCTTCCTTGCTTCGGCAACGGTTGAAACCGGGATAAGCTTTTCAGCACCGTTTTTGAAAGCAGTGCAAACTGCCGTTGTGGCCCTCAGTATATCAGCCACAACAACCGTTCTGTTTTCGGTTTCATAATTGCCAAACAAACTGTTGGTCAGGCAAACTTCTATCCTCTTTTTATGTTTCACTTTTTAGTTGGATAATTTGTATTATAGAAATAACAAAGGGTGCCTTTGCGAAAAACAATATAATTTCGAAAAAATTTAAAGGGAGCGCAATACATTTTCAGTACTCAACTGAAGGCAAAACTCTCCCTTCAAAAACTAATCAGCAGGGACAAACGAATTTTATTCCTTATAAATAGGCATTTTTACAACTCTGGCCTTCAGCGAACGGTTTCTTATCACTATGAATATTTCAGTATCGGCCGTGGAATATCCGGTTTTAACATACCCCATACCTATGCCCACATTCATCATCGGCGACATTGTACCGGATGTAACCCGTCCGATCTTTTCCCCATTCTCATTTACAATATCGTAATCTTTGCGCGGAATACCCTTCTCTTCCATCACAAAGCCTACCAGCCTGCGTTCAACTCCCCCGGTTTTTTGCTTATAAAGCAAATCCCTGTCTATAAAATCGTTATTGTCAGTAAACTTGGTGATCCAGCCCAGCCTTGCCTCAATGGGAGAAGTTGTCTCATCTATGTCATTCCCGTAAAGACAAAGACCCTTTTCAAGGCGCAGGGTATCCCTTGCGGCAAGACCGGCAGGTTTGATGCCGAATTCTCTCCCCGCCTCAAAGACCGCCTCCCAGAGAGCCGGAGCATCTTTATTCTCAACATATATTTCACACCCGCCCGAACCGGTATAACCGGTCACTGAAAAAATGGCATCCTCTATACCTGCAACTTTCATTTTTTTGAAAGTGTAAAATTTCATCTCCTCAACCGGTTCTTCGGTAAGTTTATTTACCGTTTTCATGGCAAGCGGACCCTGAACGGCAATCAGCGATATCTCACCGGAAGCGTCATATAGCTCTTTACCCTCCTCCATGCCCATTTCAAAAGCATGCTGAGCGATCCATTTCCAGTCCTTTTCAATATTTGCCCCATTTACCACAAGCATGTATGTCTCTTCATTAAAGCGGTATATAAGCAGATCATCCACAATGCCTCCCTTGCCGTTCGGCATGCAGGTATACTGAACTTTTCCGTCATAAAGAGCTGAAACATCATTTGTGGTAACCTTCTGAAGAAGATCAAACGCTTTCGGTCCTTTAACCCAGAACTCACCCATATGCGAGACGTCGAATACACCCACTCCTTTACGCACCGCTTTGTGCTCATCCTTTACACCACTGTATTCAACAGGCATGTAAAATCCGGCAAAAGGCTGCATTTTGGCCCCCAGCTCGATGTGGTAGTTTGTCAGGGCGGTATGTTTAAGTTGCTCCATAATTTTATAGTTTGAAAGTAAAAAAATTGTTTAATGTTGGCGTAGTGCGACAAATGTAATTAATTTTCATTTGGAAAAAAGTGACAAAGTGCAATCCTTAAATTTTTTTGTTTGGCCGGCTCTGACGGGGGATAGACCCGAAAAGGTGTTATAAAACAGTAAGATTTTGAACAATGAGGTGGCAGCTATCCAATACAGCAAAGGAAAATAACCCTCAGGTGTAAAAAATATATCAGCTCAAGGGGGTAAATTTATTGCAAAAAACCTTAATTTTGGTGTAGACAAATAAATATTGCATTTTTATCTAACAAATACCTGAAAAATGAACATAAATCACCGGCATGTTGATCTCTCCTACCTTAAGGATATGTCAGGGGGAAACAGGGAAGTTATGCTGGAGATGATAGAGCTGTTCAACAGCCAGGTACCCGAACTTATAGAAAAAATGAAACACCAGCTTCAGCAAAAAAATATCGATGAACTCTCCAGACTGGCGCACAAAGCAAAAGCTTCGGCACATATTATGGGTATGGAAGAGGCTGCCGCCAAGCTCAAATCGCTTGAGTATTCAGCCAAAGAATCCCGGGATGGGGAAAACTTCAGCTTAATCATCAAAGACCTGGAAAAGCAATTTTCCTTTGCAATTGAAGAGCTTAAAAATATTGCTGCTACCCTGTAAAAATTTCAACTATGTTAAACTCTGAACTTAAAAACGGCGTACTGGTTTATTCTTTTGAAAAAGAGGAAAAATTCAATGCCCCGGTTGCCGAGAACGTTAAAAACGAAATGGCAAAACACTTTGAAAAACCCGGCACTAAAATGGTTTTCAACCTGAACGGCATAAAGTACATTGACAGTTCAGGCTTCGGTACATTGCTGACCCTGCACAAGCGTGCCCGCACCAATGAAGGGGTTTTCCGGATCTGCAACGTCGAATCCCAGGTAATGGAGCTATTCAGGCTTCTTCAACTGCATAATATTTTTGATATATTCAACAGTGAGGAAGAGTGCCTGAAAAGCTTTTAGAAAAAGGCGTGCTGCAAACCTGCTGCGGGTAGGCAATTCTTTTATACTACATGAACTTTTTAAATAAACTATTTATTAACCTTAAAAACAAACAACCACAATGATCAAAAAAATTTTTATTTTCTTTATCTCAGTTATGTTTCTTGTATCATGCGAACCGCGGGAAGAGCTTTCACCAGGCGAGCGGGGTTTTATGGATAATCTTGCAACCCTTTGCGGAGAATCTTTCGAGGGTGAAGAGGTATATCTGGCCGAAGGACGTGACAGCTGGGAGGACGAGGAGCTGGTGATGCACGTAACGGTTTGCGAAGAGGATGAAGTTCACATTCCCTTCCACGTAAGTGATGACGAGTCGCGCACATGGATGTTCCTGGTGGAAGACGGAAGACTCAGGTTGCGTCATGACCATCGTTATCCTGACGGGACCCCTCAGGACCTGCATCTTTATGGAGGCTACTCCGACAGTGAGGGAAACGAATATTTTCAAAATTTTCCCGTTGACGATTTTTCAAAGGAAGAAGTACTTGAGGACGAACACGGAAGGGAATGGCAGGTGGAGCTTGACGAGGAGATGACAACCTTCACTTACAGGCTGCTATACCACGGAGAGAGGGTTTTGCAGGTTGATTTTGACCTGACCCGTCCACTTTAATCTATTGCTGTTTGGTCATAAAGTAAAAACCCTGAAGGGTAAATTATTTTTAAAAGAGGCTGTGCTTTTGGGACAGCCTCTTTTATTGATATGCAACATGATGTTGCGTGCCTGCAGCCCGGCTTCAGAAAGGATACCCTATTCCAAGGTTGAATATAAGGTTTTCGCGTCTCCATCTTTTGTCAAAAGGTCTGACGGGCTGAATGGTACCGGAATCATAAGGCAAAATCAAAGGAAAAGCAAAGTCGAGGCGAAGAAGGAAAAATTGTGCATCCACACGCAGTCCGGTTCCCGCACCCACGGCTATTTCCCTGTAAAAGCTGTCCCACTGAAATTTTCCCCCCGGCGTGTTTTCCTCCTCTCTTAACCTCCATATATTTCCGGCATCTGTAAAAAGTGCGCCCTTGAACATACCGGACATATCAAAGCGGTACTCAGCGCTTACCTCAAGCTTTACGTCACCAGTTCGGAGGATATTTTGCTGGCCGTGCAATTCCTCCTCAGGACGGTAAGAACCGGGACCTAATGTTCTTGGGTGGAAAGCCCTTATGCTGTTTGTTCCGCCGGTTGAAAAAGTCTTCATATAAGGAAGATAAGAGGAGTTGCCGTAAGGTATGCCTACGCCTGCTGCCAGGCGGGTTGCCATTTTCCGCCCTTCTCCCAGCTGCCGGTAATGGCGCAGATCAAATTCGGCCCTTGAGTATTGAGAAAAACCCTGTCCCAGTAAACTGTAGTATCCCTTATCTGAAGGCGAAACTCCCAGAACATATTTCAGCAGGGCATAGGGTGTATTTCCTGAAAAATCGAGATTGAGACTGAAATAAATATCCGATGATCCGGCAGATTCGAGCTGAGAGTTGTAAACAAATCCATATTGTGAGCCTATTATGAACTGCTCAAAAAACCCCCTTCTAAGAAAAGCACTCTCTATGAGCACCCTTTCAATATTCTCCGAAACACTTCCCAGGGCGAAAACATTGAACACCAGCGGTGAGAGCCGGTGCTGCCATAAATCCCCCCTGTTCCAGTTGTAGGTATATTGAACTCTGGCTGAAGAAAGATTAAAAGCTTCGGTGCGGCTCATAAAATCAAAACTAAGCAAAATGTCCGTTTCAGACCTCATAAGAGGGGGCCTGTCGTTCAGTTTAAAAGGCATGAGCAAACGCGGAACCGACAATTTCGATTCCATTCCGAGCTGCCGGGAAGAAGCCGGATCAGACTTTCCGCCAATCAGGGTCTCATAAGCAACATTGAAGCCAAGGCTTAGGTTTTCGGCGCCCCCCATTAAATTACGGTTATTAAGGCTTGCGGTTCCGGCAGGACCGGCAAAATTGTTCGATTTGGAAACACCCTTCAGCTCTCCGCTCAAGGACCTCGGGCGTACAGGAGTGAGGAATATGTCGGCCCTCAGCAGCGGATGCTCCTCCTCATCTATTTCCGTGAAGCGAACATTAACAAACTTGAAAACACCCAGTGCGAAAAGCCGGCTGAGAGTTCTTCTGTGATTTTCATAACTGTAGTAATCTCCCTCGCGCAAAAATATTGCTTTTTCAAACATTGCCGGCCTGAAATAACCGCCTTCATCAAAAAGATTTATACCCCCATCCAGCCGGAGTGTATCCGGAGTTGCTTCTTTGTCAAAAGAGCCGGCATAAACATTTATATCCCCGAGCTTATAACGTTTTGTTGCAGAAGCGGGTATATCCTCCTTCAAAGTGAGATACAGATCAACACTGCGTCTCCCTGCAAGAGAGTCAGCCCTGAACAAAAGATAATCGTGATGAAAAAAGTAATACCCTTTTCTCCTCATCTGACGGTCAATCCTCTCCCTTTCCTTTTTAAGTGTTTCAAGACTGTAACGCGCCCCCTTCTCAATAAGCGACTCCTGCATGAACTCTTTAATATGTTCTGCAGCGCCGCAGACTCCGGCCGGCGGATGAAGTTTGCCAAAAACATAAGGCCTGCTCAGGTGAACCGTATAATTAACTTCAGCTTTCCTTCTCTTTTGTGTAGTATCACTTCTCACCCGGGAATCAAAAAAACCCATATTGTAAAGCCTGTTTTCCAGGAGGCTTATATTCCGCTCAACCGCCGCATCTTCAAGCAAGACCGGCGGCCTGCCCAATCTGTTGCGCAACCAATACCTGATCCTGCTATCTTCCGGCTCCCCGGCAACATTGTAAAACCAAAGGCGGGGGCGCCAGAAAAGGACCCTGCTGTTCGGCTGCGGTCTTATCACCCTTTCCAGCTCACGAACCACCTGTTGTTCCACAGCCACCTCACCTTCGGTTTCAATTTTTACAGAGCTTCCGGTGTACAAATACTCATCTTCACCAAGGTAACGCATATTTGAACACCCTGCTCCAAGGACAAGCATTGCGAAGGCCAGGGATAACACCTGCAGAATAGACCAACCCCGGATCCCACCTGTGCCATATGTTTTATCTTTTATCAAGTCAAATATCTTTATCGGTTTTCGTCATCTCTTTCAAAAAGTTCCCTTATACGGTTGTAAGTTTTTGTAAATATCAGGGACATCCCTGTCTCGGTTACTTCACCTTCGAAAATATCGTAAAACTCACTTCTTCTGTAACCCTTTAATATTATACTGCCGTCGGGTGCAAGCAGGTACTCCAGTGAGAAATCCCCGGCAATATCGCCCGGAGAAAGCTGTCTTCTTCTTTCATCCTCAAGTTCAATATTGCCCCCCGCGGTTATTCTCATCCTTTCGTCAAAAAAATCCTTAGAAACCTCCATATGAAGGTCTGTCGTACCCGCCTTCCCACCCGGGGCATAATCCTCATATGATTCCACCTCAAAATTAAGATCAACACCCCTTATATAACGGCCGGACATCCTGTTGAGCTGCTGTGAAAGAACCCGGCTGGCACTTGCCCTTGCAGCCGAGGTGAGTCCGGCCCCGCTTTCCGCTGTGGCAAACGGACTCTCACGTATAAATCCCCCAAGTGTAAGAAGAGCAAATACCTGCTTGTTCAGCTGTGACTCATCACGGTTGAGCTCATCAAGTCTGGCCTGAAGCATGCCATCCATTGCATCCCGGTGTTCGGGGGGGAGTGTTATTTCAAATTCTATCTCCGGGTGCATTAGATCACCCCTCATTTTAAGCTGTACCTGGAAAGGATAGTGCCTCATCATTGCCGGATCGCGGCCGGCCGCTTCGGTTTGATGGGCCATCAGCTCCAGAGGGGAGGTTCGCACACTGTATGAGGCGGAAATATCGACATCCGCCTCCATCGGATCCCCTGTCCAGACAACACTGCTTCCCTTTTGTATACTGAAGTTGCGTCTGATCAGATCATAAAAGCTCATCCGGTAGCTGCCCCGTGCTATTTCATAGCGGCCCGAAAGAAAGGTTTGTCCCCGGGCATCCGTGCCATAGGTTATCGCACCGCCTCCCCTGAGCTCAATATAATCTCCCGCCAGCTCATCGATTATTACCCTGAGATCCGTTCCGGGGTCAACTTCAATGTTTATTGAAAGATCCGTTTTGAAGGCGGAAGGGGCAGCCGGCTGAAACAGCGGCGCCGCGTCAGTGACCGGATAGAGATGCTCACCGGGGGGTATAAACTCCACCACTCCCCTGTCTCCTATAGCATCAGGCAACGTCTGGGGAACAACCATAGTGAAATAAGAACCCTCGTTCAGTCTCAGTCCGCCCCGGGCAACAAGAGAATTAATCCCACCCCTCAGGTTAATATCACTGTCTATGAAAAGCCTGCCGTAATAAAGATCATTATATCCCTGCGGCACATCCATGGCCATAAAGTTGCTGGTAGTCAATCCCAGATCGAAATGGGGATCATTGTATGACCTTAAGTTGATTTTTCCGTTTAGCTCCGCTTTTGTCCCCTGACTGTCGGTCAAAGTAAAATTGCTGAGAATAATATTATCCTCCCGGAAAAGCAGCGTATCCCCGGGTATAAAAAACCTTGAATTAACCGAGTGCAAATAAAAGGCGGTCTCCAGAAAACTGATGTCACCTGACAGCTCGGGTGAATCCATACTCCCTCTTGCCATTATGTTAGCGTTAACAATTCCCTCAGGTTCATCAACCTCACCCGGGAGGAAAGGCCCGAACAACGCCACATCCAGCTGTGAAAGACCCAGTTCAAGGTCGATTTCAGGTGTATTTGAGGTAATGTAGGAACCCGAAAGGTCAATTCTTGCACCCTGCGATTCAAGGGATATTTTTCCTGAAACGGGCATTTCCCCGCCAAACCGCACAAAATTGCCCTCCTCAATCCGCCACATATATCCGCCCATTACCGCTTCCCTGTCAAATGTCATCTCAAAGCCCCCTTCATCAGGTCTCACAGCGCCGGAGAGAGAAAACCAATCATCATGGCCGGTCTCATCAAAGCTGACTGAAAAACCGAGTATATCATCCTTCAGCTCACCGGTGGCGGTAAGATTCCTTAAAGAAACCTCCCCGGTTTCAAATTCAGGCAGGAACAGGGAAAAATCAAGCGTTTCCTGCCTTGTAAGGGCCTTCAGTGAAAAATCCCTCAATTCAGTTCCCTCGTACCTGACAAAGGGGATAAGTGAAGAAAGGGAAAAAGAGCCCGTTTCACCGTCAAATCTGCTTTCAATTTTAAAAGGGTCAAAAGACTCAAGCGCGGGAAACAAAAAATCTGTATACCACGGTGAAGGGTAAATATTTACATTCAGGTCAAAATTCTTGTCTTCATGGGTTATATCTTCAGTCTCTGTCAACCCAAATTCAAAATATTCACTGAGAAGTCCTGACATTACCCCCGGCAACCCGGCAGGAGAAAAGTTGCCATCATATAAAGCTTCAAAAAACGGGGAGTCGGCATCCACCCTGTAACGGCCATCGGAAAAGGCAGAATTGACCATCAAAGATTCAAACGAGTAATAATCATCTTCATGATGCACACCAGTATTGCTTATCTCCAGACTGCCTTCTGCAAAGCCGGGTGTATTAAACACAAGATCGGCATCCACAATAGTTTGGATTATCATATGATCCTGTGAAAAATTCAGTGCACGGGCATCCATATGGCGAAGGTCCAGCCGACCCCTGACACCGGGTACCTCCGAGGTCAGATTCGTCTCACCTTCAAAAGAGAAAGAAAGGTTTTCGTCATCATACTCAACCGCCGACCCAAGAATACCTTCCCTTATGCTCCCATCCAGGAGCAAACCCTTGTAATCATATCCGCTGAGCTCAAAAGAGTGCAAGGCAAGATCAAATTCGGAATCCATCTCTTTGGGATCAAATCCCCAACCCTCAATATTGGCAGAAGCATCAACCCTGCCGGGCGGCTCCTCTGTTCCGCCAAGCTTATAAAGGTTCAGACCGGTAACATCAACGGCCATCTTGTAGAACGGGATCTCACCCTGAGGTGCAAAATATAAAACATCGGCTTCAACATCACCTGCAGAGGTAAGGATTCTGCAGTAAGACCCGAAAGAACGCCGGTTTCCGCTGAAAGAAACAACTGCATTTAGGGTGTCGGGCAACTCTATACCCCCCGGTACCGCTCCTTCCGGTATAAAAGTCATAATGCCGGGAGTATGAGCCCAAAAAGAAAGGCGGGGAATATTAAGGGTTGGTCCCTCCTCTTTAAACAACCCTTCAATAAAGGCAGTTTCGGTTTCTGCACCCGCCAAACCTGGCGCATCGAGAAAAAACCTGTCAACAGCAATACGGTCGGTTCTGCCGCCGGCTTCCAGCAAAAAAGAGAGGGGGGGCATTTCCGTATCCAAATAACCGTCCAGGCCCGGGAAGAACCGGGCCAGTTCCCCGTCGATCTCTCCCCGTGTTACAGTTGCACTAAAAGGAAAATCGCCTGTTTTTGAAGGAGTGAAATCCAAAACATTAATGCCGGCAGAAAAAGAGGCATCAATATTTGCATGGGAAGACTCAATAACCAGTTTATCCATTTGCAGATCACGGCCGGCTGCAACTTCAGCAGAAATATCAGAGAGTTCAAATCCCCCGTCCAGTTTCCACTGCATACGGTCAATACTCATGGCAGCCGTATCAGGGGCTACCTTTATTGATGAAAATAAAGCATTAATATCCGAAAAAGAAAGATCTGAAGGATTAAAAGTTGCAGCAGAGACATTTCGTTCAGCAGGCTCACCCCCAACGCGACCTTGTGTCAAAAGACCTTCCGCTACAGGATTCTCCTTTATACCGGCTGTTCTCATTGCAAAAAAGGAGCCTGCAATATCTAAAATGTCAGCCTTTATGCTCCAGTCAAAGACATCCCTCAGGCGAAAATGCAGATCCTCTTGTGGTTTTTCCCTTTCCCGGCCGGAATCATCAGGTGATGTCAAATCGAAATAAGTTCCTTCCAGGCCAATCTTTTTAAAATGAAGCATTTGACCGGGCAAATCCATCTCTTCTATAAAACAGGTGAACATACCTATCCCTGCCTCAATTGATGTTCCTGTTAGATAATCTGCATAGCCGGCCTTTGCGTTTTTTATCCTTACAGCCTCCGCGCTAAAAGTCCAGGATGTTGAAGTTTCAGAAGGGGGGCGGGTCTCCTCTTTTGCTCCCTCAGCAAAAGCCTTCAGTATATACTCGTAATTAAAAAGAGAATCGTGCTCTTCCCTTTTGAGGCGTAAATGAAGGTCCTCAATTGTGATCTCCTTTACTTCAACACGATTTTTAAAGAGAGAGAACATATTAACATCGGCACCGAAATGTCCGGCATATAAAAGAGAGTCACCTTTTGACGCACCAACGATCAAATTTTCAACTCCCACGTACCCCGGGAAAAGAACTATAAGCCTTTCCGCCCCCACATCCAGACCTGTCCTTTCATTTATCACCGAGCTGACCCTCTCTGCAAGATGTTCCTGAACGGGTATTGTCCTGAGGGATAAAACCAGAATTACCGCCAGCATTAACACTGCAGCGGCAACCACAGCCAGCAGCTTCAAAACAAATCTTACAAACTTTTTCACTTGAAACAAAAAAGATTACAATGTCGGTTATTCCGGCCGGCACACAATTAAATATTAACTTTAAATATAATCAAATTTAATTTATCAATCAGAAGGTGGGAATACAAAATTTACAGCCCGTAATAATTTATGGTAAAAGTGCTACCTTGAAACCACTGGACTGCTAAATTAAGTGTGTCGGAAAGTGTACCCTTTAAACCACTGGCCTGCTAAATTAAGTGTGTCGGAAAGTGCTACCCTTTAAACCACTGGCCTGCTAAATTAAAATAGGGCTGCCCTTTTGAGGCAGCCCTAACATAACCTAAATGATGCTAAACAATAAATTTAAAAGTTGTCTCAGCATTT
>PWHJ01000060.1 GCA_003554865.1 Bacteroidota bacterium | reverse complement strand
GGAAGCCCAACCGAAGAAGCTCTAATAATCTCTGGAAGAAAAGGAAATATAGAAGAGAAGAAAAAAAGATTGAGAAGCATACCTTTCTCATCACATAGGAAAAGAATGACAGTGATAACTGAAGATAAAGTAGCTTACATGAAAGGAGCACCCAGAAAAGTTCTGGAAAGATGTGATAGAATACTTCTAGATGGAGAAGTAAAAGAATTGACTGGAGAGATGAAACAAGAGATAATTGAAAAAAACAAAGAGTATGCTAAAGATGCTTTAAGATTACTTGGATTTGCTAGAAAAAAAGTGAAAGATATAGATGCAGATGAAGATGAAATAGAGAACAATATGATGTTCTTAGGCCTACAAGGAATGATAGACCCACCTAGAAAAGAAGTAAAAGAAGCTATAAACGACTGTAGAAATGCTGGAATCGAAGTAGTTATGGCAACAGGAGATAACGTTGAAACAGCAAAAGCAATAGGTGAAAAACTAGGTTTTAATTCAGATAAAGTAGTAACAGGTCTCGAAATGGATGAAATGAGGGAAGAAGAATTGGAAGAAAAGGTTAAAGAAGTAGAGATATTCGCGAGGATTACACCTAATCATAAAGTAATGGTTTTGGAAGCTCTGAAAAAACAAGGTTTAAACGTAGCAATGACTGGAGACGGAGTAAACGATGCACCAGCATTAAAAGATGCAGATGTAGGAATATCAATGGGTTTAAGAGGTACAGATGTTGCTAAAAAAGCAAGTGACATGATACTTCAAGATGATAACTTCACAACAATTAGAGATGCGATATCGGAAGGAAGAGCAATATTCGATAACATCAGAAAAGTTACAAACCAGTTACTATCAACCAATTCAGGAGAGGTGATGTTCGTATTCTTAGGAACACTTATAGGAGGATTATTCTATCCTGAATACTTCACAGGAGCAAACGCCGGGGTTTTAACAGCAGTAATGATTTTATGGGTAAACTTCGTTAGTGACGGACCTCCCGCAATCGCTCTTGGGGAAGATCCAAAGGTAAAAGGAATAATGAAAAGAAAACCAAGGGGAAGAGAAGAACCAATTATAGATAAAAAGATAATGGCCATGATAGCAGGAACAGGACCAATAGCAGCTATTTCAATGCTTCCCATATTCTTCATACATATAGAGAACATTATTTTAGCTCAAACAATGTTATTCGTAGCTCTAGGTTTATTTGAGATAATGATGTTTCAAATAATCAGAAATGACTATGATTTAAAACTCATAGAAAAAAAACACCTGATAGCGGCGATGAGCATAGCAGCAATATCTTATCCTCTACTACTATACACGCCTCTTTCAGTGACATTTGGAGTTACTTCATTAACCGTAACACACTGGGGATACATTCTACTTTCATTGATCTTATTCGTAGTAATAGAAGTATTGTACGCGAAGCTAGTTTCAATGTTATATGGAAAAAGAATACATGAAGAAAGTTAAATGATTAAGGCAACAAATATTAATGATAAAAATGCTTGATAAAATTAAAGAAGAATTGGAAAAAAGTTATCTTGAAAGAGAGGAAGTACTGAAAAAAAGAAGAGACATATTACCGATCTGCCAGGAAGGAGTAAAACATATTCATCAGAACGAATTTGGAAAGGCGGAGGAAAAAAGGAAAGAAGCTCAAACACTATTAAAAAAATGTGAAGCTCAGCTAAAAGAACACCCTGTTTTAAGAGACAAAGTTCTTGGAACCAGCTACCAGGAATACGCTGAACTGTGCATACTCAAAGAATACCTTGAAAAAAGAAAACTCCCAAAACTAGAAATACCTCCTAAATACTATTTAACTGGATTAGGAGATGCAATTGGAGAACTGAAAAGATATGCAATGGACAAACTAGGAGAAGGAAATATAAAGGAAGCTGAAAAAATTGAAAAAGAACTAGAAGAACTATATACTAAATTTAAAAGATTCAGTTACCCTAACTCAATTGTACCTAACTTAAAAAGAAAACAAGACATTGCTAGAAAGATTTTAAACGATTTACATGATAATATAATCTCTGCAAAGATATAAAAATAAAGAATAAAGGGAAAATTTAATTGATTTCATTATTTTCCCATAAGCCATGTACGTTGCAATATTCTCTTATTTTTTCTACATCTTCTTTTCTCACTGGAAACTCTGCTTTTGGTTCTTGGCCTGGTTCTAGGTATTCTCTGTACGATTTACCGTTCTTTAATTTTACTTGTATCCATTCGATGTAGTGTTTTTCTTCCATTGGGTGTGGATTGGAACCTACTTTTATCTTTATACCTTCTTCTATCTCTTCTATTACAGGAACATGTTTTTCGTATCCTTTATCCTCTGTTTGAGGTTTTAACAATTCCATTGATTCTCCACAACATACTAGTTCTCCTACTCCTTCATGTATTACTTCCACTATATTTCCACAGATATTACATCTGTATATCTCATTTTTATTGGTCATTTCAGAACCCCTTCAGGTTTTTTAGTACTCTTCACATTTTAGTTGGAAGTATTCGGTTGGATGGCTGCATGACGGACATTCTTCAGGTGGCTTCTTACCTTCATGTACGTATCCACATTTTCTACATGTCCATTTTTTCTTTTCTTTTTTCTTGTAGACTGTTCCTTCTTTCACTTGTTTTAATAGTTCTTTATATCTCCATTCGTGATGTTCTTCTGCTTTTGCTATGGCTCTTAGTCTTTTAGCTATTTCTGGATGTCCTTCTTCTTCGGCTTTTTCAGCGAATTCAGGATACATTTTTGTGTTTTCATGGTGTTCTCCTTCTATTGCTGCCTTCAGGTTTTCCTCAGTATTTCCTAAAACCGTTGGCGCTCCTGCTTCTACATTTACTTCCGATAAATCCTCTGTTGTATCTTCTTTTAGTTGGTCTATTAGTCTGAATAGCCATTTAGCGTGTTGTTTTTCATGTGTTGCGGTTTCATTAAATATTTCTGCTATCTGTTCGTATCCTTCTTTTTTAGCTCTTTTAGAATAGATATTGTACCTGTTTCTGGCTTGGCTTTCACCTATAAACGCTTTTACGAGATTTTTCATTGTTTCTTCCATTGATATCACCACTAATAATTAGGAAAATTGGGATTAATATTCTTATGCTTATTAAAAAACTGGTTTCTTAATTCTTCTCATAGTAGATTTTCATAGATATTAAGACTAGTGAAAATGTTAACATTGCTATATTAGCCACCATGAATATTAAATCATTTATTAATGCCCCATATATTACCCATACACCTAAGCCCGTTGCTATGCTTCCAAGATAAACTATCGATAGATCGCCTAAGCTTTTTCGTTTATATCCTTTTATTATCTGTGGCACATAGCTGAATAGTATGAATAAACTTGCTAGAGTGGCTAATATTCCTCTTATTATCATTTTCTCACTTCTTATCTGTAAAGTTTGAATTCTTCATAGAGTTCTTTAATTTTTCTCTTGACTTTTAACTTATCACTTTTACCTTTAAGAACTTTTTTGATTATTTCCCCTATTTCCCTCATTTCATTTTCTTTCATTCCTCTTGCTGTTAATGCAGG
>PWHJ01000040.1 GCA_003554865.1 Bacteroidota bacterium | reverse complement strand
GCACCCGGACTGATGGTGCATCGGCAGGCGCAATGGGTCCGGCCTACACGTATCGGTATGTCGGACTGGCGTTTGATGAGCAGTTGGTCGCGGCTGCCCAGGGAGAGATGGTGACGCTCACGTATCGCTTGCGGGACGAACGGGGCCAGATTGCACGGCAGGCCACGTGTCGCTTGCCCGAGAATCTTCAGGCGCAGGCTTTGCTTTCGGCATGGCTCTTTCCTCAAGGAAGCGTAGGCCAGGGCGAGCGTCTTCAGTTTGTTCGAGAGAACAACCCTGGACTGTTTACAGACTGGGACGACCTCTTTGGGGAACCGTGTACCTCTCCTTGTGACGAAGGACAAGACTGCGTGTGGACCCCGTGTGATGATCTGCCGGATGGTGAATTTTGTAATACGGGCGGTATTTGTTATCCCGTTGATGACGGGGACGACGACGAGGAAGTAGAGCCGATTGATATTCCGGGTGGTGGCCATTGCGATAATCCATGGGACTGCCCGGATCCTCCGGACAACGAGCCTGGCGATGACCCGCCCCCCGGTGGCGGTGGCGGCACCCCGCCCAGCGACGACTGCCCCGACGACGATGACGACACCCCCGCGCCCCCGGAAGGCGGCGACGACCCCTGTGGCCTCGACTGCTGGGAGCCGCCGGACGACGATGACGACCCCTTCAGCCCGCCGGGCTTCATGAGCGTACAGTCGTGGCAGACGACCAGCACAGGGATGGCAGTGACCTTCTACGCGCCAGCCAGCGCGGATTGCCCGGGGGAGGATGATGACCCGGAGAACCCCTGTGAAAGGGAGGATCCGCCAGCATATTGTGGCGAAGCAGGATCATGCTTCGATGCTGATATTCAAAATGACGAACATAGGAATGTTCTGGAGGTAATGGAGAACAATGGAATTCTTATGGATATGTGGAATCGTAGCGACGATTTAGGGTTAGAAAGTTTTAGCTGGATTAAACAGAACCCAGAAACGGAATTAATATCCAGTAGGCAACTTAGTTCTGATGAAGGTAATACGCTACCCTGCTTTGTTCTAACTGTCCCTGGTGCCGCGCCTGATAATGCGATTGGTTATGCCCACACACATCCGAAAATAGATGAAATTCGATCCTGTAGGAGGAATCCTTTAGACTCCAGCGCCGGGAACGTCGACGTGCCATACACAGAGAGCCACGTATCAAATTACGATCGATCTACGGTAACAAGCCACAACCTTGACTTTGGGATAATGATGGATAGTGAAGTGATAAAATTCTTTGACAGCAATGAAGTAGAATCTACCTATCCAAGATGTGGATTCTGACCTTGCTCCAACTATAAATAATAAAATGGAAGGTGACATGTTTATGAAAAGTATAATCCTGGCGAGTCTATTCTGCTTTGGGATCCTCTATATTTCACATTCAAGTTCAGCCGAGCAGGGAGTGCTTGAGACAGGAACCGAAAGCGAGGACGTATGCCCCGACGGATTCGATGTAGCGTATGAGGTGGTAGCACGATATCTGTCCAGTGACGGTTTGGCTGATATGCGTCAGGAAGCAGGTACATCCGGTATTTCTGTCGACAATGTTCGTCTACTTGTGGACGGAGAAGACGAGGAAGCCTGTCAGGCGCTCGACACGCTGTACGGAGATTACCGGGGCGGCGAGGTGCGAGATGTAGCGTACTACGAAGCTGGAGGCTTTTACTTTGTCCCTGACCCGCTCATAACGCACGAGGTTGGGGGCATGATAATCGCTTCGGGACACCACTATTTATATGTTGTAAACAGTGACTTTGAGCAAATACAAGCCCTCATGATGTAAGCCATGCCGTCGTCGTACGTTACCATTGCCTCAGGCTTGCCCCCCAGACAGAGACGATCGGAGGCGTTACGACACGCGGGTCCCCAGCATACACCGCACTATCTCATGGACCGGGCCGAGCATGACGCGACAAGCCAGGGGATGACCATATTCTTCTCGCGCCGATGCTCTGCGTCGGCGCCCACCTGGGACGGTCCCCCGTCCATCGCCACGGTAGAAGCAGGGGTGCCAGTGGAGTGGCAGCGACAAAGCATAGCCCGAAGCAATACGGTAGCACGACCATGCTTTGGCCCATGCAGCGCGTGCTGCACATGCGCCCCCGGAAGGCGGCGATGAGCCCTGCGGCCTTGACTGCTGGGACCCGCCGGACGACGATGACGACCCCTTCAACCCGCCGGGCTTCATGAGCGTACAGTCGTGGCAGACGACCAGCACAGGGATGGCGGTGGCGGTGTACCAGCCGGCCAGCGCGGGATGCGACGAAGAGGAGCCTTCCATCGAGCAGCAACTGGAAGATTTGCTGGAGGCCAACCCCTTCGCCTTACTCGACATTCCGTGCGACCAGATTCCGTTCTGGCAGGATGTCATAAACTTTGAGGTGCCCGTCTCTGTAACTGATCGTCTGCAAAATGAAGAGCTTTTCGGTCCCGGTGAAATACAAACAATTCAAGAAGCCTCAGGCAGAAAAGTGAACCTCGACCTATTCGAAGTGGCTATAGATGAATCCGATCTTCCGACAGGATTATCACCTGAAGCAGTACTTGACCAAATTAGACTGAATTTTAACGATTATGCCGAAGGGGCCGATTTCCAATTTTATCCAGGAACTGTAGATGAGGACATAAAATGGATGACTGACCCTCTTGGAACAGTATTCACAATAAACCTAAATCCGGATGGTATTTTTCCAGCGAATGGTTCCGTTGTCACTACTGACTACTCTCAGACAAGCTGGACCTTTTCAACTGTGTGGACCTCCGACGATGGTTACCACCCAGTGAGCGGAAATCGTCGATTCGGTTATCATCAAGACGGTCAAGAGATCAAATTTTTCTCACGCGGCGTAGATCGTACGTCGATACCTCTGTACTCTATTGCGAACACTGTTGGTGGAGGATTCAATAAGGCTGACAGTGTGTGGGAAAGCTTTCAGGATAACGTTAGAAATTTCCTTGGTGATAGTGCTGAAATAAAAGCCCCTGTTACGTGGAGACCGCGCTATAGTGATATTCAAGATATCCTGAATGGAGACATGGATATTTCAGAATTAGATCAATGTTCGGGAATATGGGCGATAATTCTGTCAAAGCACTCGTCATCTTGGTCCTTGCCGTATCGATCTTTGATGTCTTAATAATGCTTTACAGTTATTTATTCTCGCCCGGGCCACTTGACGCACTTCTATATTGGGTATATGTATTTCTGCCCGCGAGCATCTTTCCTTTACTGGTTGCCGGGACACTTTTCGTTGTCTACGGCTATTGTTGGCCAAACACACTATCTGACACCACAATGTACTGGGTAAGAGTGACCTGGTACATCGTCGTGACTAAGTTTCTGCTGCAATTGCTGTTTACTGCCGTCGAGCGAACACTGCTGTAAGGTATCTCCCGCCGATGCTCTGCGTCGGCGCGCACCTGGGACGGTCCCCCTCCGAGGTTGCGGTGTGGTTTTAGCGCGAACGAACGGCGCGGCCATCTTGAGGCCCCTGAGTGGTGTGCGTCAGCTGTTTGGTGGTGAGCGAGGAGGTGGGCAGT
>PWHJ01000162.1 GCA_003554865.1 Bacteroidota bacterium | reverse complement strand
ATAAAGAAGCTGAAGAATTTGTTGAAAGAGGAGAAACCATATTCAATAAATTCGTGGAAGAAACGGATCCTGAACTTAAACCAGGTGAACTTGTACTAATAACAAATAAAGATGATAGATTACTCGCATCAGGAGAATCCTATCTATCTGCAAAGGAAATAATGGAGTTTAAAAAAGGAGAAGCTGCAAAAAACAGGTGGAATATTAAAAAATAATCCAAAGGAACTTAACGAAAAAAACCAATAATTAATTAAAGAGACCGATACTAAACAAAAAAGTACAACAATACGAAAAGAAAAAAAACAAATAATTCCAAGAGAGACTTATTATGAACATATATGAAAATGACAGGTACAAGAAGTTATTCATAATTCCAGCAATAATGTTGATAATTCTTCTTTTCTTCGCAACCAGAATAACTTATGGAATGGATTTCAGAGGAGGAACGAGAATAACTACTCCTTTAGAACAAGATTTAGATGTGGCTGAACTTGAATTTGAAATTAATGAAAGATTTAATTTATTAGATTTAGATATTAGAAAAACTGAAGGTATAGAAAGATCTCTAATGGTAAGTTACGTTGGAGATGAAGATATACTTCAGATAGAACAAGCATTTGAAGAGGGAAGTTATAGAGAAACAATAGAAATGTCAAAAGAAATAATAGATCCTATAGAAGACATTGATTTCGAAAGTGAAGAAGAAGAAGCCCGTGAATACTTATCAGTTGCTAGGGAAACAAGTAGGAGAGAACTAATCTCTTATTTATCAGAAAGAACAGGTACAGAGGAAGGAGATTTTTCAGTAGATACTATTGGGGTAGCTATGGGAGCACAATTCCTCGATCAAGCTAGAAATGCTATATTGGTTGCAATATTATTCATAGCGATATTAGTATTTTATTTCTTTAGAGAATTATTGGTTTCTCTCGCAGTTTTCCAATCTCCAGTTTACGATATTGTATTTGGTTTAGGCATAATGGGATTACTTCAAATACCTTTGAATCTAGCAACCATAGCAGCACTTCTAATGATTTTAGGTTATTCAATAGACTCAGACATAATGCTGACTATGAAAGTATTAAACAGAAAGGATGGAACTCCAGAAGAAAGAGCTTTAGGAGCTCTAAAAACAGGTTTGACAATGGAGATAACAACAATATCTGCTTTAACGGCATTATTAATAGTTTCAAACTTAGTACAAATAGAAATTCTTGCAAGCATATCAATAATTTTAATATTAGGTATAATAGGAGACTCACTTACTACATGGTTCATTAATGCACCCATAATGATAAGAACAGCTAAGAAAAGAGAAAAATGAAAATAAAAACGATTAAAAATGGATAAAAAAACATTGAAGAAGATATTGAGAACAAAAAGAGTATATGTGTTCATAATAGGAGTAATAATGATAGGTGTAGCTCCCATCTTAGTCCGTGGTATCGATTTAGGAATGGACTTTAGGGGAGGAACAATGATAGACATAGCTTTAGATGAAGAAGTTGATCAACTCACTATGAGCACAATTACCCAAGTTATAGAGGAAAGAGTTGATTCTTATGGTTTAAGAGATGTTTCTGTAACTCCCTATGGAGATGAATATATTAGAGTAGAGGTAGCTGAAACAGATCCTGAGGCTTTAGAGAGGCTCAAATCTATAATAGGGCAACAAGGAAGCTTTGAAACTCTATATGATGGAGAAGTGATTTTACATGGTAGAGATGTTGATGACGTTATAACTGATGCTCAAAGAGGTTACGGTGCTAGAGGAAGCCCTGAAGCAGGTTACCAATGGAGTGTCCCATTTAGAGTATCTATGGATGCTGCTAGGAATTTTGCAGATGCTGTTGAAGGAGAATGTACTACTCTTCCTGGAGCAGATAGATGCCAAGAAGTCCTATACATGTTTATAGATAGGCCAGGAGATGTATTAGTAATAATTAATGGAGATATTTATGAAGAAGAGGGAAGAATTCCTCAATCTCTTGAAGAAACCGAGCAAACAGCTCCGGGCATGACAGAGGAAATAGATATAGAGGAAATTGTTAGAAACTCAGGAGCAGAATTATTAGTGACTGATGTGATAGATGACGAAGTTCTTGAGAAAACGGAAGATAGAAAAGTACTAATACCTGAAAATGTTTTCAATCCAGAAGAAATACACAATGCTGAAGAAATTGAGGAAATCGCGATTCCTCTTGAAGGTTTTTGGATAGTAAATGCACTAAGAATAGAATCTATAATTCACTTGACCGAAGGAATAACCAGAGGAGAACCGGTAACAACCCCAAGTATAACTGGAGGAGCTGAAACAGAAGAAGAAGCTTTTGAAGAAATAGAAAGAGTCACAATATTACTAAGATCCGGAAGGTTACCAGTAGGGGTAAATATAGAGAGAGAAGATAGAATTTCTCCTTTATTAGGAGAAAGATTCTTAAATTATTCAATACTCGCAGGTATAGCAGCATTATTAGCGGTATCAATGGTAGTTTCATTAAGGTATAAGAAAAAAGAAATCATTGGTCCAATTTTACTAACAAGTTTTTCAGAAGTTCTAATGACTTTAGGAGCAGCAGCATTAATTGGATGGCAACTTGACTTACCTGCAATAGCAGGAATAATAGCAGTAGTAGGTTCAGGAGTTGATCATCAGATAATTATGACAGAGGACGCGATATCAAAGGAAACTGATAAAGAAGAAAGTTTAGCAAGAAGAATTAAAAAAGCATTTTCAATTATATTTAGATCAGCAATGACGACAATATTCGCTATGTTCCCTCTGTTATTCATGGGGTTAGGAGCCCTACAAGGATTTGCAATAGTAACAATATTAGGAAGTCTAATAGGAGTAATAGTATCAAGACCAGCTTATGGTGCTATAATAAACGAACTATTATGATGGTCACTTCCTAAGTCTCAAAGATAATGAAAAGCTTTAGATCAATTTATTTAGGAGACTTGTAAAAATCGGGAAAGCAATATAAAAAACAGGTACCTAATTCAAAACAAGTAAAAATTTTAAAAGTTATTGAATTGCCAAAAAATAAGGAAAAAGATGAAGGATTAGAATTGAATGATGGTGTAAAAAGAATAAAAACAGGAGTTCCAGGACTGGATGATTTACTTGAAGGAGGGTTTCCTCATCCATCGACCATATTAGTTACAGGTAATTCCGGGACAGGTAAAACGATATTTGGACTTCAATACTTGTATAACGGAGTCAAAAAATACGATCAACCAGGCATATATTTAACTATACAAGCACAGGGTACGGATGTAACATGGTATGCATCCAGATTCAATTTAGATATTCATTCACTTCAAGAAGAAAGAAAAATGATTATAAGTAGATACGAAGTGTCTGAGTATGAAAAATTCAACTCAAAAACGGTTGCTCGTGAAATAGAAAAAAAGTTATCTAGAATAATAAGTTCAATAGGTGCAAAAAGAATTGTTATTGATAGTATAAGCCCATTCGGTTACTTCTCATCATCAAAAGCAAATTACGGTAAATTAGTACATAGATTATCTAAATCATTAAAAGAAGAAGATTGTAGCGCCTTGTTCATATCAGAAAAACCTTATAATTCAGAATTAACTCCTT
>PWHJ01000012.1 GCA_003554865.1 Bacteroidota bacterium | reverse complement strand
TAGTAGGTTTAGAGGTATCTAAATAAAACCCGCATCCTTCTAATAGGGTATGTCCACATACATCACATTCTAGTAAACCTAAAGTTTCTACTAACCACATCTATATCACCGTCTTTATATTTAGAGTTATCCATTAAAACCTCCTTATCTTATAAAAAAGTAGCCCTCCGAGCCTTCAGGGGGGACTGATCGAGGCTCAGAAGGCCAAAGTTTAACGAGGGTAAGGTTGTCCTGTCTGGAGGTAGGCTATCATTAAGTAGTTAATCAAAGCAGGGGTCATGGGGGATCACCTCGCTTTAGGGTTTTAGATTAAATAGTAGAGTTCTTCCACTCAAGCCAGGCTGCTTCGGTATCTACATTTTCAAAAGTAAACTCGCAATCACCTGCATTAGCTTGATCATCGTGGTTAACATACAGAGGGTCTTCCATATTAATGGGAGTTCTGAGGTAATAATAAGCTTCCGAATCAGCAGGGATAGTAACAAGCACTTGCTTATCTACTAAATCCTGCTGTTCTCCAAAAAGCCTTCGACCAGGACACATTACCTGGGCCATTGCATCACTTGTATTTTTAATATGAATAGCATTATACGGAACCTTAGAATCAGGTACTGGTAAAGTCTGCTGTTGGTCTTGTCCATCACCTATCGTTAAAGTTACATCTGCCATAAAAATCAACCTCCTTTTTATTATTATTATTATTATTATTCAGGATCTAAAGCTACAAACAACTCATTATTAGTTAGTTCATCATAATCAACTAATATTGGATCAGATACGAAAGATACATAACCGTCTTTATCAACGTATATTTCAACATATACGGCGTCTACATAGTCATCAAAACCAGTAAGTCCGTCTGCATTAGTTTCTTTTGATACATCATAAAGGTAGGTTATACTATTACTATAGGCAACCATTGTTACAGTCGCCCCTTCAATTGGATCAGTAGTTACAGAATCCGTTACTCCAACTGGGGCGAAATTAAATGTATCAGGAACTGGAGGAGCTGAAGGAGCTGTACCTTGCATAAAGTGTTCAAGACCACTGGGTTCTAAAGATTCCCCAAGAGGGTGTTGTTGAGCATCTGGGCCAGTTTCTAAATAACGGTCTTTTATCTCACGCCAAAACATAGTCCTGGCAGTAGTACCGACCATACCATGATAGAGTTCTTGATTAGATTTATTTTCACTAAATTCTGTAAAAACAGCATGGTTTAACCAGGGGGACTTCTTAAAAAGAGTTAGGGCCATAGGAGAGTTTCACCTCCTTTAATGCTTATGTTTAGTAATTGGTAATGGTGGGTTAGGGTTTTTGAAATCATCAGCCCCACCATTTTCGATGATTTCATCTTCGGCTTTCAAGATAGCACGTTCTGTTAGGTTGGGACGGAGTTCCAGATCAGGTGCAAAGGTTGACAGCACGTTGCTGGCTCCATGATTTAACATATCATATAGTTCTTCTTTAACAGTTTGTTCTTCTTCTTCAGGGGCTTGGGCAACTATTTGGTTCATAGCAGTTAAAATACCCGTCAACATTATCTGTAAATATACGGATAAGTCGAGGGGTTTTTCTTGTTCTACCGTAACTTTACCATCTTTTAGAGTTAAAGTGATGGTATTATCTTCCATTTTAAAAACTCCTTTCTGATATTTGATACCTTATTATACCATATATGGAGGGAAATGTCAAGTTATATTTGGTTTTTAATTATGGGGGGGGTTTTGATAAGGAGGTAATTAGATTTGATTTTATTAGAGAGGGGGAGAGGAGGAAGGGAGATATATTATATATATCGTATACCCTATATATAAGGGATTTTAAACCCACCCCCATCCAAATACATTCATATATGTAAAACATATATAAACGAAAGGAGGTGAACACAATGCAACTATTAGTAATCATCTGGCCACTCACTATGCTAATCATCATCAAGTATTTAATCATCACTAACTTACCACTGTAAATCATCACTCACTACCACACTAACACAAGGAGGTGAAACACATGTACAGACTCAAAGGCAGAATATTCAACTTCAATAACGTAATCATTATAGTAACCTATAAGTAACTAAGCATCACCATACTACACCAAAGGAGGTGAAACACATGCAATACTTCAAGAACAAATATGCAAGAGTAAAGAGATCAGACATGGATTGTCACGGCTTCTTCACAGCAGGACAAGTAGTAGAAATACTCTCAGCTAAAGAAAGAATGGCTGAAGTAACAGACGGCTATAGAACCAGCATACTTCCAGCAAAAGAACTCATGCCAATCGAAGGAATCTATAAGTAACACCACTATGTCAGGTGATAAAGACACTAAAACACAGAAAGGAGTCCAATATGACTCTAAAGATTACTGTAGAAAGTAAATACAACAGGGAAGACTACACCTTCCCACTATCCCCACAGCAGAAGAAGCTCCATTCACACATTCAAGGCAGAACATGGGTAGATCCATACTTCCAAGTACCAGCAGACAAACAGCAACTATGGCAAACTAAAGGTTACAGCAACGTCTATCAATACGCCTTAGAAAGAGCAGAAAGAAGCGGTAGAACACTTAAAGCAGAAATTCAAGCAACAAGATGGTACATCTCCTTCAATCAACCTAAACTCTACATCATATACACTAAGACACTTACAGAACAGCAACTCAATCTAACCAAGTTCCTTATCCAAAGAGGAACAGACGTAGGTATAGAAGCTATTGAACAAAACTTCAAAACAGTTATTCCAGCAATATACAACTTATACGAAGACCCACACTTCCAACGCTACAAAGTTGAAGACTATCACGATATTAAAGACACACTAAACCCTGAAACAAAAGCCAAAGTAGAGCATAAATACACCGTGTTAGAAACAAAAAGAAACCAAATCATGGACTACCACGTTTGGCCTAAAGTAAATGAAGCATTGAAAGAAGCAAACGATCTAATAAACGAAACTAAAGCAGACAACACCAGAACATTCATAAAAACACAACAAAGAAACGAAGCAATAGACGTCCTCAAAACTTACGGAGCATCTATCACAGTAGATGACCTCCGAGAAGGAGAACAAGCACTAAACGAAATACTAAGAGAACTAGAAACATGGGCACGTCCTCTAGGTATCACTGAACCAGAAGGACAACTCAAACTCACACCAACAGACAGTAACTACAACACCTACAAATTCTTACACCAATATAACCATGAAAAAGCACTAGGCAATAACGCTCTAAAAGTAAAAAGCTCTCAGGACGCTACACCACTAGCAGACATCCTAAGAGCTTACATCCACATCCAATACCTGAAGGAACAGCCCCAACTGTTCTTAGAACCAGGCTGGATGCTATGCAGATGTTGTAATTACCCAATGTATGAAGAACAGGATTATTGCGACTATTGCGATGATCCTAATGACAACGTAGTCCCAGAAACAGAACGATTAAGCTCAGACATCATGGATATAAACATCCACAGAGCTAAGAAATTGTAAACTGTAAATTGTAGGAAACTACGACCAATGAGGGTGAAGTCAATAAAAGCTCCCCTCAAATACTATTATATGGAGGTTATTAAATAATGAGTGAAAAGAAAAATGTATTGGTAAACAAAGGTAACGGGTACG
>PWHJ01000227.1 GCA_003554865.1 Bacteroidota bacterium | reverse complement strand
TCGATAAAATCGGGGCAGCAGCTCATGCCGATAACCCCGTCAACCCGGCTTAAAGCCTGCAGCTGCTCATCGGATAAGTTGCGGGGGGGATCACAGAGGGCCCTGGTATTAGCGTGGGAAACAATAACCGGGGCGCTGCTTGTTTCGAGGGCATCAAAAAAACCCTGCCGGTTGATATGGGCCAGGTCTACGAGCATGCCGAGCCTGTTCATTTCCCGGATTACCTGCCTGCCAAATGGGGTTAAGCCGGTGTGAGAATCTTCTTCACCAATGCCGGTGGCAAGCTGGTTCTTTTGGTTCCAGGTCAGGCCGAGGGCCCTGATACCGAGCCGGAATAGCAGACGCAGGACCGCCAGTTCGCCTTCCAGGGCTTCGCCACCTTCTACGCTTAATAGAGCAGCAGGCTTGGAGCTGTTTAAAGTATTTTTTAAAGCAGTTCTTGTGTAAATGGTCTGCAGCTCTCCAGGAAAGCGCTGCATGATCTCATAATAACTGTCAAGCAGGCGCAGGCAGTAAGCCAGTGAACCAACAGGTTTGTATTCTTCCTTGATATAGAGGGCAAAAAACTGCAGGATGATACCGCTTTCTTTTAAACGGGGCAGGTCAATGTGGTGCTTGTCATTGCGGGCGTAAAAATCGTAACCACCGTTTCCCAGGAAGAAACCGGCAGTATCACAGTGGGCGTCAACAATTTTACTTTTCAGCTCAGGTCACCTGTTTTCATGTAATGATATAGTTATTTTTATTCTCCCTGTCACGATGCATATCCTTTAGAAAAGTAAAGTATAAACTTCAGCAACCAATAAAGAACAACATTATCAAGATCGGTATGGTGATAAACAGGAAAAGCAGGTGCTTTTTATCGCTGCTTACTAAGAAGCTGTTATTGCCCTCCTGTGAGGGAAAACGATAAGTAGGTTACTACTGGCTATGTACTTGCCATTTCATCTTCGAGAAGACCAAGAAAAATATTTACCAGGTTCGGATCAAATTGACCGCCGGCACAACGCCCCAGTTCCAGTAAGGCTTCTTTTTTGGGCATAGCTTTGCGGTAAGGGCGATCGTTGGTCATAGCATCAAAAGAATCTACGATGGCCAGGATCCGGCATTCAACAGGAATCTCTTCACCCTTGAGACCCAGGGGGTAGCCGTTGCCATCCCATCTTTCATGATGCTTTAGAATTAAGTCTGCTATATGATTAAGATGGGGCGAAGAAAGAGCAATCCGGTGCCCTTTTTCCGAGTGTTCTTTCATGATCTCCCATTCTTCCTGGTTGAGCGACGCGTTTTTGGATAATATCTTTTCCGGTATCCCCAACTTACCCAGGTCATGAGTCTGGGCAAGCAGTAAAAGGTTGTCCAGCTGCTGAGAAGTAATGCCCGCTTTTTCCCCCATTTTACCACATAAATCGGCCAGCCTTTGGGTATGCCCTTCGGTAGCAAAATCTTTTTCCTGCAATGCGCTCATTAAAGTATTTAAGAGTTCTTCCCGGACACCGCCTACCTTGTTTATCTTATGCAAATACATATTTTCATCTGCGCTGTCCAAAGTTTTCTCCAAAGAAGCACCTGGTTTATTGGCTGTAGTTATACCGACAGCAACGCTTAAAGGAATTTCCGGGCACTCATGGTTGTGCTTTTCTATGTTGGAAAGCATCCGTTCAATGACTTTTTTACCGCTAACTTCATCGGTTTCTGGAAGCAGCACCGCAAACTCATCTCCCCCGATCCGGGCTAATATATCCTCATCCCGCAGAGAATCGCTGAGCACCCTAGCACAAGCCTGAATCAATTCGTCTCCTTTTTGATGGCCCATGGAATCGTTTATAAACTTCAAGCCGTTGATGTCGACAACTATAATCGTTATCGGAAAATCTCTTCCTCTTTCTAACCGTTTCATTTCTTCCACGAAATAGAAACGGTTATATAACCCGGTAAGCTGATCATGCAAGCTAAAATACTGTAAATCCTTTTCATACCGTACCCGCTCTGTTATATCCAAAACACTGGCAATCAAGCAGGGCACACCATTGTAGGTTATACGGGAAAAACGCACATCAACCCAGCGTTCTTCTGACTCATCACACACCTGGAGTTCATACTTTTTTTGTGATATATCTTTGTTTTTAAATTCGGCTAAAGTCTTTTGGATCTTGGCTCTATGAGGGAGGTGGATATAATCCAAAAAGGGTGTGTTTAATAGTTCCCGCCCTGTTTTCTTAAATAGGTCACAAAGAGCCTGGTTATAATAAACAATATCACCTTCTTGCAGGATACATATCCCTGAAGGCACACTTCTATCGATAAATTGAAATAGCTGGTTGCGCTGTTCAGATTCCAGGGAATATCGTTTTAGGTGTAAAAGACTTTGCACCCTCATTTGGATCATTTTTTTATCAGTAGGAATCAATAATAGTTCATCTGCTATTTCAAAATCGGCGCTGTTTAACTTCTCTTTTTCCGCAGCGGTTACCATTAATAAAAGGGGTAATAATGTCTGCAACTCATTTTTCATAGTAATCAGCGTATCGCGGTATTGACAATAAAAATAATAGTCAGCAATTACCAGGCCTGTTGAGCCGTCTAATTTACCGCTGCCTATCACTTCATGTTCCCCGTCAAATAAACCGGCCAGTATATCGTAATTACCTTTGTCTTTAACCAAAACCATTATTTTGCTCAAAACAAAACCCACCTAACCCCTGATTATTCTTCTTTTTTTAAAGCAATAAATTCCGGGTTGCCGGTAAGAACCCCTCTTAACTCAGTTAAAGGCTTTCCTATTTTAAACCCGAATTTAGTGATTTCTGCTTCACGCAAAGTCTTTTCAAAGTTGCTAAGCCGTTTTTTAAGAACTCCGATGGCTTTATTCATTTCTCCCCTGATCTCCAAGTAACGCATAAAGATAATATTATCAGCCAGGTAGCTGATGCCTTGATCTGAAACTCTAAAATCTCCGGTAATGTTTTGAATTTCATTTATTAAAATCACGGTTACGCCTAAACTCTTTAAGTATTCCGATAGCGAGTGCAGATGCCTGAGCATTTCGTAGCCTTCATGTTGCCCTTCTTCAAAAGAAAGCCTGTACCCAGAAATACTGTCTAACATCACAATCTTGGTCCCCATTTCTTCTACTTCTTGACGAACATGATGCGAAAATTCATCAGGCATATACTCAAGCGGGTCTATTTTAACCAAAGAAAGCGTGCCCTTTTCAAGCATGCTGCTAACCGGGATATTGACAGCTTCACAGTGCCGTTGCAGGGATCCAACCGCTTCCTCAAAAGTATAAACTACAGAGCGCTCCCCCCGGCCTGCTGCTTCCTTTAAGAATTGAACCCCCAGGGTGGTTTTACCCACGCCGGTGGGGCCGCTGATCACAGTGGCGGTGCCTCTTTCAATGCCGCCATGCAAAAGCTCATCTATTTCAGGAATGCCTGAAGAAATGGTTTCAAACGAATACTCCCGCCTCGCCTTTTTGGGCTTAAGCGCAGGATATACTTTCATGCCCCATTCACTAAGGCCTGACGCATAATTAACTTTACACTAAATATCGTAATTACAACATATAAAAGCGGGTGATACATCAACAAACACTTTTCCCAACACATTTTAAACCCTTAAAGATGGGA
>PWHJ01000138.1 GCA_003554865.1 Bacteroidota bacterium | reverse complement strand
GATCAGCATACGGCGAACAAGTAAGACCATCCTCTCCAGCTGTAACGACAACATTTTTAAAATAGAAATAGCTGTTGTGCCTGGTATCAGCCATAATCGGCTTGGTATGCGTTTCCAAATGCTCCAGGAATTTCTGGTTGAAGACCTGATTTGCATTTTTTAAGTACACCTGCTGCTGCTCTTCAATGGTCATTACATGAGGTCTTGTGCCGAGGTAAAATATCATATGTGTTTTCAGGTGCCGCAGATGTTTGTTAAAAAATACATCCTTCATCTCGCTTGGATCTTTTGCCGAAATAATGTTGTTCTGTTCCCGGAGAAACATAAACGGACCTTCGTGCCTTCTTCGTTTGTAGAACCCTAGATCCTTCAGGGAGTCCAGAATGGCTGGGTAATACAACTGGCCTGTACAGTAAGCCTGACCATCAGGGAGTAGCGCAAAAATGTAATACTTAACTGCGAATTCGGATTGGGAAATTTTAACAATGTCGTGTTGCTCAATCACTTCAGCTTCAACTGTTTGTTCTGTATCGAAACCGTTTTGAGTTCCATGACCGTTTTCCTGTGGTGCATTGATTTTTGTAATTTGATTTTTCATGATTACGCCCTCCCCCCGTTAGTGTTACCATTCACTCTCACAGATAACCTGTCAGTAGCATCCTGCAGGATTTGTTTCGGCATTCCCTCTGCAATCCACGCCCTAAGCCTTTCACGGGAAAACACCAGGCGCTTACCCGCTCTTTCACATGGGATCCATCCGAGGCTGGACTCCTTGTAAATCGTACTTTTAGAGGTTGGCCTGCCGTTCTCCTTCAGGAATTTGAGGGCCTCATCCATCAGCATCACATCTTTTTCAGGTTCTTTTTCTGCAGGAGAGCTAAGTGCAGCTTCAATCCTGTCAAGCTTTGCGAAGATCTCTTCAATTGCCTGTGGCAATGTGTCATAACTTACATTCATTGTTGTAAAATTTTTGTTAATAATTAAATTCACAACAAACGTAAGTATCTGTTTTTGAGGTACTTAAATACCTGGACAGGTATCTGGCTATTAAATAAAAAACCCCTGTCAGCTGAATGACAAGGGTTTATGATTATGGCAATTTAGATACCAAAAGTATCTGAAATATCTTATTTATTCCTGGTCGAAATTTTCGTCAAATGACTCCAAAAAATCATCAATTCTGCTCAAAATAGGCTTTTCGCTTATCTGCTCCCGGGACTTGTTTTTCACCCCAAAAAGCTTTTGAAGCACGTGGCTACGACCCTTGACTTTATGAGATTTCAGGAGCATATAAAACAGGTAGGCAAGGTGGTTGGAATACATCTCGGTGTATTTTATTCTTTCCAGGTTTTTTACAGCCTGAACAAACTCGGCTTCCGATTGGTAATCAAAGTATTCAGCAAACGTTTCATACACCTGCGTTAACACAGCACCAGGAAGACTTTCGTGAAAAACCTCTTTTGGGGACTCAGTGTCAAATTTGTTCAATACCTGCCTGAATGCCTCAATGCCACTGACCTCTTTTTCGGTTATTTGATTAATTATACGTAAAACCTGAAAGTGTTTGTTTACGGTTAATTCAGAGATATTCAGACCTGTATAGAAAGGAGATTCTTCATTAGTCCATGGAGATTTTTCTTTCGCCACTTCAACCTGTAAAACAATTCTGGTTGAATAATTTAGGCTCCTTCCCTCAATATTAATGGTGTGGTATTTCCCTGTTATCTCAGATAGTTGCTGATCAAGGTCATTGAAGACTGCTTGCAGGGCAGCGGGAGATTCGATCCTTTCGTAATAAAAATCAGATAAGCTGTCAACCGCCTTGTTCTGAAGAGTATCCAGCGCCGAAAAGTATTGATTAGCTTCCAGGTGTTTGCTTCCCAGGTATACCTTACTGAGCTCGTGGTAATGCTCGATTATTTTATCCGAATCAGAAGCGGGAACATTATTATAATAGTCGAAGTACAAGACCATCGGTGCTTCCAGCATCTCCAGGTAAGCATGTGTTTCTTTCATACAAATTCGTTTTTATTCTTCGGGTTTCTCATCTTCACCGCCAGTGTTACTTCCAATGTTGGCGATGACATCAAACTGTTTCTTTCGTTGTTCGGATTCAAACGACTTCAAATAGGTTTCAGTGGTCCGGGTAGATGTATGTCCAAGGATTTCACCGATGAAGGTTACAGGGGAACCTGAGTTTTTCATAATTGTGGCAAAACTGTGTCGGGCTACCATTGTGCTTAGCCCTTTGATCTGCAGGCTTTCATGCTTGGCAATTTTGGCAAGTTGCTTATTTACCTGTTTTGTATATGACTTGATACTATAATGAGCTTTTTCAGGACTCATATCATCTGTCAGATGCTTAATAACGAAGGCATCAGGCGATTTGTCTGGATTGCCCCAAGTGTCAATTATCTTTTGTGCAGGTTCTATCAGCGGCACAACGATACTTCTACTGCTTCGATTGATCTGTTTGGTCTTTTCCCGAATGAAATGAACTTCCCCGTTGGAAATATCCTGCCACTTCAAATTTAGCAAGTCCTTGAAATTGATTCCGCCCAGGTAAAAAGACAACAAAAACATATCCCTGCATCTTTGTTTGCTCCCGGTGAGTTTTAGTTTTGCTAAGTCTTGAATCTGTTTGGCCGTTAATGCGATTTTGGTGCCTTCACCTTTGGGGATTTTGTATCCGCTTCTATCTTGAGATTGAAAGGGATAAGCGGATTTTGGAATTTCTCCGGCCCGTATTGCCTCGTTAAACAGTGCCCTTAATGCACGCAAATATATTGAAAACGAGGTTGTTCTGATTTTTTCTTCATTAAGGGCCCAATCTTCAAAACGCTCTAACCAGTATGGCGTAATATCCACGAACCGAAGCCTTTCCGCATATTTTGCAAAAAACCTTTTTGCTGTTGTGTAACTGGCGGCATTTCCGGCCCGACCAGCAAGCTTGAGTCGTTTTATTTTATTGTCAAATGCAACATCCACATAAGCCCCTCTGCCACGTTTTAGTTTCGTTCTCAGTTTTTTATGGCTGTACTCTTCCGTCATGTGGATCTCTTCAACAACATCCCTGATCCGCTCAAACTGCGCAATGACAAGTTTTCTGGTTTTGCTCTCATCGGAAGTCAGTCTGAATTTTTTTCCTGTTGCAGGGTTCAATCCGAATAATTTGTTGTAATCATCTTCTTTTAAGTCGTATCCTGCACCAATAAAAATTGCTGCACCCTTATGGGTTATCCGAAATTTTAAAGGATAAGTGCCATCTTTTTTTGTACCTTTGACTTTGTACAACACAATAGCACCAGTAGTTTTACCAATATCGAATGATTCCATGACTTATAGAGTTAATCTGCAATGGTGAAAAATACTTCACCAGTAATTTCACCAAAAAACATTACAAATGTAGTAAAATATTGTTATACCTCTGTGACAAAAAAAGATCTTATATGCTGTAATTTAGTTTTTTAACAAACATAGTAAAATATGGTAAAACATTATATAAGATGTTGATTATGCTTGACAGGCATGAGGTCGCTGGTTCGATTCCAGCACGTCCCACAACCAAAGCCACAGCGGCAATTGCTGTGGCTTTTTTCTTAAGGTCACCCACCATGAAAAAAGTATTGCTGTTTC
>PWHJ01000086.1 GCA_003554865.1 Bacteroidota bacterium | reverse complement strand
TCTCCTATTCTGCCTATTAAGAAAAGAACACCTGCAACTAATAGTAAGTTTATGAATCCAGCTGTAAATCCAGCACCTTGTATTATAAGAGGTTCGCCAACATATTTGCTCATTTCCTCTAAACCACTCCAAAGAGCCAATATGAAACTTAAAAAAGCCCCTATATAAAGTGGAAACGTAGCTCTACTAACACTGGTGGTTTCTTTAAATCCACGAACCATTTTTAGTAATCTTTCCTCTATTCCAAATCCTTTAAGCATTAAATAAGCTCCAATACCAACTATAACTATTTGAATTCCTAGATCTTGGAAAATGGCTATGATTAATAGTATTATACCTGGAAGACCGAAGATTATCCTTGCTATTGTAGGGTCTTTCAGAGCTTCTTTTAAAACGTAATATCTTCTTTCAAGTGCTTCACTTTGTTCAACTATGACTGATTTTTTTGAAACTATGTCTGTCCTTGATTCTATGATAGGTATTACTTGATCATCTTGAGAACCATCAGTAACTAAATAAACTCCTTCTATATCTTCATTCTCTTCAAATATGTAATCCAATTGATTTGCAATCTCTTTATCCGCTTTATATCCTCCTTTTTTATCACCGGTAACAGTGAATATGTCCACTGCGTCCGCTGTTTCTCTGTAGAGTTTTACCGCTTGGAATATAGCATTAGTATCAGAATCAGAAGGATCAGCTACTCCTAATCTTTTAGCAGCTTCAATATTCTTCTCTTCTCCCTGAATAGGTCCTTTTATCCCAGCTTTTCGACCCAGGTCATCATCTCTATCTACACACAAAATAGCTATTTTTGCCATAATTACATCCTATATTTTTTTAATCAATTCCAAATGAATTACATACTTTAACTATATTAACCTATAAAATTCCGAGGTTTTTAAATGTATTCAAATTATTAGAAACACAACGTATAAAACCTCTGAAGGATTTATATAATAAAAGATATTAAAGAAATGTAAAATAATTGAAGGAAAATTCATGTGATTAAATGGTTGATCCACTCGAAACAGAAGAACAAAAACAAGCAACGATTTTCTTCACAATCGTAATAGGAGCGATTTTAGTAGTTGGCTTATTGGCTCTTCTGGGTCTATTAACTACACTAGTAATACTGGTAGTGATCTTAGTATTCCTAATAATGCTTTACCAGCAGTTCCCAAATTTCTTCGCAGTAATAAAGCAGTATCAAAGAGCAGTTGTTTTCCGAATGGGTAAATTTAAAAAAGTTGCTGAACCGGGATGGCTATTTGTAATTCCTTTCATTGAGTCATTTAGAATAGTGGATATGAGAGAAAGAATGGTTGATTTGGATCATCAAATGGTTGTAACTGAAGATAATATAGAACTAGAATTTGACGTAATTATTTATATGAAAGTTACTAATGCAGAAAAGGCGGTAATAGAAGTTGAAAATTACAAAGATGCCGCTAAAAATAGGGTTCAAGCAAGATTAAGAGCAATAGCAGGAAAAATGGGGATGACAGAGATAGTTAGCAACATAGAAGATATAACTAACGAACTACATAATTATATGCGTAATGTGGAAGAAGAATGGGGTGTAAAATTCCCAAATGTTGAAATAAGGGAAGTGTATATACCTGAAAAGGTTCAAAAAGCAGTACAGACAAGAAGAGCAGCTGTAGAAGAAAAAACAGCTCAAATAGAAAGAGCAAAAGGTGCAAAAGGAGAAATAGACAAAATAAGAGAAGCAGCAGATCAACTAGGTGATTCAGCATTACAATACTACTACCTTGAAGCACTTAAGAAAATGAGTGAAGGAAAATCAAGCAAGATAATATTCCCATTAGAACTATCAAAGCTAGCTGGAGGATTATCCGATAAGATACAGGGCTTAAGTTTTGGGAAAGCACAGGAAGAATTATCTGATAAATACCACGAATTGAAAAAGGAAGGAAAGGATAAAGATTCAATAATAGAAGAGCTTAAAAAAGAAATAGAAAAGGGAGAATTGAAAGAAAAACTTAAAGAAGAAGCTGAAAAACAAAAGAAAAAGAAAAAAGACAAAGATTAAAAAATAAAACTAAATATTAAACCAATACTTCTATAACTGCACCTATAACTACTAATACAAAAGCTATTCCTAGATATATACAAGAATCTATTATAACTGGTTTTAAATGCTTGAAATTAGTTCTTCTCTTTCTCAAACTTTCTTGAATCACTCCAGCGGAAAGAACCCCTCCTGCAATGGCACCGATGAAGTAAGCTCCAAATTCAAATATGCCATGAGGTAGAAGCCTTAAAATGGTAATTGGTAGAGCGATCAAGTAATTAGTCAGTAAATTACCAGTATCAATTAACCCTAAGGCTTCTGGATTTTCAGCGATTTTACCGATCAAAACACCTATAATCGAAGCATTCCAGGAAATTAAGAATATTGCTCCCGCTCCAAAAACAAAGGAAAATAAGAAAGCTAAGGATAATACTGTGAAGTTATTCAAAACTATTTCTCCAAATCCAAAGGATGCGCCGGAAAGCATATGTCCTTCATTCGGTTTATTTTCTTCAATTTGAAATGTGTCAGTGGCTTGACCTGTAAGAACTCCTTTAGCTCTTAAGTCAGTAACTTGTTCACCGAAAATATTATTAGAAGTTTCTTCAGGAACTGCAACATATATTAAACTTGAAGCAAAGACAACCGCTAGGAAGAAGAAAGCAAAAACACCTATAACATCTAGATGACGTGTAAAGAGATTTTTAGCAAACACCTTGTATCTGCATTTCTTAAATTCTTCTTTCTCTTCTATTTTAAATAATTGAACAAAGAAAGGAGCAGCAGGAATACATATGAAAGCTATTATTAGAAAACCAAGTCCTGTAGCTCCATCAGTTGGAGGTATTACATTAATAGAGAATAATACAGCTACAATTGTAAAGATAAATCCAGCTACAAAAATCTCCCATCTCTTGGTTGCCTTTTCCCTAATTATTTTCGGATTAAACAAAGATTCAATCATTCAATTACCTTCCATTTTGTCTTATTATCTAACTTCAAACTAATTTCTTACATCAATTAGATTTTCAAACAATAAAACCTTTATCCAAGCAATTGTTCTTATGTTTCATCTAGAACCCAATGTATTTAAATATCTACTACTTTACTTATTGTGATAACGGAATTATCTTAATATCTCAAAAAAGGTGAAGTAATTGGAAGAAAAAGCCCAGGGAGCACTTGAATATTTAATAATAATCGCAGCAGTACTTGCTATTGCTGCCATAGTAACAGTAATGTTGACAGGGATGGTCGGAGGAAGAAGAAAAGAAACACTTGTAAACCAATGCAGACAAGCAGCTGCAGACTGTTCAGCACAACAACTAGTAGCGCCACAAGCAGACTGCCCAGCATGTAGGGACTCTTGCCAAGAACTTGAAGAAAATTGGCCTGAGGAATATCCAAACGCAGTAGAACACTGTCTAGCGGGAGAACCAGAAAAAATAGGAGGAGTGGAAAATGACAATGATGATCCTATGTATTATAATCTTACTGTAAATACGGATGGAGATGGTTCTGTGGATATTGATCCAGATCAGGATGAGTATGAAGAAGGAACAGAGGTAAATCTAATAGCAGATCCTGATGATGGTTGGGTATTTGAGGAAT
>PWHJ01000080.1 GCA_003554865.1 Bacteroidota bacterium | reverse complement strand
CTGGAGTACCACAGAAAACCCAACCCTGGATGAAAATGACGGTACAACTAATGATGGAGAAGGCACAGGGGAGTTTACCAGCAACCTCTCTGGACTTTCCCCGGGTACAACTTACTATGTAAGAGCCTATGCTGTAAATAGCGCCGGAACAGCCTATGGTGAACAGGTGGAGTTCACAACTGAAGAGCCTTAATTTGCAGGAGGAATTGGAGCTGACGGAGTTTTATTTAACAAATAAGGGTTGTAGCTTTTAATAGCCACAACCCTTTGACTTTGAAGCTCCCCCTCTAGGACTTGAACCTAGGACCCCCTGATTAACAGTCAGGTGCTCTAACCAACTGAGCTAAGGAGGAGTATTTTTTCTTTTTTCTTAATTGAACTGCAAAATTAAAACGATAATACGAATTTTCCAATACTTTTAAAAAAAATCCTGCCGAATTTACTGCTAAGTGGCTTTTTTTGCAAAATCCGTTACAAATATAGCTACAAACTTCTTATTTAAAGATCAGAACAATCCGTATAATTCCGCATCAATCCTGTCTATCACCTTACTGAGAGCTTCTCTGCTTTCTGTGAACTGTAAATCATCTACATCAACGATCATCAGTTTGCCCATATTGTAGGTTTCTACCCACGCTTCATAACGTTCGTTGAGGCGCTGGAGGTAATCCAGTCTTATGCCGGCTTCATATTTCCTGCCTCTTTTCTGGATCTGGTTAACAAGTGTAGGAACAGAAGCCCGGAGATAAATGACCAGATCAGGGGGCTGAACCAGTGAACTCATAAGATTGAAAAGAGCAAAATAATTTTCAAAGTCACGGGTAGACATAAGACCAAGTGAATGGAGGTTGGGAGCAAAAATATAAGCATCCTCGTATATTGTTCTGTCCTGTATAACAGTTTTACCCCTTTTTCTGATATCTATAATCTGGTTAAAGCGGCTGTTCAGAAAATATATCTGCAGGTTGAATGACCAACGTTGCATGTCCTCGTAAAAATCATTCAAATAGGGATTATCGTCAATATCCTCATATTGTGCCTCCCATGTATAATGTTTTGATAAAAGCTCAGTCAGAGTAGTTTTTCCTGAACCAATGTTTCCTGCTACTGCTATATGGTACATAATCGACTATTTAATTATTTGCAACACCTAAAAATAACATTTTTCCTTTAACAAGCAACAAAAGCAGTTCTACAGGGAAAAGCCGGAAATCAACAATGGGCAAGATTCATAGCTTATCATTCATTTCAAGAAGTTCATCAACGTATACCCTGCTGTTTGAAAGGCGGGGGACTTTATTCTGGCCTCCAAGCTTTCCTTTTTTCTTCAGCCAGTTGTAAAACAAGCCTGGTTTTACACTTTGTACTATCGGTGGGGCGAGAGTAATATCTTTATAACGTTTAGCTTCATAATCGGAGTTTAACGACTTGAGGGCATTATCCAGCTCTTTTGTAAAATCTTCCATCGAACCCGGCAATATTTCAAATTCAATAAGCCACTGATGTTTACCTTTTTCGGTTTTACTCATATAAACAGGAGCGGCAGTATATTCTGCAATTTGTGCACCGGTTTTTTCACAGGCATTTCTGAGAGCGTTTTCGGCATTCTCAATTATAAGCTCTTCACCAAAAGCATTTATAAAATGTTTTGTTCTACCCGATACCTGTATTTTGTGAGGATAAAGTGAAGTGAAATAAACAGTGTCACCCAGCAGATAGCGCCACAAGCCGCTGTTTGAAGAAATTACGATCGCATAATTTACGTTTTTCTGAACTTCCCCAATAGTTAAAACAGTTGGGGTTTCGCTCCCTATCTCATCCATGGGGATGAATTCGTAAAATATCCCGTAATCCATCATCAGCAACATGTCGTCGGTATCGAGTTCATCCTGGATTGCAAAAAAACCTTCGGAGGCATTATATGTTTCGATATACTTCATTTTTTCCGAAGGAATAAGTTTTTTAAACTGATCTTCATATGGCTTAAAACTGACTCCCCCGTGGATAAAGAGCTCCAGATTTGGCCAAACTTCCAGCAGGTTCGATTTGCCTGTCTTCTCAAGTACATACTTCATAAATACCATATTCCATGAAGGTACGCCAGAAAAATTGGTTATATTCTGATTTATGGTTGTCTGATAAACCTTTTCAATCTTCTCTTCCCAGTCGGACATCAGAGCAATCTTTTTGGGAGGAGTACGCACAAGTCTGACCCAAAATGGCTGATTTTCAAGCATAATAGCAGATAAATCGCCTGAATAAGACCTGTTTTTGTAATTGTTTACCTGGTGGCTCCCTCCTATCGTAAGTCCTTTCCCGCTAAAAATTCGGTTATCCGGATGATTTTTTATAAAAAACTGAAGCACGTCCCTCCCGCCGCGAAAATGATTGTTGTTCAGGGACTCGTTAGTTAAGGGTATAAATTTGCTTTTATCGCTTGTTGTTCCGGAAGATTTTGCAAACCCCTTCACTCTTCCCGGCCAGATAATATCCTTTTCACCCTTCATTAATTTTTCAATGAAAGGCTTGAAATCTTCATACGTATGAATGGGTACACGTTTTTGATATTGCTCAACAGTCTCAATAGAGCCGAATTTATATTTCCTGCCCCACTCGGTGTTTTGAGCTGATTTAAGCAGTTTCATCAAAGTCTCCTTCTGAACCTCAAAAGGATAACGCTTAAAAACTTCTATTTTTTTTAACCGCTTTGAACCAAAACGTTTTATCAAGCAGTTTACAAACATCAATATCTAAGTAATACTGGTTATTCTTACTAAATTCTAACCTTTATTCGCAAAGTAATCCAAACTGATTATTATAATAACTCTTTTTGCCTCCTCAAAATTACAGAGGACAAAAATAACTCCTTTATTAACTTTAACCGAATGTTGTTGTAAAAATTTAGGTTAACTGAAGACGCTGTGTAAAACTTTGATAGATTTTACTTCACCCATGCTCTCTATATGAATACGAAAATAGTCGATCAGTATTTCAAGCAATCGATTTCTTTGTGAACCATTCAAAGACAAGCTGCTCATATTGTCGTAATTCAAAGTTTGTAAAGTTGCAATATGCCTGCTATGTGGCGGCTTTAAGGTGGCGGGATGCCCAGGGTCGGCTTCTACAAATTTCCCGTTTTTCATGTCAAAAATTGATTTTTCTTCCGAAAAGTTATTCAAAGGGTAAAATCCTAGGTGTTTTGAAAGGTTCATCAAAAAAACCGGATGAAAATTTGCAAAGCCCTGTTCACTAATATCAAGAACCTGAAATGAGTTGGTCAAAAATTCAAACAGCGAGGTATTTGTTTCCTCTTCACGCAGGGTTTTATATAGAATTTCGGCAATAAAAAGGGCAATCGCGTTTTTTACTGGATGATAAGGTATTTGCAGGTAAGGAATATGTATACTAATTTCTTTAACCCTGTGAATTTCACGACTTGATTTAATGTATACCTCCATATCAATTATTGACAATGGCTGCGACAATTTAATCCTTCCCTTTGTTTTTCTGTTCCTTGAGCCATTGATAATAAAAGACTGTCGCCCGAAATGTTCTGTATAAACATGCACTATTACAGACGAATCGGAATATCTGAATTGATGAAGAACTATACCGCGCGTTTTGTTTACCATATACAATTTAATGAGTGATCAACTCAAGTACCTTCATTTCGAATATATTCCGCTAGTTTTTTAAATGCCTGTGCACGGTGACTTATCTGGTTTTTTTCATTAAGGTTCATTTGTGCAAAAGTCCGGTCATAACCCTCAGGCATAAAAACCGGATCATAGCCAAACCCTTCATTCCCACGCTTTTCATCAATTATGCTCCCGTTTACCACTCCTTCAAATTTAACTTCTTTACCGTTAATAATTAAGCAAATGACCGTTCGAAACCGTGCTTTTCTGTTTTCAAAACCTTCAAGGTCTGTAAGCAGTTTTTTTATATTGGCTTCATTGTTTTCTTCTGATGTACCATAAACTGCACCTGTTGTGACTTGAGCATACCTTGCTGAAAAAACACCGGGATTTCCGTTAAGCACTCCCACTTCAAGGGCGGTATCATCTGAAAAGCAACTATACCCGTAATTATTCCAAATATAAGCCGCCTTTGCGCATGCATTCTCCTCTATTGTTGAATATGGCTCAGGAATATCACTCCTGCATCCGATATCCCTTAAATTAAGCAACTGAACTCCTCCCCCAATCAGTTCTTTGATCTCCCTGAACTTATGGAGGTTATTTGTGGCAAACACAATCCTCATCTCAGCAAATCTTTGTTAATCAACTATTTATCCAATTTATGTATCTCTAATATACAAAGTGCCTTTACAGTGGTCTGACTCCCACGTTTGTAAATCTTATTTTGTCTGCAAAAGGCTAACGGGGTTCAACCCAAAAAGCTTTTCCAGTTAAACATAATACGATTAAAGGTAATTTTTCCTTTTAAAAAAAAGCCATAATTTTTGTGGTAAAATTTATAAAAGCTTATATGAACTCAATGAGGTAGAGCTCACAAAATTAACGCATGATAACGCTTTCGCGTTTTCATTTTAGCGGAATAAACAAGTCGGGGCAATCAATTTAAATGAGAAAGGCCTGGATTAACCTCCCATAGCGGAAAAACCACCAGACATCTGGGACTTTCGCGGATTTAAGCACATTACAGGTATTTTAGCGCTGTTGGCAATGATATATTGCTCCACCGCTCCGAACATATAATCTGTAAACCCGATATTTTTGGTAGACATGGTAATTATAAGCTCGGCATTGACCTGCTTTGCATAATCAATAGTCTCTTTTGCAAACGATTTTTCTCCGGGAGCTTCTACGATATCATAATCTACATCTTTTTGCTTAAGCATTTTTCGCGCAAAAGTTATATTACTGTTAATTCCCTTCAAAAGCCACTTGTCGGTTTTCCTGGGCTTGAAAATATGAATTTTTGAATCGAAATATTTATGTAAATAGATTATACCGTTGATTTTTTCCTTGTCTTCTCTTCTGAAATCAACAGGGAATACAATATGCTCAAACTTTGAATCAGCCGGTGGGGTTTGGACCACAACGAAAGGTACTCTTGAGCTTACAATTACTTTGAGTGCCCAGCTGCCTGTAAGCTTTTGCATGCCTTTTATTCCATGCGTCCCCATTATAGTCATACCTGCATCAATCTCATCTGCAATTTCGCCGATCGTAGAAAAGATTGTTCCCTCTCTTACTATGACACTGGGTTTAACATTATATTTTTCATATGCCTCATTAGCAGCATACTTTTCGAGTATGCCTCTAAGTTGTTTTACTTCACTCTTCCTTTTTGCTATATGGACAAGATAAATGTCACTCCCGTCAATCTTTGAGATTTTTGCTGCAAATTCGAGAGCAAACTCGGCAATTTTTGTGAAGTCCCACGGGACAATCAATGGCTTTTTGGGAATTTCCATAACAAAAAATTAAGATTAATTTATACTTGGTAATTGGTTGACCTTTCCCCCATATTTTTAAAAAAACAATTGTAAAAGAATGTTTTAAAATATAAATATAAAAAAAACAATTATATAAGTTTGCGATGAAATATACCCTTGTTTAATTAATCATATTAACGTTTACATTGAAATCCGCATTTACCTTTTACCGTTTGTTGATGTTAATATTCTACGAGTTTCATACATAATAGTTTCAACATAATTTATTATGCGCTCTTGTAAATTATTTTAATATCATTAATTTTGAAAAAGGGAAAAGTATTTAACAAACTAAACAATATGAGTATGGAAAAATTTGACTGGAAAAATCTTCCTTTCGGCTATGTAAAAACCGATTATAACGTAAGATGCTACTACAAAAACGGCGAATGGGGCGAACTTGAAGTTACATCTTCGGAAAAAATTGACATGCATATGGCTGCAACATGTCTGCATTACGGGCAGCAGGCATTTGAAGGCATGAAGGCTTACATGGACAAAGACGGGAAAATCAGACTTTTCCGCTGGCAAGAAAATGCAAAGCGCTTACAGACTTCTGCAGATGGAATTCTTATGGCCAAAGTGCCGGAGGAAATTTTCAAAGAAGCTGTTGTTAAAGCCGTTTTGCTCAACAAACAGTACATTCCGCCACACGGTACGGGAGCTGCACTCTACATCAGACCGTTGCTTTTGGGATCCGGGCCGCAAATCGGTGTTAAGCCTGCCAAGGAATTCCTTTTTATGGTATTTGTAACTCCGGTTGGACCTTATTTTAAAGAAGGTTTCAACCCTGTGAAAATTGCAATTGTCAAAGACTCCGACAGGGCATCGCCCCGCGGAACAGGCCACATCAAGGTGGGTGGCAACTATGCAGCAAGCTTGTACGGTGTTAACAAAGCAATCTCGCAGGGATACGGCTCACCTATGTACCTTGATGCCATTGAAAAGAAGTATATTGATGAAATTGGTGCCGCCAACTTTTTCGGAATAAAAAACAACACCTATATAACCCCTAAATCAACCTCAATACTTCCATCCATTACCAACAAAAGTATAATGACAATTGCTGAAGATATGGGAATGAAGGTCGAGCAACGTGCTGTACCTGTTGAGGAGCTTGAAACTTTTGAAGAGGTTGGTGCCTGCGGTACTGCTGCAATAATTGCACCGATTGGGGAAATATTTGACATGGAGACCCATAAAACTTACAAATACTGCAAAAACGGGAAACCAGGCCCTGTCTCAACAAAAATTTACAACAAACTCCAGGGCATACAGTTTGGGGATGAACCCGACAAATTTAACTGGATTGAGATTATCGGCTAACTTCCGGAATATTTTTTAAAAGCACTTTTATTCACTCCCCCGGTATTTTTTGAACCGGGGGAGCTTATATTTACAGATACCCTTTATTAAAATTTCAACAGTACTTTATCTTTGAGTTCTAATAAAAAAATAGTTGCACCGAAACTGAAATTCCTTTCTCTAAACTGATTTTCAATTGAGTGAAATAAAAAAACAGGGAATATTCAATACTGTGATCACCTATATAGGTGCCGTTGTTGGCTTTGTCAACCTGATAATTGTGCAGCCTTTTTTCCTGACACCAGAGGAACTCGGACTAACACGGGTACTGTACTCATTTTCGGTTGTAATTGCTACATTTTTACCATTAGGTATCAACAATATAACTATAAGATTTTTCCCAAAATTCAGAAATCCGCAAAAACGTCATCATGGTTATTTCGGTTTTATGATGCTGTTCCCGTTTGCAGGATTTATTATTATAAGTCTGCTTATCCTGATTTTAAAAGATTTTATAATTGAGCAGTACATAGATCAATCTCCTCTTTTTACCGAATATTTTTTCTTTGTTATCCCTCTAACACTTTTCATTGGGCTGACAACCGTACTTAATATTTACTGTTTTTCGCTTTTCAGGACTACTTTCCCCACTTTGCTTACAGATGTAATAGTCCGCCTTGTTACCATTTTACTTATAATTGTCTATTCGCTGAATATTTTCCCCCTACATATTTTCATATCATTGTTCGTTGGGATTTACGGACTTCACATGGCAACTCTTCTTGTATATATTTACCTTATAGACCGCCCTGGCTGGAGAATTGACAAAAATTTCATCCGGGAACAAAACCCCCGCAGATTGATCGCATTCGGACTGACCCTGACTATTGCCAGCATTTCATCATTGGGTATCAAATATATTGACTCAATGTTCATTGGCAGTTATCTTTCTCTTTCAATGGTTGCCATTTATACGGTATCAGCAATCATTCCCACAATAATACAGTCGCCTTTGCTTGCCCTTGAAAAAATATCCAACCCGAAAATTGCCGATGCATGGAACAGAAGCAGCTTATCAGAGATCAAAAAAATTTATTATGACTCTTCAAAATATCTTCTGCTTCTGGGTGGACTGATTTTCACCGGTATAAACATCAATGTTGCTGACCTGCTATCATTGCTGCCACCGGACTATATTCTGGGAATAAATGTTGTTTATATACTGAGCATAAGTACATTGTTCAACATGGCAACCGGTACTAACAACGCGATAATTTTCAATTCAATCTACTACAGATACGGAGTTTTAATGCTTGTTCTTCTTATTTTTCTTGCAGTTGTTTTGAACATGGCATTAATTCCTCTCTACGGTATTGCAGGAGCAGCATTGGCAACAGCAATTGCAACCTTTTCTTTCAATTTTCTTAAATACCTTTTCATCCTGGTAAAATTTAAATTACAACCTTTCAAATACAAAAGCCTTCAAATTGTGTTACTAATAGCAACATGCACTTTAATAGGCTTTACAATGCCAGTTACAGGAGAAAAAATCCCGGATATAATTTTAAGATCGGCAGTAGTAACAATTATTTACCTTTGTGCCACTTATTTTTTGAAGATTGCAAAGGAACTTCATAAAGACATTCCAATAATAGGGAGAAAATTTAAACAACATTAAAACTAATGTCTGTATGATTTTCGTTTGGTGATATATCAACAATCTTATATATTATTTTGTGTGGTTCAGCATATGGGGTCATCTGCACAGGTTGCAGTTACTTGTATGCCTAAAAATGTGTTAAAGCTTTTTGTTGAGGTTGATTCAGTGCTTAACCTGAGAGCCGGAAATTTTTAATTTGTTGGCTTTACAAGTAATCTCAGGTTTATCAGGTTTTTGGTTAGAGTTGAAATTTTGATGAGAAAATTTTTAATTAAATTTAAGCAATTATTTAAAGTACAATGAAAAAGGGATCAAAAGCAGTTAAAAGACGTTTACGGAGTTCCTATGCTACATCCATAATTAGCATATCATTGCTGCTTTTTGTAATTGGCCTGGTCGGTCTTCTTATTCTCAATGCCAAAAAAGTATCGGATTATGTTAAGGAAAATATTGCTTTTAACATAATCCTCAATGAAGGAACAGAAAAAGAAGAAGCAACAAAAATTCAAAAAGATATAGAGTCTGCCGATTATTCCAAAAGTACCCGATACATTACACCTGAAGAAGCAGCCAGCGAAATGGAAGAAATGCTTGGTGAAGATTTTATTTCTCATCTTGGCTACAACCCATTGACACCATCCATTGAAGTTTTTTTAAATGCCGATTATGCAAACCCCGACAGCATTGCAATAATTGAACAGGAGCTGGAGGGGATAGCTCAGGTTGAAGAAATTTTCTATCAAAAATCACTGGTGCATCTGGTCAATGAAAATGTGCGAAAGATCAGTGCGGTGCTTTTGGTCTTTAGTGCTATTTTACTGGTTATTTCACTTACATTAATAAACAACACGATTCGTCTTTCAGTTTACGCACGCAGGTTTATTATAAATACCATGCAATTGGTAGGCGCAACCAGCGGTTTTATCCGCAAACCGTTTTTGATTAGAAGTATACTTCACGGGATTTATGCTGCTATAATTGCTAATACACTGCTTGTGGGAGTTATTTATGCTGCAGAACAGGAATTCGGCGGGATACTGGCACTGCAGGATATTGAAACTACGGGATTATTATTTTTGCTTGTTGCAACATTTGGAATAATAATTAATCTTATTTCGACATTTGTTGCTGTTAACAGATTTTTGCATTTAAAAACAGAAGAACTATATTATTAAAAAATATCACTTAATTATGGCCAAGAAGAAAAAAGATATGGAAGGGAAGTTTGAATTCCCTTTTAAAAGAGAAAATTACAAATTGCTGATAATTGGTTTTGCAATTATAGTTTTGGGTTTTGCCCTTATGGCTGGCGGTGGATCGGACGATCCGAACGTTTTCAAATATGAAGAAATTTTCAGCTTCAGACGTATAACGCTGGCACCCATTGTTGCTATTTTCGGCTTTGTATTTATAATTTATGCAATTATGAAACCTCCTCAAGCAAAGGAAGAGAAAAAGTAACCACCACTTATTGCCAAACCGGCGTATTAATCAGCAGACCACTTTGTCTTTGAAAGGCTGATGGGGTAATAGATTTCTCTCTTTCTTTTCGGTGGCAAATGCTCTAAAATCTGCTCTTCCGGGCAAAATTAACTTCCTTTGAAATATGCGAAGGCCCGCAATAGTGGTTGAAAATTTGCTTTATAGCAAAACTATTGCGCCAAGGTTTGATATTGCTCCCTTAAAGCGGACAGTAAGGTATCCAAAAAATATGCAGTTGTTCTGGGGATGCTTTGCAGCTCCAATATTAAGCAGGTTATACTACAACTTCAAAATTAAACTCTCACCAATCTTGAACCCTTAATAAGGTGGCATCAGGAAAATTATTATCTTTGTTGCTTTTTGTTGGCATTAATTCATAAGTTCTGGCTTGTCTGTACATTTTTTTAATAAAAAATTTTAACCCTTTAAATTGCAAAATTTATGAGTTGGCTGGAAGCACTTATTTTAGGGCTTGTTCAAGGATTAACAGAATTTTTACCTGTAAGCAGCAGCGGTCATCTTGAAATTGGAAAAGTTATTCTAGATGTTGAAGCCAAAAAGGATCTTTCTTTTTCAGTAGTTGTTCACGGGGCAACCGTTCTGAGTATAATTGTGGTCTTTTACAACGACATCAGAAAGCTGGTCGCAGACTTTTTCAAGTTCGAATGGAACGAATCAACCAGATATATTACAAAAATTTTAGTTTCAATGATTCCCGTAGGTATTGTGGGAGTATTTTTCAAAGATTATGTTGAAGGGTTTTTCACCGGAAATCTTGTTCTTGTAGGAAGCATGCTTCTTGTTACGGCAACACTTCTGGCTCTTACAAGAATTATCCGCCAGCATAATAAAGACATTAATTACAAGGAAGCCATTATTATGGGCATTGCACAAACTTTTGCCGTTCTCCCTGGCATTTCACGCTCAGGAGCAACGATTGCTACCGGACTATTACTTAAGGGAAAAAAAGATAGTGTAACCCGCTTCTCTTTTTTAATGGTTATAATACCCATACTTGGTGCAACATTTCTCGATATTGTTACAAAACCTGAGTCTACAGAAATTGTAGCCGGTCCACTTGCCTTAACAATCGGTTTTATAGCTGCCTTTGTATCCGGGGTTTTTGCATGCAAAACTTTGCTGGGCATAGTAAGAAAAGGCAAGATTTATTACTTTGCAATATATTGCGCTTTAGTCGGCCTAATAGCCATTATCAGCGGATAAAAATGACTGAATTAAATAAAAAAGAAGCATCATTTGATTTTTTCGAAGGAGAGATTGTTTTAATTGATAAACATTACAGGTGGACATCTTTTGATGTTGTCAACAAGGTAAGAAAAATAATCCGTTTCAAATATAATGTTAAAAAGATTAAAGTGGGGCATGCAGGGACTCTTGATCCTCTTGCAACAGGATTGGTTGTAATTTGCACCGGCAAAATGACCAAAAAAATACCCGAAATTCAAGCCCTTGAAAAAGAATATATAGCAACAATAAAGCTTGGAGAAACAACCCCGTCATTCGACCTTGAAACCGAAGTGGATGGAAAATTTGAAACGTCCCATATAACAAGGGAGCTTATTGAAACATCCTTAAGGCAATTTATCGGAGAAACCGAACAGACACCACCTATTTACTCAGCCAAGCTGATTGAAGGGAAAAGGGCTTATGAATATGCCAGAACAGGCGATAATTCAAAACAACCGGCTCCTGTAAAAGTTAAAATTAACTCCATTAACATTGCTGAATATAATCCACCTGAGCTTATTCTTAAAATTAACTGCGGAAAGGGAACATACATCCGTTCACTTGCGAGAGATCTGGGTGAAGCATTAAAAAGCGGCGCGCATCTTACCGGATTAAAACGAACTGCCATTGGTCATTATAGGCTTGAAAACGCCTTAACAATAGAACAATTTGAGAAAAAAATTAATTCTTAAACAACAAAAAAGAATTTTTTTTCGTATTAATTTGTTTATATCAAATATGAACCTTTCTGAAATATTGCATATATAATGAAGTTATCACGCTATAAATTTAATCTTCCTTCAGAGCTCATTGCAAAGTACCCCGCAGAAAACCGCGACGAATCAAGGCTGATGGTACTACACAGAGATTCCGGGAAAATTGAGCACAAAATATTTAAAGATATTCTTAATTACTTCGAAGAACAAGACGTAATGGTGTTCAATAATACCAAAGTTTTCCCGGCACGTCTTATTGGAAACAAAGAAAAAACCGGCGCCGAAATTGAAGTTTTCCTGTTACGCGAATTAAACAGAGAGCAAAGACTTTGGGATGTTCTGGTTGATCCTGCACGTAAAATCAGAATAGGAAACAAACTATATTTTGGGGAAAACGACGTCCTCGTTGCAGAGGTTATCGACAACACCACTTCGCGCGGCCGCACTTTAAGATTTTTATACGACGGGCCGTACGAGGAGTTTAAAGAGACTCTCTACAAAATGGGGGAAACCCCTTTGCCAAAATTCATTCGCAGGGAGGTCGAGCCTGAAGACCGCGAACGTTATCAAACGGTTTTTGCCAAACACGAAGGAGCAGTTGCTGCCCCCACAGCAGGATTGCATTTTAGCAAACAACTGCTCAAGCGACTGGAAATAAGAGGGGTAGATTTTGCTGAAATTACACTTCATGTAGGACTTGGAAATTTTCGCACAGTTGATGTGGAGGACCTTACTAAGCACAAAATGGACTCCGAAAGAATTATTATACCTGAAGAATCAACCGAAACAGTTAACAAAGCCAAGAACAAAAAGAAAAAAATATGTGCTGTCGGCACCACAGTTCTCAGAACCCTTGAAAGCAGTGTTTCAACAGACGGCTATCTAAAGCCTTATGACGGATGGACTAATAAATTCATCTTCCCACCCTATGATTTCAATGTTCCAACATGCATGATATCTAATTTTCATCTCCCGCTGTCAACCATGCTGATCACAGTTTCAGCATTTGCCGGGTACGACTTCGTGTTTAAAGCATATAAAACAGCAATCAAAGAAAAATACAGATTCGGCTCATACGGGGATGCCATGCTGATATTGTAACCAGCTTGCTTCATGGTCTCCTTTAAAAGGGTTCACACATGAGCGGAATGGTGATCGGGATCAACCAACTCCCTGTACTTATAAACAACCTTTTTATAATCTTCCCAAGCATCGCGTTTTAATGCCTGATTTCTAAGGAGTGCCGCAGGATGATATACCGGCATCACCTGTCGACCTTTCCATTCCAGCCAGCTTCCCCGAACCTTTGTTATTTTGGCCTCCGGATCAATTAAAGCCTTTAGTGCCACAGCACCCAGCAATATAATAATCTTGGGATTGATCAGCTCAATCTGTTGCATCAGGTATGGCATACACAACTCCCTTTCCCCCGGAAGCGGGTCACGATTCCCCGGTGGCCGGCACTTCAGAATATTTGCTATATACACATTCTCACTGCGTGAAAAACCGCAGGCAGAGAGAATTTTGTCCAGCAATTGGCCTGCGCGCCCTACAAAAGGCCTTCCTTTTACATCCTCATAATATCCGGGTCCTTCCCCTATAAATAAAATATCAGCATAAGGATACCCCTCTCCAAAGACCACCTGTGTGCGGCTTTTTGACAAATCACACTTCACACATCCCAGTGCTTGTAACTTCAAAGCCTCCAGCTCGGGATTCAAAGAATCTGTATCCATAATATTAAATCTCTTTAAAGTAGTTTCTTTGCTGTTTCCTGAAAGATTAAACAAAACCGCAAACGGGTAAGCTAAACTCTCTAGAGTAAATAACTGCAGTCCCGCAATTTTACCGGTCATTCAAGTTGCTTGTTGATTGCAATAAGCAACTAAACGTAAAGCTATCAAAAATATAAAAGAAAAAGAATTGGAATTAAACTAGCTGCATATTAACAATTTAAGTAAACTTTTAGAGAAATTTCACGTAAAACCAATGAATAGGTCAATTAATCCTAAATATTTAACTGTTAGTGTAAAAAAATATATATATCAAAAAAATTCCCGTATAACAAAAAAACATAAACATAAATATTAACTATAATTGAAAATATTTTCAGACAATATCTGCAAAAATTAAATAATTACTGACTATAAAGCAGGAAAGGAGGGAATAATTTCATAATGTATTTTTAGTGACCGAAACTTTATTATACAAAAATATAAAGGGTCTTTTATTGCTGTCATCTGTACTCTCAGATAGAAGGAACAATACTTTTATGCCTCCAAGGGCGGTGTTGATAAGGATGCTCTTTTTGTTCCTTTTTGGTTTCTCTCTTGTTTCGGGCACGTTGGGCCAGGAGGCAGGAGATTACAGGACAAAACACACGACAGGAGGTCCGAAAAACTGGGATAAAGCTAATAATTGGCAAAAACATGATGGGAACGATTGGGTTGATGCAGATGAATATCCCCAAGTTGCAGAAAAGGTTATTATAAGAGATGGTTCTTATTACAAGCTCAATGTAGACACAGAAGTTGTTATAGAAGAGCTGATTGTTGACGGAGAATTAGAGTTTAGTGACAATCCTGGCATGATTCTTACAATCACCGAGGCTTTAAGCGGAGACGGGTATATTGATATGAGCGGCGGTAACCAGTCGCATACTTTAAATTTAGAAGGTTTTTCCAACAAAATCGGTTCATTTTATTCCAACACCCAAAGTTCAGTTATTTATTTAAGAGAGGGAGATCAAGAAGTCTTTGCCTCCAATAATTATGGCAATCTCACCTTTTCAGGCAGCGGCACCAAAACCCTTTCGGGGAATGTGACCGTAGCCAACGAACTTAAAATGGACGGCGGCAACATTGATTGTAACGGACACATCCTCGAACTTGGCACAGGAACAGGCAATCCCGGATCACTTGATTATTCCACCGGAAACATTACAGGCAAATTTGAAAGATGGGTTAACACGACCGGAACACCTTATTTATTCCCTGTTGGTACAGACTCTTACAGCAATCATGTTACCATAGTTTTTTCAGACTTAACAGAAGATGGTTCGTTAATTTTGGAATTTATCCCCGGTGACCCCGGGAGTGATGGCCTGCCATTAACAGAAAACAACACTGAGGTTTCTGACCAGTTTACTACAGGTCACTGGTCGGCACTAGCAAATAATTCGCTTGCCTCTGCAGATTATTCAATCAACCTTAATGCAACGGGTTTTGATACTTATGATATCAATGAAAAGACCCGAATAATTAAGCGTACAGATGCCGGCAACTGGTTTCTGGACGGTTCTCATCTTGATGCTGACGGAGTAACTATCAAAAGAACTGGTCTTGATGGTATATATGATACAGGATCCGGCACACAATTCGGCATTGGAAGGACCAAGACCACTCTGACTATCGGTGGAAGCTTCACTGCTTCTGATAAGGTCTATGACGGCGAAACATCTGCAGAAATAGATGAGGATAATCTCGAACTTGTTGGTGTAAAAGGAGATGATGATGTTGACCTGACAAATGTGGTGGTTGAGTTTGCAGACGCCAACGCAAATAACGATATTACTGTTAGTATCACAAGTGCCGACCTGGATGGAGATGATGCCGATAACTATATTCTGTCACTTGATGAGGCGCCAACCACCGAGGCTGATATTACACAAAAAGAGCTGACAATCACAGCCGATGATAAAACCAAAGTCTATGACGGAGAGGTATTCCCCTACGAGGACTTTACTGTCACCTATGAGGGATTTGCTGAGGGTGAAGACGAGTCTGACCTGGGAGGAGACCTGTCATTCACAGGAACAGCAATCACGGCAGTCAGCGCAGGAGATTACGTGATCACTCCAGAGGGGCTTACATCAGACAACT
>PWHJ01000194.1 GCA_003554865.1 Bacteroidota bacterium | reverse complement strand
TGGCTTTCGGTCTTCCAAGAGAGAAGAGAGAGGAACTCCTTCAGGAACCTCGGTTGAAGGTAATGATTTTGGAGACAATGATATTCAGGTTAAAGACGATGAAGCGGAAGAACTTGATTTGTGGGATATTTACGAAAACAATGATTTTGATAGGGCAGTACTTGTAAAAGGGAGTGAGGTTAAAGTTCCCATTATCTTTAGCAACATTCAAGATGCTATTAAGGAAGCAGATAGCGGAGACATAATTCATGTAGCAGCAGGAGAGTATTATGAAGAGCTAACTGTTGATGTTGAAGGTCTCACACTGAAGAGTATTGCTGGCCCTGAAGAGACAATTATTGATGCTCTATCACCAAACGATGGGAGCGCCGCGATACTCTTCCAGGCAGATAACGTAAGGGTTGAAGGATTTACAGTAAAGAATTTCAAGCATAAGGCTTTCGAGGTGGTGGGTAACGTTGATGGTTTCGAAATCGTCAACAACAGCGTACCGGAAGGGGAATCAGCGTTTAACCATGAAAGCTTTGCCATATACATTGGGAGCTGGAACAGTGGATCAAAAGGCGGACTTGTTAAAAACAATTACTTTGGCGCACAATTAATGGAACAATCAGTAGGAGTATACTCATCTAGAACGATGCAGGTCTTGCATTCTGAAGATATAGACATAATTAACAATGTTTTCTCTTTTATAGACATGGAATACGGTCAAGGACCAATGTTTGCCGATGTATCCAATATTGAATTGAAAGGGAATACTGTTAAGGGCTCTGATATAGCCATTTCTGTTGTTGGTGTCTATGGTGCAACAGATGACGTCAGAATTCTTGAAAATGACATAAAGAACAATAATATCGGAGTGCGAGTAGGGTATGAAGACGCAGGTAATAATAAGCATGACATCACTGGCGTTCAGGTGAATCAGAACAACATTGTCGGCAACGAAGACTACGGAGTAGCACACTATCACGGAACAATAGAGGAGGTTAATCAAAATGATTTTGCAGACAATAAATTTCATGTGAAGTCTTGGCTTGAGGATAGTGAGCTAGATCCTGATGATGTAATGAAAGAGAATGACTTTGCACTTCCTACTCTTGTAATAACGGATAATATTGGTGATGCGGAGTGGGCAATAGTAGATAAAACCGTTTTGGAATCTGTAAAACATGAGGGCAAGTGTAATGTATTTGGGCATGAAGGAGATAAAGCAACTTTTGAGTTTTCCGACGATATTTCTTTTGAGGAAAGTGAAATTGAAGTAGATACGCATGGAGCCTATGATGATGGTTATCTAAATTTATTTGAGCATTCGCGCATGGAATTTAACTCCGATAGCAATATCTTGACCGTAGAAGTCGTTTCGGAATTTGGGACTATAAGACCTATATATAAACGTCCTGTTGTTGAGAAAATTGAGGGGGTGTATGGACTTCTTGATGACCCGGTATACGTTTCCGAAGATGGAGTGGGGATAGAGATTGATAGTGAGGGCGAAAAGGGTATTGTCGATGCCGATGACAGCTCAGGCATGTTTGAAGACAACAGAGATGGTACCGGTACGGCAACCCTTATAATCGAAGATGAGTGTGGATACCCAAGAACAGGGCTTGAAATGGATGATATTGAAGTAGATTTTCCTTGGGGAGGAGATGCTTGGACCCTAACTGAGATAGATGAGCTGACAAAAGGCAGGCTGGAAAATTGGAACATTCCTTCATTTGAAGAGGTGGAAGACGGAGAATATGAATTCGTTGTTGATAGAGTTGATAACGAGTATGACAACAACTGGGAAATTATTGCTGATGGTGTGGTTGTAGAAGAGAATCTCCATGTAAAAATAACTCTGACCGAAGAAGTTGACACCGTATTGCAAACTGTTGTTTATGAAGGCGAAGGAAGCACATTCGGAACACAGGGAGGAGAAGCTTTAACTTTTGAGTTCTCCGATGATGTTGAATTTTCGGAGGAAGACAAGCGTGTACATTTCCAGGAGGCGAGCTCTATTGGAACTGGTCCTCTCGATTGGGTGGCAGATGACAACGAAGCAACTATTCTTACCTCAGGGGATTTTAATGCTCCAAGACCTGAAATTGGTGATTTCGTTACTAAATTGGAAGGAATAGAAGATTTCTTTGGTAATCCCGTGGTTGTTCCTAAAGGTGGAGTAGTGGTACAAGGAAAGGTAAATGCTGACAATAGCGGAGCAACAGCAACCGACAATGAAGACGGTACTGCCACGATAACTATGACAGCACGCGATCAGGGAAACAACCCAATAACAGGGTTCGATATGGATGACATTGAGATAGTTTTCCACTGGGGAGGTGATACTAATACTTGGACACTAACTGAAGTTGAAGAATCAACTCAAGGCAGGCTTGAGAACTGGAGCATTCCTTCGTTTGAAGAAGTGGAAAATGGAGAATATGAATTCGTTGTTGATAGAGTTGATAACGAGCATGACAACAACTGGGAAATTATTGCTGATGGTGTGGTTATAGAAGAAAATCTCCGTGTAAAAATTACTATTGGCTCGGCCGAACTGGAAACCGTTGAGTATGAAGGAAGGTGCAATAAATTCGGCAGTCATTTAGAGGATGAGATGAATCTTACATTCTCTGGTAGTATTGAGAGAGATGGACAAATTGATATATACGATTCTCATGGAGATTCTAGTCCGGGATTAAGACTATCTTCTAGATGGGGTGTTATGAACTTTAATATAGATGACCAAGTATTAACTGTAACTATCAGTGATACTTTTAGTAGTCCAAGAAACTTAACTAATCGGGTTGAAGAAATAAACGGATTATATGACTCTGAAGGAAAACCAGTAGTTATTCCTAACGGCGGAGTAAAGATAGATATTGATAGTGAGGGAGAAGAAGGAGCTGTTGACGGTACTGCGAGTTTCGCTGAGTTTGTTGATAACGAAGATGGAACAGGAACAATGACTATCACGGTTAAAGATAAGTGCGGGTACAATGTGGAAGGACTCACAGGAGATGATATTGAGCTTCACTGGGGAGATAATGCATCAACCTTATTAGCATTACCAGATAATCATCCGGATTATTGGATTGACGTGGAAGTCGAAGAAGAAGGAGATGGAGAATATAAAGCTATTATGCACAGAGAGCCAGATAAAACACCTTTTGATTATGATTATGATAAGCTTGTAGTTGATGACAGAACTATTGAAGAAAACTTTAATATAGGAATTACTGACCCTGAAGAAACCTATTCTCTTACACTTGAAGCAAGCCCCGAAGATAGTGGAACCGTAACGGGAGGGGGTGAATACGAAGAGGAGGAGGGAGTTACTGTAACGGCAACATCCAACGAAGGATACGAATTCCTTAATTGGACTGATGAAGAAGATGACGAAGTGAGTGGTGAAGAGGAGTTTACTTACACAATGCCAGCAGAAGACATCATTTTAACTGCTAATTTTGAAAATACTACAATAGATACAGTTACCACAGGTGGTGGAACAATCCACACTTTTGCGGAAGAGCACACCGTAACCTTTGATGAAAACTATGAAGGTGGCGATGAAGAGTTCTATGTAGCAGAAGGGGAAGAAGGAGAAAGTTTGGGTGACGAGATGCCTAATAATCCGGAAAGGGAAGAATATGAGTTTGTAGAGTGGAATACTCAAGAAGGAGCT
>PWHJ01000240.1 GCA_003554865.1 Bacteroidota bacterium | reverse complement strand
GCCATTGCGCTCAAATACGCTCAGTACGCTATCACCATGAAGCTCGTGGTCCCATATGAGTGAACCCGGAGCATCCAAGCGAAACCACAATTTCCCTATAGGCCCGACACTCGGAGTTTCGGTAGAGATTACCCTAAAGTCAGCATTGGTCGGCACTTGCTCGGGGTCTGTGCCGGTGTTCGCGCCTGCCGCGCTACCGAGAGACATCTGCCTCGTCGATCCGCTTAATGCCACGCCGATTGAAGTATCACCGCTTTCTGGATTTTTTGTCGGATACGTGTCAATCCTCGCCATATATATATCTCCTATGTAACGACTCTATACCCGTCGCGCTGCGCCTCACCGATACGGTCCATAAGCTCGCGCACCTGCTCGCCCGAGAACATTTGGCCGGGGTCTACCCCCTGTATCATGAGCGTGCGCTGCCTCTGCTGCTGTTGCGCCTGCTGGCCCTCCGAATCTACCGTTGACTGATCGGCTCCCGGACTTGGCCTTTGAGCTGATCCGGCGGATCCGGGCGAGGCCGACAAGATGCTCGCGATCTGAGCCGCACCCGCAACGCCGACCGCTGCCGCCGCCGCCCATCCGAGCGGAGTCCCGCCGTATGTGGAGAGTGAGCGCGTAATACCCACTGCGGTATTTACCACCGCCTCCGCGATGCCTGCCGCCTGCCGGGCGCGGAACATGCCCTCCTCACTCGACGCCGACGCCTCCAGTATATCTCTGAATGCGCTCACCGCACTACTGCGTATCGTCTGCCAGTGCTGCCGGTTCGCCTGCTCCTTCCGGCGCAGGCTGCGCTCCTCCTCGCGCTCCTCCTCGCGGCGCAGCCTGTTTTTCTCATCGATTGCATCCTGCGCCATGTCCACGAGACGCTCTTGATACTCTGCGTAAGCCTGAAAGCTCAGCTGGAAGAATTCCTGGGTGTCAATGAGATCGCGCTCTCGAGCGTCGCGCAGTATCTCCCTGCGCTCCTCATACTCGTCCTCTATAACCTCGCGCTCTGTGCGCATGCTATCGCGCAGCATATCGAGCCGCTGCCCGAGGCCGTCGTCCGTTAACTCGGTTAGCCGCTCTTCTAACTCCTCAATAAACTCGACGGTTTCCTTCGCCTGTATCTGCGAAATCTCGCCCATCTCCGAGACCTCGCGGATATAGCGCTGAGCAGCGCTGATAACCTCTTCGATTTTTTCCTTTTCTGTGATTAACCCTTCTTCGACTAACTCGTTAGCAACACGACGAGCCTCGTCATAATCAGCTCGTGCATCGAACCGAGTGCGTTCTGACTCCGCGAGATCTTCGTTTGCCTCCCTCTCGTCTTCCGTTGCCTCAGTTACATCTCGGGTAGATCGCAGCATATCCTCCATTGCGCTGCGTTGGTCGAGCACTTGATCGAGTATTATCTCTCGGTTCTCAATTGCCGCTTCAAGCTGCCGCGCGTTTCGCGCGTCTATGCCGAATAAATCCCACGTTGCGCTAACGAGGTCGGATACAATACCAAGATCAAATTCGCTCGTCTCCGCTTTGCGCTCGCGTATTGCCTCTATCTCTTGCGTGAGTCGAGCTTCTTCGTGAAGCATTTGGTTAATCTCTGCCTGTATCTCATCCTCTTGTCGCGCCGCTGCTGCACGCGCTGCCCGGTCATGACTCTGTGCCAACAAGTCCGATGCCTCGCGCATATCACGCATGCGCTGCGTGCCTGTGAGTACCATCTCGGCGAAATCGATCATGCCACTGGTAATACGTCCGAGCGCCGGGGCTAATGTTGCCGCAAGTGTGTTCGCAGTACCCGCGCCTAACTGCCCGAGTGTCGATATGTTGTCGTTTAGAGCCTCGATAGCGTCGGTCTGCGTCTCATCGAGAGCGAGGTTAAATACCTCTACCTCGCGACGTGCGCGGTCAATCGTATCGCCCGCGTCGTCAAGCAGGAGCATCATGCGCTGACCACTGCGCCCAAACAGGTCATTGGCAACACTCGCGCGCTGAGCATGTGATCCGAGGCTCTGCATAGCATCGCCAATAGCCTCGAACTGCTCGTCTGGCCGCATGTCTACCAGCTCAGCCGCGCTCAGCCCTATACGCTCCAGCGCTTCTGCTGTAGCTCCTGAGCCGTCAATCGCATCGCCGAGCCCGCGGTTGAGCCGCTCCATGCTCCTGGTCAGCTCACTCGAGCTAACGTCCGCGAGGTCGGCTGCTCTCTGTAGAGTAGCTAACTCCTCGTTTGTGATGCCTAATTGTCGTGCAAGTTTCGCCTGCTCGTCGGCGGCCTCCAGCCCCGTGCGCACCAGATGTACTGTGTACGCAGCGCCTGCTACCACCGCCGCAGCCCCAGCTGTTTTGGCAGCCGTTGCAACTCGAGTCATAGACGTAGACATACTCCCGGACGCACGAGATACATCGCGCTCGGACGACCGGCTCTGCTGACCGACGCCCTCGATTGACTCCTGCGCCTGCTGCATGCCCTGTTGGAGTCCGCTGGTATCTGCTGTCGCTCTAACCTCGAGCGCTCTAATGCTATCGCTCACGGCAACCCCGCCATAATCTCGTCGTACTGAGCCTGCGTCACACCCGGTATCGGCCTACCGTCATTGGATAGCACAGGTCTGTGCTCCTCTGGCCCCATACGTCCCTCGTTTGCCTCCCATACCTCGCTCACTGTCGAGCGCCAAAACTCACTCGGCGCCCACCCCCACTGACCTACTGCGATTCGGTAGTAGGTTCTGAGGACTCCTGTTTGCTCGACCGCTTCTGCTTTCGACGCTCCACCCCTTTGTCGAGATTTTTTTTTATCTCGTCCCACCGGTCCGGATTGTACCCGGCGAAATGCAGCCGCACCGCGATATCACCGGCATAGCCCTGATTGCTCATAATCCACTCGCCGATCTCATCGAGTGTCGGCACATCGCTGTCACGCTCGGCCTCGGTGCCGTAACGCAGAGCGCACCAGTACAGCCACGCTATGTCACTGCGCTTTGGGTCGGATATACGCGACAAGAACTCACGCTCGGTGAACCGCTCCTCCCACGCTGCGACCACGCGGAACCGTGGCGTAATCCGGTATGTCTTATCGAGTATCGTCGCCTCTATGACAGGTATCATTAGCTCGATACATCCACGTACTCAAATATGCCTGAGGACTCAAGCTCAATCTCAAATCCTACTGCGCCATCAGTCTCACCGCTGAGCTGCCCGGAACCGACACGGAAATCACCCTGCGCCTGCTTGCCCCACGGGAACTCAATCGCCCATCCCTCGAGCTGCGTGTCCGGGTCGAGCATTTTCTCGATGATATCGAGGTTACCGCTGCGTGCAAAACCGGTACCCGAGATATTGAGCCCGAGCGTCGCCGCCTCGCCGAGGAATGTCTGAAAACCGTCCTCGTCGTCGGTCGTTACATTGATGCCCTCGCGGTTAATGCTCACTGTTTTTGCGTTGAGCCCGGCAATGCGCTCGCCGTCCGGTGCATCTTTGATGAACATTGCTCTGCCGACATAACCTTTTGTTGGGTCGCTCATGTGTCTCTCCCTATGAGGAACGAGAAATCGATTCTCCCGCTCCGTATTTGCCTGTCCGCCGAATCGATCTCGATGTCTGTCGTCGAGAATATCCGGTCAATGGTTATCACATGGCCATTGTCCATGCTCAGCTCTGCGCGGTCAAGCGCCGCATCTATCACGTC
>PWHJ01000150.1 GCA_003554865.1 Bacteroidota bacterium | reverse complement strand
TGGGAGTTCTGGGCAAGACCAAAACAGTTAGAACCTACAGTAGCTTGGTATATCTGGATACTACTCGCAGGCAGGGGTTTTGGTAAGACCAGGGTAGGAGCAGAACAGGTCAGGAAATGGGTAGAACAGGGATATAAAAGAATAGCCCTGGTAGGTCAGACCCCAGCAGAGGTCAGGGATACGATGGTGGAAGGTGAGAGTGGTATACTAGAAATCAACCCACCCTGGAATCGTCCAGAGTATGAACCGAGTAAGAGAAGGTTGACATGGCCTAACGGGGCTATCGCTACAGCTTACTCAGCCGTCAACCCAGACTTGTTACGAGGCCCTCAGCATGAAAAGGCATGGGTGGATGAATTAGCTAAGTTTAAGTATCCACAAGAAACCTGGGATAATCTTATGTTCGGACTGAGGTTAGGGGATAACCCACAAACAGTTATCACTACCACTCCTAAACCTATTAAAACACTGAAGGAGATAATGCAGTATAACAAGGTATACATAACAAGAGGACATACCCACGAGAACAAGGCTAATCTAGCACAGGCATTCATTGATACTATTCTTACTAAGTATGAAGGCACTAGAATAGGACGGCAGGAAATATATGCAGAGCTGCTAGAGGATAACCCGGATGCCCTCTGGCAACGGGATAATATAGAGGGGTTAAGAGTTACAAAACATCCTGAATTAAAAAGAATAATCATAGCGATAGACCCACAAGCAACCAATGAAGAAACCAGCGCAGAAACAGGCGTTATAGCCGCAGGATTAGGAACAGATGGACAGGGGTATGTTCTTGATGATCTTTCAATAAAGGATACTCCAGATGGATGGGGCAGGTCAGCAGTAACAGGTTACTATAAGTTTTCAGCAGACAGAGTTATTGGGGAGGTTAATAATGGTGGGGATATGGTAGAATATACAGTCAGGACTATTGATCCGAATGTCCCGTTCAAGAAAGTTCATGCATCCAGAGGCAAACAGATAAGGGCAGAACCGGTATCCGCCCTATATGAACAAGGTAAGGTTCATCATGTAGGAACCTTTCCTGAGTTGGAAGACCAGATGTGTGAATGGATCCCAGGGGACACTAGCCCAGACAGATTGGATGCTCTGGTTTGGGCTTTAACAGAACTAATGATTGAAAAAGGTAAATCTAAGGCAGGAACGTGGGGAAGATAGGGGGATGATGTAAATGTCAGATAGAAATGGATTCGAGAGAACCACCACAACTCCAAAACAACAACCAACTGCTAATCAATTAGCCGCCTTATCCGATCTTACACGTCGCGCAGGGCTTTCATCTACTCTCGGTCAGCAGTTTGGTGGGGATAGGGACTTGTATTCCGCATTGGGGTATAAGAAACATCTTCGTTATGATGATTATTACTCTATTTATGATAGGGATCATATAGCCGGTAGAATAGTTAACATGCCTGCATCCTCTACCTGGAGAAATACACCAGATGTAAAAGAGGATGATGACGAAGAAAACAACACTTCTTTCGAGCAGGGTTGGCAGGATTTATCTAAAAGGTTAAGAATATGGCATTACCTTGAACGTGTAGATAGGTTAGCTGGTATCGGACATTATGCAGTATTGGTGATAGGGGTGAGAGGTAACGGTAATTTAAGTGATCCTCTTGAACCAGGCTCCCTTTCCCAGCCCGGTGATATTATATATCTTTCTCCATTTTCAGAAAACAACGCAGAAATTCATAGATGGGTAACTGACCCTGGCGATCCCAGATTCGGTAAGCCCTATTCATATATGGTAGACTTTGCTGGTGATTTTAAACATAGTGGTTACACCGGCTTTTCCGTAGGTACTCAAGAAGTTCATCACAGCAGGGTTTTGCATGTGGCGGAAGAGTTACTGGAGGATGAAGTGTTTGGTCGACCACGTCTTAAAAGAGTCTTGAATTTATTCTACGATCTAGCAAAGGTAGCCGGTGGCAGTGCTGAAATGTTTTGGCAAGGAGCTTTCCAAGGCTTACACGCTAATGTAAATGAAGATCAGGATTTCAAGCCCGACGGTCCAGAAGCCGATAAGATGACAGAGGAACTTGATGAATACATCCACGGCCTGCGTAGATACATAAGAACAAAGGGCATGGATATTAAAACCCTGGGAGGACAACCGATAGACCCGAAAGGAATATTCGATGTAATAATGTCGTTGACCGCCGGGGCAACAGGAATCCCTAAACGAATTCTACTCGGAGCTGAACAAGGAGAACTCGCCTCCAGCCAGGACCAAACAAACTTCAATTCTCATATAGCTGAACGGCAACAACACTTTGCAGAACCGATGATGTTAAGACCTTTCATTGATAAGCTAATAGAACTCGGGGCATTACCACAACCCGTAGAAGAATACGACATAGAATGGCCAAACTTATTTGCCCTTGATGATAAGGAGAAAGCAGAACTAGCTAAGAGCAAAGCCAGCACTTTACAGAATTATGCCCAGGCCGGAATGATAGTAGAGGAGATAATGCCCATACCAGAATTCAGGCGTGAGGTAATGGGGCTTGAAGGGGAACCATCTGAAGAGGATGTAGCCTATACAGAAAAGAGATTACAAGATGACTTTGACGGGGATGATGAAGTGGATGAGGGGTTTGAACAACAGGTAAGAGGGGAATAGCGTAAAGGAGCGGTAACAAAAGGAATAAGATATGAAATTATTTGATAAGATAATCAAACATAGTGAGCGGGTAGGTAGAGGAGCGGAACGGGAAGTCTACGCCCTGTCGGATGATTATGTCTTGAAAATAGTTAAACAAAGACGGGTAGACTTACAAGGGGATCAGAACAAGTTAGAACTCAAAGTTCATCAAGAATGCCCAGACCATTTAAGATACTTACTCTGCCCAATCACGGCGCATTTCTACAGGAACCAAATACCAATGATCATAATGGAAAGGCGGCCTTGTTTAACGGATTTAGATAAAAGGGAACTCCGCAAAACCAAGAACCGCCTACAAAGTGAGTCAAGGAGAGTAGGGGAAAATAAGGACTTTGACTTACTTGAAGTTTATTTTCAGATAAATGGGTTGACAGGTTATAAAGAGTTCAAGCAGGATGTCATACAGCTTTGTGAGATGTTTACCTTGAGTGTGCGGGAGTGCTTGAACGTCGCGAACAACTGGGGAGTCAAACCTGATGGAAGAATACAGTATATCGATTATGGCGGTAAGGAAAGTTGGAAAGAGCGGGAAAGGAAGTGAGTAAATGTCCACAACAATGAGTAGGAACAAACTGGCAATACACATGGCTACCGCGCAGTTTAACCGATATGAAGAATTTGAAGGCAGACAACATCTTATTGCCCCAGTGGTAGCGGTTATGGAAAGGGTGTTGAACGGGGAGCTCTGTCCAGCTGATGAAATAGGTAGGTATGTTGATGCTTGGAATGGTATTCCCCTTCCACTTGATCATCCAATGGATCGGGGAGCGCCAATTAGTGCTAACAAGCCCGACCTAATACAAACCCGCTCCCTCGGCAGATTCTTTAACGCTAACTTTGATGGGCAAAGATTGCGAGGGGAACTATGGATAGATGTCGAGAAGGTAAACAATCTCGGAGGTGATGCATTAACAGTATTACAAAGACTTGAAAACGGGGAACCCCTAGAGGTATCTACAGCATACTTTAGGGATGTAGAACCGGGAGCAGGGAATTACCAAGGAGAACCTTATGATGGA
>PWHJ01000125.1 GCA_003554865.1 Bacteroidota bacterium | reverse complement strand
GCAACATTGAATTGCATTTTCAGCTAACCCTTCTTCTTCTACCGGTTCGCATGCATCTATACAGAAGTTACATGGATCGTTTGGATTTGCTGCTCTTCTTAAACTACATTGTGCTGCTGCTGATCTACATTGTTCTATTAGTACGTCTTCTCTTTGTGTTCCAACTGCTCCTGTTACCAACACTGTTACAACTGACGCTACAATTAGAACTGCTGCTATAATTATTAAGTATTCCATTGCTCCCTGAGATCTTGATTTAGCTTTCGTTTCCAATTGACTCACTTTCAACACTTTTTAATCAAACAACTATATACTATATATGTTAACATATAAGTTGTTTTTAAATGTTTCCTTTGTTAGTCTTATACATATTTTATTCTTCTACTCTGGGTGCGAGATAATATGTAAGAGTTGCTTCTCCTATCCCATATTTGAGTTTAAGAGGGTTGTTTGTCTTTAAGTTGAGAGTTACTATGCTTTTGGATGTTGCTCCTACTAATAGGTCTTTTAGGTATTCTATTGGAAATATCGCTGTTTGCTCTTCATTTACATAGTAGTCGAGTATTACGTCTTCATCTTTACTTATCGTTGTCTTCAAATTTCCTTTATCTCCCTCAGCTTTCACTTCTAATTCATCAGATTTTGATATTATCTTCACATGACTTGCTACAAGATTAGCATCGCTTAATATGTCTTTTAGAGTCGATCCATTAATCTTTATTTCTGTATCAAAATCTATTGATGGTTCATTGACTCCATTTTCAGATAAGTTGAGTAATGGTAAGTCAAACTCTCTTTCTACTTTTCCTTGGAAATCTATTTTTAATCTTGAACTGGATTCATCTAGTTCTAGGTTTAAAGAGTCGCTTGATCTTGCTGTTTTTGTCCTATCATTTAAATCATTCAAATTTAATTGTATCTCATCTTCTTCCACTTCAAATTCTCTGAAAGCTTGTTTTGGCATGTAGAAACTAACCATAGCAATCTGTGATGGATCCATTGCTCTTAATCTTATTCCTTCTTCATTTATCTTAAATTTACCTTCATCTATTAGAGTATTTAATGTGTTTACGCATTTCTTGAAATTTTGTGCATTTTAGAGTTGAATTTTAAACATTTTGTTTCCTCCCATTGATTTGTTTGTCCTTGTGTTTTTTATGGAACGCATTTATTTATTTCTTCTTATTTGACTTTTCAATATTAATTTATTCACATATTTATTCAACAGGTTAATTTGTATTCGTAATTGGTACCTGGATTTGAATGTCCATCACAGAATGGAACTACATCACAGAAGAATAATTTTATGTGTCCCAATATTGGTATTCTCCAACCTGTTTTTCTACCAACCAACATATCCTCCGTTACAAGTGTTGATAGACATGCTTGTTCTCTAGTACTTACTAATTCTTGACTATCTTGTGGTAATAAAATTGTTTCTCCTCTTGAGTACCCCAAGCATAACGCTCTTTCTCCTTCAAGTTCTTTTTGTGTTATTTGATCAGGCATTGGATTTGCATCTCCCTGTGTTAATAGAATCGTTTCTCCTTGAGCAAAATCTGCTTCTTCGGTGAACTCGAGTTTTGCCAAAGCCCTGTGGATTATCTGTGTTCCAGTTGGATGTGATACATATGTAACTATATCGTTTTCCGAATTTTTTGTTATATCTTGATTATTTATAGTAAGAGTATCGGTTTCTTCATTATATGTGTAGTTTAGTTTTCCATCTATAGTTATGGTTGGTGCCTCTATATCTTGCATATCCGTTCCTCTGAGCACAATAACATTTCCTATATTCAGATATGGTTGTTGGCTGCAGCTGGATACTACTATCATAGGCGTGCTTGTTCCTAATGCTGCCGGTAATATTACGTAGTATATTAATAATGCTGCTGCTATTGAAATTCCCCAGTCTCTTATTTCTCTTTTTATTTTTTCTTTTTTTGTTCTTTCCTCTTTTTTTCTTTCTTTGCCTCTTATCTTCTTATTCATTTTTTTGAAGGCTTCTTTAATTTTTTTTATTTTCATTTGAATCTTTTTATTCATTTATTTGCCTCTGTTATCGATCTAGCTATCTTTTTAGTTATTCTAAGCGATTCAGGATAGTTTCCCTTATGAATCATCTTTTCAATTATTCTTTCGGTTTCTTTATTATTTAATCCTATACTCGAATAATAAATATTTTTTTCTTCGTGTTTTCTGTATTTGGGGTTCTCATTTAGTTTTTTTAGTTTTTCTTCAGAGTTTTCAACTTTCTTTATAGCTTTTTTTATTTTTTCTTCACTGGGTTTTTTGCTAAGAACTGTTATAACTGGTTTTTTAGTTTTTTCATATATTCTAGGTATATTAATTATGTTTAATCCTGCTATAGTAGTCCCTTGTAGTAAGAATAAGTTTGATTGCTTTACTGAGTTTTTTTCATTGTTGAGTTCTATTATTTTATTCGTGGCGTTTTCTCCATCGATTTTTACTCTTGTTGTTTCTATATTCTCTATGTAAAATTTTCCTTGTGTTGTTACTGCTGTTATAGTTGTTTCTTTTTGTTTTTCTCTGTTGAATGAACCATCAGCTACTGCTGTGGTTTTAATTTGTTTATTAGCTAGATTTTGGTTCATTTTACACCTTTAAGCATATTTAGATACTATTATCAGTTCAATGAAAATTTTTTAGATTGAAAATTCCAAAATAGAGTTTTATTTTATTCTATCTGTTTTTTGAGATCTTTCATAGTTTCTTCTATTTCTTCGGATGCTTTCTTAAGAATTTCTTTAGGTTTTTTGCTTTTCTTGGTCTCTAAGTATATATCCGGTGAACTTATTCTTGGGTGCTTCACGTCGTACTGTGCTATTTTAACTTCTTTCATATCCTGTAAAGTATCTACTAACAAGTTTGCAAATGTGTGGTCCTCTCCTTCTATCTCAAATTTCATTACATTTTTAGGTGTATCTTCTTCATCTTTCATTTTTATCTTCATTTTTTCACCTTTTTATTTTATATTTCCTTCTCTGTAGTCCTTCGCGGTTTTTCTAGTTGTTTTTTCACCGCATTGACTACATTTTACTTTGTCTCTTCCTATTTTTTCCATTGGTTTTCTGCACTTAGAGCAGTATGCTTTTATAGTTCCCAGATTTCCTTGGTCTGTTGCTAGTTCAACTGTTGTTTCATCTACTCCTGTTATTTTTGCTCTTACTATGTCTCCTATCCTGTACTGTGTTTTTATATCATCTATGTAGTCATCTTTTATATTACTTATATGTAGTATCGCTTGTTTTTCATTTGGTATAAAAGTGAATTTTTTTGATTCAAAGGGCGCTGGTTCTATTTCAAGTACTTGGTCCCTTGTTCTTGTTACTTTTCCAAGTATTACTGTTCCTGGTGCTTGCATCTTAGGAATTTTTGTTTTTGCTCTTACTTCCGCTTTGTGTTTCTTTTTATCAAGCTTCAATTTACCTGTATTTGAGGATCTTATCTCTCCTTCTTCTGAGTTTTTATAAGTTCCGAATCCTGATTCATATTCTTCTTGCGTTCCTATGTATTCTCCTGGTAGTGTAAACATTTTTATCTCTTCTCCTTTTAGTTTATTCTTTCAAAGAATTATCTCTATTTCCATTTATGTATTGATATTTTATTTATCCCTATTTATATATCGTATGGTTGTGATTTTAAAAGTAAAAACAATCATTTGAAGCCAATAGAAATAACAAAAACACTAATAGGGAGATGGATAAT
>PWHJ01000165.1 GCA_003554865.1 Bacteroidota bacterium | reverse complement strand
CGTGAGCAGGAGCCCAAAAAATGATTTAAAAAATCGGAGATACTTTTATTTTAGAAACTTTTTTAAACAACCAAAAACAAATAAGTAGAACTAACTAAATAATTATGAAAGAGAGGTATTAAAAAATGCAATATTTAAATCTGAAAAAACTTATTTTAACAATGTTTGTTTTTTGTTTTCTTTTATCTTCATCAGTTTTGGCCGATGATGAAGATCTCGATTTACCGGGACTTTTTGATATGTTTGACCTTGAGCCGGAATTAATAGATTTTGCTATAGAGAATCTTGAAGAGCTCACACTTGAAGGTGCTCTTCACATGGGTCAAGAGCCACTATATATGAATTTTAATCGTATTAAGGATCTTGAGCAGCCCCTGGAAAGTTCAGATGCTGCTACTAAGGGTTATGTAGATAGTAAGAGTTTTGATCCATCCACTATTCCGGGTTGCGGAGAAAGTGAAGCATTGGGTTGGGACGGTGAAGAATGGAGTTGGGTTGAGGTTGGAGATTTAGAAGGAGTTTTTGGCGATGTATCCTCCTGCTCAAATGGTGAGGCCCTCAGTTGGGATGGCAGTGATTGGGGTTGTGTTAGTGTAGGCGAAGGTGGTGATTTAGGAGAAATCCCTTCCTGCTCAAATGGCGAGGCTCTTACTTGGGATGGTAGTGATTGGGGTTGTGTAAATGTTGGAGAAGGAGGAGGTTCAAATGGTGACGGCTCTTCTGAACTTCCAAACTGTCAAGAAGATCAAACTCTTAACTGGGATGGTGGTCAATGGGTATGTAAAGATGCCATTTATAAGCATGATGGTAATCTGGATAGAGATAATATGATCAATCATGGTGTTGGAGGGGGATTTATTCATGATGGAAGATTTATTTTAACAAGAGATAATAATAAAGCACCTTCTTTTCAGTTATTGAACCATGAAACACAATTAGCGGGGGCTTTAATGCTTCACCATAGTGGAGACGGCTCACTTAGATTAAGATTGAGTCCTGATGGAGGACTTGATGATGATGATCCTAATAGGTATGGTTATTTTGTTTTATACCCTGATGGTGGGGGAACTTATGAACATGGTTATGCTGAAATAAGAAACAAACTTCATGTTGAAAACAGAATAGATGTTGGTGGCGGTGACATTTCTATTGGAAAATTTGGTTCTTCTGGTGAAATACCAGGTATTTTTTTGGGTGAAACCAGATTTAGGTCTGAGCTAGATGGGTCTCTTTCGATAAGAGGTGGGCCTGGCGGAAGGGCCTTTATGTTTTATGATCAAGAAGATAATCCACTGGTTAGAATGGATGGTGAAAAACACTCAGATGGTCCTCGTTTAGGAGTTAGTGGGGATGTTTTAGCTACAGGTGATTTTAAACAAGTCTCAGATATCCGGCTTAAAGAAAACATTGAACCTATTCAGGATAGCCTTGAAAAAATAACTACACTTAATGGTGTTAGTTTTAACAGAAAGGATAGTAATTCGAGTAGCCTTGGCTTAATAGCCCAGGATGTAAAAGAGGTATTCCCTGAGGCTGTTACAAGAAATAATGATGGTTATCTTGGGATTAGTTATAGTTCCCTTAGTGGAGCATTTGTTGAAGCATTTAAAGAGCAGCAGAGTCAAATTAGAAATCTCGAAGAGACTAATAAAGAACTCAAGGATAAATTGGATGAGGAAAGCCAAAGAATTGATGAACTTGAAGCAATGCTTAAAGAAATGAATTCCTAGGCGAAATAAGGTTTTATAGAGGAGGTACATATGATGAAAAAGCTTGTGTTTATGATATGTGTTGCAATGCTTGTCTGGGCGTGTGAGCCAAGCGAAGTTGAGCAATTAGATAATGGCGAATTAAATGATGATGTTACAGAGGAAGAACAAGTAGTTGAGGGGGATCTTTTTGATGATGAAGAATATGAAGAAGATGAAAGGCCACAAATAAGAGACCGCAGCGATGATTTTTTTTCAGGGTCAGATGAAGAAGGTTCAGATGCTGATGATAACGGAAACGATCTTTTTCCATAATTAGATTTAAATTTTTTTAATTTTTTCATGAATAAAAGGCTTGTGTGGGTTTTTCCTACTTTGTAACAAAGAGGTGAAATTTAATGAAAAGGGTTGTATTTATTATATGTATTGCAATGTTAGTTTGGGCTTGTGCACCTGGAGAGGTGGACGATGACTACGTTGATGAAATTCCTTCTGACGGTTCAGAGTAAGCTTTATTTCCCGATTCAGACGTTGGCTCAGGTTCTGATGAAGGTGATGAATTGTTTCCATCCGGTTCTGGTAGTAGTGTTGATGGCTCGGGTGAAGATATTTTTCCATAGTTAATGTGTGGGATTTTCATTCATTAAAACCTTGGTTTATTTTATTGATAAGAAAAAAGTTACTATAGCACTAAAGGTTTTGCGAAACTTTTAAAAGGTTGAGTAACTATATTTTTAATTAATATGGGAAAAAGAGGTCAAGTGACATTTTTTATTATAGTAGGGCTTTTATTGGTTGCTTTAGTATTTATTTATATAGCTATTATAGGTCGTGATGTTCCTTCCTTATCAACACCACAAGGCCATTTTGATAGTGTGGATGTGTATGTTGAGTCGGTTCTTGAAAGTTATGGTACTGAAGCTCTTGATATTGTTGGTGACAGAGGAGGGTATATTCTTAGTTTTGATAATCTTACTTATCCTTTTATGCATGAATATAATAATACTAAGACTGCAACTGCAATTCGTAAAATTCCTGAGCATCGTTATGGTACAATGATTGAGCGCGGTTATATTTTAGCTCAAAAACCACCTAACTATCCTTGGACTGATTTAAATTCTCCTATGAGCGATCATTATTCATCACTTTATAAAATAGGATGGCCTATTTTACTTGATTTAGAAAAGACAACTTACTCAAGGGCAACAAATGTGAAAGAAGAAATAGAAGATTTTGTTGAAGGTGGTATTAAGGGCGCAAGTATTCAGGATAACTTTGAAGAACAGTTTAAAATTGAAACCCAAGGCAGGCCAAATGTTACTGTTTTGTTTTCGGATGGGAGGACAACGTTTAAACTTGAATATCTTATTAATATAACTGATTTGGGTACCGGAGATTTTAAAACAAGAAGTGATTTTGAGGTTGAAAAACAAATAGATTTCAAGAGATTTTATTCTTTTGTAGAGGAGGCAGTTAGGCATGATACTTCCTACATAAGGTTCAATATGGATGACTATTCAGATTATTCACAGCTTCCATCTTACAAAGAAGAAAAATATTTTGTTTCGTCCATAGATGTAGACGATAATTTTCAGCTAATCACATTTACTTATAATTTAAGTAGAGGTAATGAATACAGGTTCAGGATAATGAGGGAAGATTTATTGCCAGCTATGTATAATTTGTACCCTTTAACATATTCTTCTGATGGTGAAATCAAAGAGTACGATCTTGATGGAATTTATTTGAACAAAATACACAATAAGTCAGATGGTTTTGAGTCGGAGCATACAGATAGCATTCTTAATTATATAAAAGATCCTAATGAAGTTGAAAATCAGGCAATATATCTAAATAACCCTATTGGAGTTGGAGATTTTGAATTTTATTATGGAATGGAATGTGATAGTGATTTTGATGGAATTGGTTTTTCAGATGGAAGTGATTCAGGCGATTTCAGTCTCAGCTTTCCAAATAATCATATAAATTTTGTTAATTATACATGCGAGGGAAGGGTTTTTTTAGATGATGATG
>PWHJ01000065.1 GCA_003554865.1 Bacteroidota bacterium | reverse complement strand
GAGTCCTGAAAATTGAACTGGGTCTGAAAAAGATAGAAGAAATCCGCTCCACCGACCTGGGATTCACTTTGCGCGGTCTTGCTCCGCAGGCTGACGATATAATCCTCGGTTTAAGATTTGGTATAAAAGCTGCTGATATCTTACTCGGTGAAAAACGGACGGGACTAATGGTTGGCATCGACGGGTTAGAGATCGTGGATGTGCCTTATGAGGAAGCCCTCAAACCAAAGACAGTCAACCGTTCGGATCGGGAGCTGGCTGCCCTGGGCGTGTTCATTTCATCCTCTTAGATAAAACCTGATCGGACAAAAAAATCCTGCAAATCGGGAAAATAGCTAAAATAAAAAGAGCCTTTATTCTTCAGGCAGGAAATTCCTTGCGGTTAAGCAAGACCGTGCCGGCAACTACTCCGGCAATAAATATGACCGGCAGGACGATCATCCCGGTAAGAAAAGGATTCCCTCCCGCTGCACCGCTTAGATCTGCATAGTAATGGATACTCAAAAATCTTAAGAACTCCAGTTGTTCGTACATAGAGGCAACACTGTTCAGGATAAAAAAGAAAAAACCCAGGCCGATAGCCAGTGAAGTACTGCCCTGCACCCGGTTTATTAGGGGCGCGAAAGCAAAAGCGATCCCGCCTGCCGCCAGGCAGGCCAGGAACCCCATCAGGTGCACCATAAACTGAGCATCAAGATCATACTCACCCGGGGCCACCCAAAACATCCCCATCGCCGCACTGACCAGGTAAGCGGTAATCCACAAAAAGATAATCATAACCAGGAAAGAAAAAACTTTTGAAAGCATGATTACAGTCCGGCTCAACGGACGGGTATAAAGAAATTCTACCGTCCCAAGGTCAACATCACGGGAAATCATCCCTCCGGCGAGCATCATGGCATAAATGCTGGCCAGGAGCAGACCATAGAGCATAACCATTCCGCCATGATAGAGGTTAACATCCCCAAACATAGCCGGACTCATGCCCAGACCAGCTATCAATTCATCCGGAAAGCCTTCAATCATTTCGACAAAATCAAGGTTGCCCATAAAGGCAAAAGACCCCAGGTAGATTAATATCACAAAAACTAGCACTAAAGTCCAAATCAGCAGGCTGCGTCGGTTAAGACCAATTTCTGTCCGGCTGATATTTCCATTAATCATTATTTTTTTGACCTCCTTTGGCAGATGGTTCATAAAGATCAAAAAATATTTCTTCCAGGCTTGGATCCGTTATGCGCAGGTGATCCAGATTAAAGCGGGCTAACCGGGCGACCAGTTCATTGACCGGCAGGGAACTAAGCACCCTGTAATACCCCGGCCTGGAAGAGATTTCTTCAGCCTGACCCAGTTTACCGAGGGCAACCTCAGAAGCTTCCCGGTCGGCAAACTTAAGAATTACGACCCGCAAATCCCGACCGGGCAATTCATCAACCGGTCCGACATAGGTCATACTGCCTTCTTTAATCATCGCTATCCGGTGACAAACCCTTTCAACTTCTTCTAAAATGTGCGTAGAAAAGAATACCGTTACACCGAACCGGTTCAACTCTTCCAGGATTTTAAACATTTCCATCCTAATCAGGGGATCGAGTCCGGTGCCCGGTTCGTCTAAGATAAGCAGCTGAGGTTTGTGGAGAAGAGCCTGGATAATGCCCAGTTTTTTAAGATTACCATGCGAATAGGTGCGGATTTTCTTATCCGGATCAAACTGCAGCCTGTCCACCAACTCCTCGATCCACTGATTATTGCTGACCGTATAAAACCCGCGCGCATATTCAATCAGTTCGCGCCCGGTCATTTCCGGATAATAATTCACCTCTGAAGGAACATAACCTACCCGCCGGTAAAGCTTGCCTCCGCTGAGAGGTATTTTTTTACCGAACAGTTTTGCCTCTCCTGAAGAGGGCTTGAGTAGATTAAGCAGCAGGCGGATAGTCGTCGTTTTCCCGGCCCCGTTCGGTCCGATAAAACCAAAAACTTCCCCTTCCCGCACTGCCATGCTGACCTCGACAATACCCCGGGTTTTACCGTAATACTTGGTTAATTGAGTAGTCTCAACAGCATACACTGCTCACTCCCCCCTTTAGCCCCATTATATCACTGACAGGCCCGATCGAGTAGTTCTACCAGCTCTAAAACCGGCCTTCCGTCCTGAAACAGACCTTCCCGGCAAAACGGGCAGGCTGTCACAAGGACTGCACCTTCGGGAAATTCCTCTAACCGGCGCCGGGCAATAGCCGAAGCAGTCCGGGGAAAAGATAGTTGAAACATGCTCCCTCCTCCACAACAGCGCGTGCAGGCTCCGGAAGTAAAGGGTTCCTGAACTGTGATGCCGGGTATGCTTTGCAATATTTCAGGCGGTTGCTCCGTTTTTTCTGCAGTTCGAGCCCAGATGCAGGGATCATGATAACTGACCATTTTTTTACCGGAATCAATCTTTTCATCCGGCAAGCCGCTTTGTGTCGGTTGAAGATGCCCGTCCCTGATTAATTGGAGAAAAAAAGTGGGCCCGTCGATTATCTCCAGGGGCACCTGTTGATCCCAGTCCGGATAGCGTCTTGTAAAAGTCGACCAACACTCCGGGCAGTTTATAATAAGTTTTTTGGCCCCGCTCTCCGTAAATTTACGATTGTTTTCCGCGGCAAGCTGCCGGGCCAGTTCTTTGTCTCCCCAGACTTCCGCCGGATAGCCACAGCAATCTTCATCAATCATCTGATAAGATACCCCGGCCCTGTTGAGAAGAGAACGGACTGCCTCAATCGAGGCAGGATTATTGGCAAGAGACGTACACCCATTAAAAATGAGGACTTCCGCACCCTGATCGGGTTTCACTACTACGCCGGTTTTCTGTCCGTAGGGGCTGCTGTATTTTTTTAAATTATTCAGATAGGGTTCACAAGCAGGCAGTCCAACCCCGTCTGCTTTGGCCGTCAGGCGGGTAAAAAGCAGTTCATCGCACAAATTGAGTTCGGGAAAAGGACAGTGGATAGTACATCCACGGCAGCCCAGGCAGTTTGAAGTGGCCTCCAACATCGCTTCATCCCAGGCCAGGTGGCCCTCTTTGATCATGGCAGATATCCTTGCCTTGCCCGAAGGAGCTACTGCTTCGCGACCCAGGATTTGAAGCACCGGGCACTCATTACGGCACATGTTCGGACAAAGAGCACAGTTGAGCAGTTGTTCCATATTTACTTCTGCCATTCTCGCACCTCCTCCAGCCCCAGCTTGCCCGGATTCATGATTCCATGCGGGTCAAACGCTGCTTTGATTTTCCTTAAAACATCCATTCCGGAACCATGCTCCTCAGCCATCCACAGTCCGCGGTGTAATCCGACTCCGTGATGGTGTGATATTGCGGCGCCCCCGGTAATAGCAGCTTCCATAGCCGCCTGCCAGAGTTTTTTGTAGTAGGCAAGCTTGTGATCACCGGGAAAACCAACCGTCGTCACATAAAGGGCTGCTCCTTCCGGGTAAACATGCGAATAATGACCGGAGGCGAGCATTGTTCCCTCCACTGCCAGTAAAGCCTGCTGCATAGCAAGGTAAGTAGAATGGGCGTTATGCCAGTTAGTAGTTACTTCTATTGTGTCGAGAACCGCTCCTTTTTGAAACAACATCGAGGCTACCCCTATATTAAAACGCTTCTCGAGCCAGTGTTCTACGTGTTCTACGCCCTCATCCAGGCCTCCCTGGCCCATCACGCAATCTTCAATAACCGAAGTTTCAGCATCAACAATTTTTGCTGATCCTTC
>PWHJ01000186.1 GCA_003554865.1 Bacteroidota bacterium | reverse complement strand
TAGCGGACTACGGAGCTATGCATTGCCTTAATCGTTTTTTCCACTTCGTGAACTGCACCATCTTTGGTATAAACCCTAACTGCATTACCGCCCCTTTCGCCGTAGCAAGGCTCAAGGGCCACAATGTCATCTGTGACAAACTTTTGTGGGGTGATTTCATCCCCCTCCTCTCTTTTTTAAATCAGGGCCTTTCATGCAGTACATACGCCTCCTCAAAAGGTTTTTTATGCTTGCTTTGCTTTTGGCCAGGATATCAAGCCACGTTTCCCTGGTCCGGGAAACGTTAAGCACGCTAAATATATTACTCAATTGTAAAGCATTTGTCAAATTAATTTATTTTTATTAAATAAAGTGTATCAAGTTACATTAATTGCATTTTAAGATTGTTTCTTAATATCTTGACTTTTCAGATTGTGACGGGACATCAGGTAAATACAATAAAAAACAGCCTCATGAGTAGGGCTGCTTGCAGAAAAAGAATAAAGGGTTTAAGGGTTACTTGTACTTGATCGTGAATTCTTCCCCCTTGATCATGGGGGCTACAGCATTGTAGGGGGTTAAGTCTAAGGTTTGATCATAAAGGTTGCGGCGGGGAAGCATTTTTTGTTTTTTCTTCTTTTTAAGTTCACGCTTCGGCTTGCGGTCAGGATGGCCCAAGGTACCACCTCCAGGTTTGCTTAAATGCTAAAGCTTTACCAGGCGTGAGGCTATAAAGCTAAAGTGAGGCGCTTATTAATCAAATCCAAGCTTTAGTCTTTTTTAAAAGTTTAACTTTTGTTTAACAAAACGTCAAGTATTTAAGCCCGGAAAAGCCTTGAAAGAAAGGGCACCCTTCTTGGCGCGCGGCTTTCCGGGTACTTTGGTGCGGGCAGATCGAGGAAATCACCTGCTATAAGTTTTTTAGGCCGCTCTGTAAGCATGGTTTTTGAGTAACTCTGCCCCATGCTTTGATCTAATACCAGGGCTGCCTTATCTATTTTTAAAAGCGAAGTGTCCGGGTGATGGGCATCTGTAGCGAGCAAGTGCACCAGACTAGAGTCAAGCATAAAGCGGGCCGTTTTCTGTGCAGCAGAGCCTAAAAGTCCGGTAAAAGCGCCCCAGGTAACCTGGTACAGGGCCCCGAGCTGGTGCAGGCGAAAAAGCATATGCTCATTCATCTGCAGGGCAACTACCCGCTCCGGGTGGGGTATAACCGGCCGGTAGCCGCTTTTATTAAGGTTAAATAAAAGCTCTTCAGCAAAAAGCGGCAAAGGCTGCAGCATGGGCAGCTCTAAAAGCAGGTAGCTGGTATTATTAAGGGTGAGGCTTTCTTTTTTATCAAGCTTTTCTAGCAGGTCAGGGGTGATATGCTGCTCAGAGCCAGGGAGCAGGGTGAGCGGGATCTCTTCTTCCACCAGGGCTTCCTGCAGCCGGTTTAGGGTAGTTAAGATCTTTTCCGGGGCCGGTTTCCCGCCTAAGGCATGGGGGGTAGCTACGACTGTTTCAAACCCGCGCGCGTTAAGCTCGCGGGCAAGCTTGACTGATTCATTGATGTCCTTGGGGCCGTCATCAATACCCGGCAGGATGTGGTTGTGCAGGTCAATGTAGGTGCTCAAGACTTCTCGTCTCCTTCTTTTTTGCGCAGCCGCTCTATAATGCCTGGGGCAATGCTGGTGATGTCTCCTGCGCCCATGGTGATAATCAGATCACCGGGGCGGGCGATGGCTAAAGCCTGCTCTTCTAACATGAACAGGTGATCGCTGTAGAAGACGGGGATATTGCTGTGCTTTCTGATCTGCTCAGATAAAACCTCAGAGGTAGCCCCGGGGATGGGCACCTCGCCTGCAGAGTAAACGCTGTGCAAAAGAAGCAGGTCAGCCTGACTGAAGGCTTTTGAAAACTCATCTAAAAACCAGGCCGTGCGGGTATAGCGGTGGGGCTGAAAAATACAAATCAGGCGTTTGCAGCCGGGCCGGGCCGCCTCTATGGTAGCCCTGATTTCTGTTGGGTGGTGGGCGTAATCATCGATCACGGTGATGCCTGCTGCGGTACCGATCACTTCAAAGCGGCGGCCCACCCCGCTAAAGCCCGTAAGTGCTGAAGCGCAAGAACCCGGGTCCAGGCCGAGGCTTCCTGCGAGCGCCAAGGCCCCGCAGGCATTACTGACGTTGTGGCGGCCGGGCACGCCCAAGGTTACAGCGGGCGCTAACAGCTGGTCGCGGTAGTAGAAATCAAAGCTGACGCTTCTTTCTTTTACCTTGATATTAGTGGCATAATAGTCTGGCCGCACCGTGCTTTTTGTTTCTTCCGGGATGGCTGCATCCTGCAGGCCGTAATAAAAAATAGTGCGGTCCAGGTTTTGGCCGAGTTCCACCAGGCCGGGGTCATCTGCGCAAAGAACAGCTGTGCCCCCAGGGTCAAGGTGGGAAAGGAAGGTGCCGTAGGCTTCCTTTAAGCTAGAGTACTCGTTGTTGTAGTGCTCTAAGTGATCTGCTTCTATCCCGGTAACAAGGGTGAGGTGCGGGTAGTAGCGGGTAAAGGAGCTGTCGCTTTCATCTGCTTCTGCCACCAGGTAGCTGCTTTCACCCAGGCGGGCGTTACTGCCGTAGGCAGGCAGGACCCCGCCGATAACGGCGGTGGGATCTAGCCCTCCTTTTTCAAGTAACAGGGCGACCATAGCCGTGGTGGTGGTCTTGCCGTGGGCGCCTGCGATAGCGATGCCGTAGGCGTCGTTTAAAAGGGCGGCCAGGAGCTCGGAGCGGTGCCAGAGCGGGAGGCCTTTGTTTTTGGCTTCTATAAGTTCAGGGTTACCTGAGGGCACAGCGGTAGAATAGATTACCAGCTGGGCCTCACCCAGGTTTTCTTTGTGGTGGCCGCTATAAATAACTGCTCCCTGTTCGGCCAGGTTTTGCGTGAGGGGCGATTCCTTGAGGTCGGAGCCGCTGACCCGGTATCCTTTCTTCAGTAAGATCAGGGCCAGGGCGCTCATGCCGTAGCCGCCGATACCGATAAAATGGACCTGGTTGATGTGTTCTGGTAGGGGCAAGAGTTGACCTCCCGTAGTAGATATTGTAGATTGATTGGCTTATAAAATTATAGCATAAGATGGGTGGACGTGATCAGTGCACAGGCAATTAAGCTTCATTTCTTTATTCTTGCCAAAGTTAAGCTAAGTACCGGCGGCTAGTCCTTATTTTCAAGCCAGGCATGTATTTCGGAAATAAACTGGGGAAAATACTTTTTAGCTTTTTTATAATGGTTGAATACTATTTCGTGGTTAAGACTCAAATAGTCATGAACCAGGATATTTCTGAATCCGCCCAGTCCGCTAAGTTCATTATATAAAGAAGTGCTTATAACTTTTTTAGCTGCGAGTTGCTGCAAAATCTGCTCGTATTCATCAACAGACACTTTATAGTGACCGCTTAGGATGTGGTTCCCTATATCAAAAATAATAGAAGAGGCAACTTCCAACCCGCGCTCTACAATCCACTGCAGGTCAAGATCACTTTTGTACTGTTCTAAGCTATTTACAGGCTTATCCTGCAAGTTCTCTAATACTGTTTCAAGCTTTTTTAGCCTTTCTAAAATGCTTTCTTTTCTGAATACCACTGCTCCCCCCTCTTCTTTAGATATTGATTCTGAACTTTTCGCAGGTAGGCTGTGTCTAAGTATTTTTGCCTTGTTTTCATTTCGAAGTGCTCTTGCTCCTGCTCACTGCAGGCATAGATCACTATTCCAGTATTTATTACTTCATACTGAATAATTGGTGAAGCATTATTAAGGATCAGTAAGTCGAAACG
>PWHJ01000013.1 GCA_003554865.1 Bacteroidota bacterium | reverse complement strand
AGTTTCCACCATCAAAATAGCCTTAAACCATCCTTGGCCTTTATATAACGTCCTTCCACCAATTACTGTAAGGCCTTCTCCAACTGGGAATTTTGATTTCTTTTCTGGTAAATAACCCTTGATTAATTCAGAGGTTGTTTTATTCAATTTATCATCCTATTATCAATTTCAATATAATTATATAATATTTAGGGATATTTGAATGATAAAAATAGTGCTTACATGAGTTATATACTAGAAGCTTTCGTTGGTATAAATTATGGTTTATTCCAGATATAATTTGTTACAAAAGTGTTTATTTAAATTCATCCATCCTTCTCTTCCTTCACGATCTCTGCCCCGATCTGTCTAAGCGTCTCTCTCACTTTTTCTTCTAGTTCTTTTTCACTTATCCCTTCTTCATCTTCAAGTTCTAAATAAATCTTAAATGAAAATTCACCATAAGCGTTGGTCAGTGGCATAAAGACACCCCGACTTAGTGCTGCAATCTTACTGGATGGGATATTACCGATTTCCAACTTTAATCCTTTATATTTAGTTATCTTAGTTCTTTCTTCTTCAGATTCATCTTTTTCTTCTATATCTTTTTCCTCTTCTTTTTTGGTGATCTCTTCTTCATCTATTTCACACTTTGGACATTCTCCATCTTCTAAGAGTGCACCGCATTCAGAGCAAGTTAATTTTTCTATAAAAGAACCTTTGAGTAAGCATTCTTCTTCATCAAAACTTATGTCCTCTAGTCCAGCTGACGTACCAAACAATAATGTGTTCTCAATCATATCTTCATCTTCAACCATTGCCACTCCAAGTTTTTCGTCCTCAATACCTCTAATGATGGCATTTTTTAACACATCATCCGATTCTATCATCGACAAGTCCCTGTCTTTATAGTACTGCTCCAATATCCTGCTAGTAGCAATCTTTTCCTTATCTCCCAAGAATTTTCTCACGATAGGCCTATAATGTAGATTAGAGATGATCTCTTCTCTATCTGTTAACTCTCTTTTATACCAATTAGATAAGCTTTCCTTACCAGCTATAGGCATGCCAAGATCGATTTCATCTTCTTTTACCTTGATTTTATTGTATGTCTGTCTAACATTATAGGAGAAATCGTCTTCTAATCTTTTCATCCTTTCTTTGATCTCTGGTAGTTTTCCCTTAAGCGATTCTGTTTCACCGATTTCAACATCTTCTTTTATCTCTTTTAATGCTAGATACTCTCTTATATTTTCTTTGAAATCGCCGTAATTTTGAGCATCAGGAACAGCAAAAATCAATGTGTTTTTGTATGTGCGGAACCCATCACCTTTCTTTTTGGTCCAATCATCTATATCGTTTTCATCGTATCCTGGATGTAAGATGATCAACTTCAATTCTTTATTGTCTGGTATATCTTTCGATTTTTTTGGCCAAATGTAGGATCTGAATTTGTTACCAACTTCTTCTTTTACGATTTCATGAAGTTTATCTATTATTTCATCTTCATCGTATAATTCTCTTTTATCCCTTACCATACGATTAAGGTTTGGTATCTCTGAGAAATAATAGCTTCCATCTTTTTCATTTAAATACCAGAGATTGTTCCTTAATTTTTCTTTTACCTCAGTGACCATAGCAGGTCTAATATCTGGTCTAAGAGTAGTCAATTTTATGTGAGGTAGGCCTATGCCTAATTCTCTTTCCTGTGCAGTAAAAGAATGCATGAAAGTAGCGGTAGATATCTTTTCGGCTAAATGTCCCCATTCTCGGTTCTCTTTATCCATGGCCTGAGCTTTGGCATCAGGTCCAGATATATCAGCAGCGATTATAGCATCGTATTCAGTACCTATATGTTTGATAAATTCTTCTCTGATAGCCGAGTTATCTAGGTTGATATCACTAGGCAAGATCATATCGATGTTTTTTTCTCCTTTGTATAAATCACCGATCAATAAAGCAAGTAAACGTAAAACTCCTCTTGTCCTTTGGAAAGAAGAAAATGTACCCCATTTTTCATAGAGTATATCGATGGTTTCTGGATGGAATGGATAAGCTAGATCCATCCTTTCTTTGTAATCTTTATCCCTTACCTTGTTTGGAACATCTTCTTTGTTATTCCTATACATTTCAAAATATTCATGGATAACTTCATTCTTCTTCTCTTCACTTTTCATATCCTGGAAAAGTCTTCTTCTGATGATGGAATAAACTTCATCACCCTTCACTGGTGTTTCTATAGTTTCTACCCTACCAAATATTTTCTCTAATCTAGCAAGGCCTTTTTCCTTTTCAGGTGTAAAATCCTCTAAGTCACTAGATGGAAGGGTCACTACTAACATCCCATTCTTGATAGAACCCATAGCTTTTGTTAATTGGGTCAGGAAAGTGAAGGATTGTGATCCAAGATTACTCTTTGCATATTCGACACCTAAAGCACCTGCTATATATTCAAGAACTTCATCGAATAATAATACAAATGGTTGTTGTTCAGTTAGGAATTCAGTGAGCTTTTCACTGCCTGGTGATATCCTGTTTTGGTCATTCTCTTTGAATTGTTCATATCCTTCTTCACCACCTATCTGATATGCTAATTCGCCCCAAAGAGTGCGGATATTCAATCCATCAACCTCTCTACCTTCCTGAGGGTTTAAATGATCACAGGCTAGAACTGCTATCCCAGCGTCGATGATGTCTAAATCTTTTGGAAGAAGACTCTTGATTTTTTTTCCATTCTTTATATAGTGATAAATCGATATCAAAGAGTGAGTTTTACCGCCACCGAAAGGTGTTTTTAATTCGATTATTGAATCCCCTCCACCTTCACTCAATTTCCTATGGACTTTTCTCAGTAAGTTTTCTAAACCATCAGTGAAATAAGTCTTCCTTGAAAACATATCTGGGTCTGTATAATCAATCGGGGCCCTTTCTTCAACGACATCGCCTATGTCAGCAGCGAATACGTCCATGCTGAATTCTTCGTTTTTAATATCTTGATGTGGTTCTATGATATCATACCAATTTCTCATCTTAATTACCTCCAAATTGATCTAGACCCTTTTGTTGGTCATCTTTACTTGATTTAGAATATTTATCTTTTCCCGTAAGGAATCCTTCGAGAAGTTGCTTTTCTTTGTTTCCATTTAGGAGAGTTTCTGCCACCGCCTGACAGAATTGCCAGAACGCTGGTTTTTCACCGTAACCTGTACTAGATAAAAGCTTCTTTATTTCATCTCGTTTCCCATCATCCCAAAGTAAAACACATTTGTGCATCACATCGACCATGTTATCGATTTTATCTACATCATCTCTATCTTGTGGACCTAGAACACTAGTATATTTTCTAGCTTGCTTGACAAAACCATCTTTACCTGAAAATTCCGATAATTCAATACCCATACCACTAGCTATCCTTCGTGCATCATCGAATTCAACTTTGTTATCTAGGTAAGTCCATCGGTATGCCAAATAAAACTGAGAGGCCGAATCAACTTCTGTTGGCGAAGCGTCCTTAAGTAGATTATTCACGACGAAATCGGTTGTGATCGAACGTATATATTCAAGCAAATTTAAAGTTGTAATTTTTTCTCCAGAGTATCTCTCTACATTTTCATACTGACTGTAAATTTCCATTCCTGGACCGATTGCTGAGATGAAGAAGTCTCCTCCTACGATACCTTTGTTCCAAAAGTGGTGGAGTTTTTCTTCGACACTATCTTTAATTATGGGCTTAATATCTTTCCAGAAGCCAACTTTTTCTCTTTCTTTTTTACGACATACCATGTATATTGAAGAAGCAAGAGCCGCT
>PWHJ01000222.1 GCA_003554865.1 Bacteroidota bacterium | reverse complement strand
GTTTCACTACCTCTTTGCAACAGACCAGCTTTCCGGAGCTGCCGATTATAACCAACAACAGGAGAAAAATGTCACTTTATATTCTAAGTCGCCTGTATAATGCCTTTAACTTATTTGTGACAGGCCTGTAGCAAAACTCAAGCCGGATACCTTTCCAGGCAAAACGAGCAGTTGATGAATTAAGCACAAAGATTTTGTTTTTGGAATCAATAAAAGGCCAATTTTTTTCAAGCTCCTCTTTCAGAAGTTTTAGACGAACCAGCATTCTGCGTTCATCACCATTTTCCCGAAACAGTCTATATATGTTGACATACACGTTAATCTTGCTAATATGCTGACTGCGTTTTGTTTTTGAACCCCATACGGCATCCTGGTGGACTCTGCGAACTGCGGGCTTAATTGATTCATGAAATTTACATCCACCAAAAGTGCTTAAATAGGCATTTAACCTGTAATCCCCCGCAAAACGGTGTAAGTCTCTGGTGTTACCGTTCTTGAAAACGTTTTTAAACAACTTCGTGGCTGTCGCAATACCTCCTGGGGTAGCCAGCAATTCATCTGATGTGAAATCTCTTCCCCTTGCCGGGCGGGTGTAATGTGATAGCCTCCCATCCTTTTCAACAAGATAAGGGTGATAAGACATCACGTAACCGGGATTAGACTCCATGAAGTCGAACTGCTTTTGGAGTTTCAGCGGATCTGTCCAGTAATCATCCCCGTCACAGGTTGCGATATATGTTCCGCTGCAGGCTTCCAGTGTGCGTATGAAGTTGGGAAGCCAGCCGTGGTTTTTATCAGATGGTAACAACCGGATAATGCCCGGGTGATCTTTTGCGTATGATTCGCAGAGCGCACGCGTGGCGTCTGTCGAAAAATCTTCGCCAATAACCAGTTCAAAAGAGAAGTCGGTTTTTTGCATTAATACACCCTCAATGGCGTCACGAATAAACCGCTCCTGGTTATAGGTGATCATGCAAACACTGACAGCAGGAGATTCCATGGTTTTGTCTGTCACTTTTATTGAATGATGTAGGTTTTCAATATCTCAACAATCCTTATAGAAAGCAAAACACAAATCAATGCAAATAATCGGAATAATATTGCTCAACATATTCTTTTAACGATTCTTTCCAGTGTCGCATTTTATTAACGCCTTTTGCGTTAAGGTTTTTTGTGTTCAGGCACTCCGAATCTGGTCTTTTGACAAAATAGGTGTCTTTAAAAAACGCGGAATTTACTGGTGTGATCGTCACTTTTTCTGTTAATCCTGTCAGAGACAAAAGCTCTGTGGCTACTTTCAAACGGGAAGTATGCCCTTTGCATGCGATGTTATAAAGCCCCCAGTATTCATTCTTTATCAACTCTTTTGCTGTTCGCGCAAAATCGTGTGTGTAGGTTGGCGTTCCGGCCTTGTCATGCACCACAAACAACTCGCTGGTTCCCTCTTTCAGTTCCCTCATTATTTTTTGTATAAACTTTTTGTCTTTCGCGGGTCCGCCTCCCATCATCCATCCGGCGCGAGCAACCAAATATTTTTTTGCATGCTCAGCAACAAATTTTTCACCCAGGTATTTGGAGCGGGCGTATGCCCCTATGGGGTTTGGCGGATCACCATCATCGTAACAGTCTTCCCGGCCCGAGAATATCCCTGCCGTACTTATGTAAACAAGCGGTATGCCCAACTCATTTGCAATATGAGTTGCATTTTCCACAGAAGCTGTGTTTGTCTGATAACAGGCCTCCTGGTTCGTCTCGCAAAATTCAATGTCGGTATGTGCACCCAGGTGTATAAGGTAGTCTGGCCCAAAACCGCACACATCATTTTTGTATGCTTCAAAGTCCCGGAAGTCGAGATAGTCCAGCCAGGCTTCATTCACATTGATATCGGTGCACTTAAGGGTGTAATCATCCTAACTGCTATACCTAATCAAAGCGTTGTTTCAAAAAGAATAAGCATGTCTGTAAGGTTATGCTGGGTTAAATGTGATTATTAAAATCAGCGTGAGTCTTTTAAGGGAGTTTTTTTTATTAGTTTCTTACACCCCTTAATAAAATACCTCAAAGATGCTTTGAATGGATGTTTTTGATCATTTAAATGCCGTTTCAATTCTTTGCGGTGCTTCATAAATTCTGGTATGACCAGCTCGTGATTTTTTTGATATATGTATGTCAATTTGTTATTTGCTAATTTATTTGCATTTATTCTCCTTATCAAAGAGTTTTCTAATACTCTGTAATAAAAGTGTGGTTCGGGGAGATAATAAAAACAAAACCCATGCCTGCTAGCAGATAACCATAACTCATAGTCTTCTAAAGCATCAACATTTTCATCGTAACCGCCTACAGTCTCCCATACAACCTTCTTGAAAACAGCACAAGTGTCGATATAGTTGCCCAACAAAAGCCGGGACAAGTCAAACCTCCCTGCTTTTTTGATGTATGTTTTATTCTCTTTAATAATATATTTGTCAGTATAAACAATGGCAACATTTGGATTTGCTTCTAAAATACGGAGAGCTTTTGGGATAAAGCCGGGAGTTATTTTATTATCCGCATCAAGAGGCAAGATGTATTTTCCTCTTGTGCTGCTAATGGCATTGTTACGAGCAGCAGAAACGCCTTTGTTTTCCTGTGTTATTACCTTGTAGCTATTTGATTTTAATTCCCTTAACCGGTTGTTTGTATAGTTGTCTGTTGAACCATCATTCACAATAATAATTTCATAAGCAACAGAGGCGCATTTTTCTACACTTTTAATGGCTTCGTCAATATAAGCGCCGTGGTTATAGCACGGAATTATCACAGAAACTATGGGGTCACTCATAAATGAGGCTTTTAATCAATTATCTTGTTAAGTTTTCCAAAGGGCCTTGCGGATATTAACAGGAACGAGTATTTTTACAAGCCTTATGAAAAAACCAGGGGTGTTTTTTTGAATTGCGTATTTTAAAGCACTTTTTCTAAGTTTTGCCTCCAACCTTCTTTTATGGTCCATAAACTCATCATGGTAACGGTATCCTAAATAATTGTCATATTTGTCTATGATGTGGTTTATCATTTTCTGAAAGTTTTCTGTTTTTGATCTGCCACTCCATAGCCCAAAGTCATGAACCCTGTATACCGACATGGGTTCGCCGAGCTTTACCAGTGAACCCTGTTCGCCCATGACCATACCTAACATCCAGTCTGCAAACCCTAATTCATGCAGGTCAGAATTGAGTTTCACAAAAGCAGATCGTCTGATAACACAGGCAGATAGATTACCGATATGATTTTTTCTTGCGAGCATTGCTGTAGTGATATTTTCAACGCTGTCTGGATGATCCCATTTTTGGGGTGTGTATGTGCCCTTTTCTTCATTATAAACGATTAATCTGTTAAAGCTCATCACACACTCCGGGTGGGCGTCCAGATATTTAATGTGTTTAGTGAGGCGTTTAGGATCCGACCAATAATCATCTCCTTCCATTACGGCGATGAATTTTCCGGAACATGCCGCAAACCCTCTTTGATAGTTTTTTTGCATCCCCAAGTTTTTATCATCAGCCAATACTTTATAGGGGAATTTGCTTTTTGACAGCAACCTGGTAATTATTTCAAGCGTTGTATCTGTCGAATGGTCATCCGCCACAATGATTTCAACATCAAACGGAGCTTCTTGCATCAGAATGCTTTCAACACATTGTTGAATGTATTTTTCCTGGTTGTAGGTAATCAGCAAAATGGACAAGCCCATCGACATCGAATCAAATAATGTGTTTATTAGTTAATGTTGTTGAGGCGTTACTCATCCCACCCACCGGATGCGACAGTATC
>PWHJ01000166.1 GCA_003554865.1 Bacteroidota bacterium | reverse complement strand
TATTTATGACGAACAAGATCAAGATGTGACCGATAATTACAGCATCAACATCATTGAAGGCGAACTGGTGGTTCGACCTTCCTGATTTGAAACAAAGTATTCAAGAAGGAGGAAGCAATCCGGCGAGGTTGTGAACGGGCGATGTTATACGATAACTACGAAAAACGCATGAAACGAACCTTTACTGTATTGAAACTGATTGTCAAGTATCGCTACGTGTTGATCACCATCGCAGCGGTTGTTTCCCTGACGCTTCTTGGGTATGCACTCACCAAGGGGATGCATTATGGTGTGTCGGTGCCTCAGGAGGCAACGTATGGCGAAGCTCTGGGCATTGAATCCGGCACGTTCTTCTCAAGCGTGGAGTATGCATACCGGAAGCAGGGCGAAGACACCTGGAGTGATGTTCCCCCGAGTACAACCGGAGATTATCAAGTGCGCATGACCACTCAACGGGTCTTTGGCAGAGAAAACCACCGTGTGGTGGATTTTTCCATTGCGCCCAAACCGATAAGCTTGAGCCTTGAATCCTCATCCATCGAATTTGGCGATGAACCTGTCGTAAGCGGGGATTTGGCGGAAGGCGACTCGATTGATTTCATCCGTTTCGCTTATGATGATCTCTCCAGCAGTGAGACGTCCATATCCATCGAATCGTATGTCATCAAAAATTCAGACGGTGTCGATGTGTCTGAGTCGTACACGATTGAGCTGGAAGAAACCATGGTCTCCTTTGTGCCCCGTGAACTGACCATTCAACCGACCGATGATACACATGTCTATGGCAGTGAAGCGTTCACTTCGGACGCCTGGACGATTCTGGAAGGCACCCTGCTTGAGGGGCATGAACTTTCCATTACCACCTACGGCAGTCAAACGGATGTCGGCACCAGCGACAATGAAATCACGGACGCTATCATCATGGATGGCGACGTCGATGTGACGGAAAACTACGATATTGCTTTTGAAAAAGGCACCCTTGAGGTTGTAGCGCGTCCGCTGACCATCGCAACCGGCGATGCGAGCGAAACGTATGATGAAACCCCGCTTTATAGCGAATCCTTTGATATCGTTGAAGGCGCATTGGTTGAAGGTCATGCCATCAACGTGGATGATAAGACAGAAATCACGAACGTAAAAACCATGGACAACACATTGTCGTTCGTCCTTGAAGATGAGGCTGGCAACGATGTGACCGGCAACTATGCCATCACGCTCGAAAAAGGGACACTGGAAGTTCAGCCTGCGCCCCTGACCATCGAAACGGCCAGTGAATCCATGACGTATAACAATACACCGTTATCCAATGAAACCTTTGATATCGTCGAGGGCAACTTGATGGACGGGCATACGATGCATGTGACGGACGCGACGGAGATCCGGGAGGTCAAAAGTCAAGACAACACACTGACTTTCCGGATTCTGGATTCAAACGATGTGGACGTCACCGATAATTACGCGATTAGTCACCGTTACGGGACCCTGGAAATCACACCTCGCGCAATCACCGTTCAATCCCAAAACGATGATCGACCCTACGACGGCACTGCGTTTTATAACGACACGCTCGATGTCATCGAAGGCGACCTTGCGGAAGGGCACACGCTTTTTGTTCTTGAGAGAAGCGACATCACCGATGTGGGAACCAAGGAAAACGATATTGTTTTCGCAATCCTTGATGAAGCGGACAACGATGTAACCGACAATTATGCAATCACCAAAGAAAAAGGGCAACTCGAAATCACACCTCGTCCTATCACATTGCGCTCAAACAGTGATGAGACCATCTATGACGCACACCCGTTCTCGCACCATTCCTTTGATATCATCGAAGGCGATCTGGTGCTTGACCACAGGGTTGAAGTGACGGATTCTGCGACCATCACCAACGTTGGCTTAAAAGCCAATGCGTTGGTCTATGCAATCTATAACGATGCCAATGAAGATGTCACCGGAAACTACGATATTTCAACCGAAGAAGGCACGCTTGAAGTGACGCCACGCCCTCTTACCGTCCGTCTTCAGGATCGAGAGAAAGTATATGACGGGGATGCGTTGACATCCACTCAGATCGAGATTATCAGCGGCTCGCTGGTCGAGGGGCATGCAACCAATATTGAAACATCCGGATCGCAAACCGATGTCGGTGTGAGTGATAACTCGATCATTCACATGGATGTTATGGATGGCGATGCCGATGTGACCGACAACTACGTCATCACCAAAGAAACCGGCACTCTGGAAATCACCCCACGTCCTATCACCATTCAAACGTCGAGTGCACAAACCATCTATGATGGCACCGCCCTATCCGATGATTCCTTTGACATTCTGGAAGGGTCTTTGGTCGACGGCTATGTTATTGACGTGCTGGATTACCCAAGCATTACGGATGTCGATGCTATCGATAATGCATTGGCGATTGCCATTGTGGACGGCGATGCCATCGATCAAACCGACAATTATGCCATAACGTTCGAGAAAGGAACGTTGGAAGTCCTTCCGCGTCCCATAAGCGTAGCCCTGATCGATCAGGAAACCGTATATGACGCCAACGCCCTGACCTCTGATGTGTACGACATGACAGAAGGCACATTGGTGGATTCGCATCAGATATCGATCAGTGTGAACGGGTCACAAACCAACGTCGGCACAAGCGATAATGTAATCGAATCGATCGTCATCATGGATGGCGATATCGACGTGAGTCATAATTATGACATTACGAAACAAAACGGCCTTTTGGAAGTCACCCCACGACCGATTACAGTACGTCCGGTTGATAAAGATAAAATCTATGATGGTGAAGCCTTGGTCTCCAATCAAGTAGACATACTCAGCGGCTCGCTCGTGGATGGACAGGATGCCAACTTCACAACGTCCGGTTCACAAACCAATGTCGGTGTTGGAAACGCCTTTGTCTCTCATGTGGAAATTTTGGATGGCGATACCGATGTGACCGACAACTACATCATTACCAAAGAAGAAGGAGCCCTTGAAGTCACCCCACGCCCCCTCACCATCCGTACTGAAAGCGAAGCGTCCGTGTATGACGCCCAACCGTTCTCGCACCAATCCTTTGAGATCATTGAAGGCGAGTTGGTGCTTGAGCACACCATCGAAGTCTCCGAGTACGCCACCATCACAAACGTGGGCACGAAGGCGAACGCATTGACGTTTGTCATCGCCGATTCCGATGGGGATAGCATGACCGACAATTATGCCATCACGATTGAAAAAGGAACACTGGAAGTGACGCCACGCCCCATTACGGTGCGTTTGGTCGATCAAGAGAAAATCTATGACGGTGAGCCCTTGACCTCGACTGACATTGAGATTGTCAGTGGCTCATTGGTCAATGATCATGACCACACCATCGAAGCGTCCGGCTCGCAGACCGATGTTGGCGTGAGCGATAACTCAATCCTCAGCATGAATATCTTTGAAGGTGACTATGATGTGAGTGACAACTATGCCATCACGACGGAATCCGGAACGCTTGAAGTGACGCCGCGTCCGATCACAATCAAACTTTCCGACCAGGAAAAAATCTATGACGGCGAGGCCCTGACGTCCGATGCCATTGAAGTGATTGAGGGTTCGTTCGTGGAAGGGCATCATGCCAGTGTGTCGGCCTCGGGGTCCAAAACCAATGTCGGCATCGCCGACAATGAGCTTTTGGATGTACGTATCTATGACGGAGACGATTCGGTGAGTCACAATTACGCCATCACCAAAGTGGATGGACTGCTTGAAGTCACTCCGCGTCCCATTACCATAAAAACGGCTACCGACGAAAAAATCTATGACGGCACTCCGCTCTCCAACGAAGGGTTTGATATCATAGAAGGCTC
>PWHJ01000070.1 GCA_003554865.1 Bacteroidota bacterium | reverse complement strand
TGGAAAAAGCCCTGGAAAAAATTAAAAAAGAAGATGAAATAGAAGGATTCATATCCGGAGCAATAGAGTCCGAATATCAAAGAAAAAGACTCAGTTACATTGGAGAAAAACTGAATTTAAAGAGTTTCTGCCCATTATGGAAGAAGAATCCTGAGAAGCTTGTTGAAGGACAGATAAAAGAAGGATTTGAAATCATAATAAATAAGATATCATCCGGAGCAATGGATGAATCCTGGTTAGGCAGAAAAATAGATGAAGAAGCTCTGGAAGAATTGAAAAAAATAAAGGAAAAACTAGATATAAACATAGCTGGAGAAGGTGGAGAATACGAAACAACGGTACTTTACTCTCCAATATTCAAGGAAAGAATAAAAATTGAAAAGGCTGAAAAAAAGATAAAGGGACCAAACAGAGGAATATACGAAATACAGAAGATAAGTACGAATAAAAAATAATTTTGTTGTAATCGAAACAACAGAACATTGAAAAGAAAGAATCGATTAATAAAAGATAATTAAAAAAGGGAAGTGTAAGAATGAGGAATATACACATAGAAAATGACAAGAGCAGATCTATAGAAGAAAGAAAGACTGAAGTAGTTGAAAGAAAAGGAATCGGACATCCCGATACAATCTGCGATTCAGTGATGGAAAGAATAGCGATAGAATTAACGAAGGAATATAGGGAAAAATTCAATAGAGTACTGCATCATAATATGGATAAAGGAATGATAGCAGCTGGAGAATCAATCACTAAGTTTAGAGGCGGAGAAATAGTTAAAAAACCAAAATTGATTTTTGGAGATAGAGCAACTTTTGAATACCAGGGAGAAAAAATAAATGTAGATAGAATAGCCATAGAAACGGCTAAGAAATGGTTAAAAGAAAATATAAGGAATCTTAAACCAGGTGAAGTGAGATACAGTTCAGAGATAAAACCCGCAGCAGATAACTTATCCGATATATTCGCAAGGAAAGGGAAAAAACCACCTGCAAATGACACTTCAGCAGCAGTAGGGTACGCACCATTAACACCGTTGGAGAAAACGGTTAAAAAAACTGAAGAAATACTTAATTCAAAAGAATATAAAAAGAAACATCCATATACGGGAGAAGATGTAAAAGTAATGGGTGTAAGAGTCAATAATGATAAAAAAATAACCATAGCTATGGCTTTTGTGGATAAAAATATCGATACTGTTCAAGATTACTTTAGAAAAAAAGAAAGAGCACTGGAAACGATAAAAGAAAGAGTACATAATGAAATTGATGAGGAAGTTGAAATATATCTAAATACTTTAGATGATAAAAAAAGAGGAAAAAAAGGAATATATCTCACCGTAACTGGAACATCAGCTGAAGCGGGAGATTCAGGACAAGTTGGAAGAGGAAACCTAGTAAATGGGATAATACCATTAAATAGGCCTCATGTTAGTGAAGCAGCAGCAGGAAAAAACTCTTATTCTCACGTAGGGAAAATATACAACTGTTTATCTGATAAAATGGCTGAAGAAATATATAAAGAAGTTAATGGATTAAAAGAAGTTCACATATGGCTATTGAGTCAAATAGGGAAACCTATTGATCAACCAATGATAGCCTCAGCACAAATAAAAACAAACGGAAACACGAAGATAAAGGAAATTGAGAAACCGGTTGAAGAAGAAATCAACAAGCAATTAGAAAACATAAATGAATTCTGTGATGACTTATCTCGTGGAAAAATAAGAATATATTAAAAATAAAAAGATTAGAAAAACCACTTAATAAATCGATAGACAATACAAAACAAAAATTAGATATAACTTCAAAAAATAGTGATTAAAAGAAAAAATGCTCTCAAAGGGCTTTAATTTTAATTTAGTATCCTAAAAAACAAAAGATTTATAAAGGATAACCTCCTTTACTCATCACGGAGGTGGAACACATGGCAAGACAATTACCAATTGCACCTGTTGACAGAGTAATAAGAAGATCAGGAGCAGACAGAGTATCAGGGGAAGCTGCAGACGAACTTGCAGAAATCCTAGAAGAAGTTGGAACTGAAGTATCAACACAAGCACTAAGACTAGCAAGACACGCAGGAAGAAAGACAGTAACTGCAGAAGACATCCGACTAGCATCACGACAACTTTAAATTAATTAAAGATCGGTTGCGTTGACACAACCACCCAAACCCCCTCTTTTTCTATTTTTTTTATATCGAAAATACCTTTAACTCACTATAATTAAAAAGTTATATCTTAGAAAATTTTTAAATAACTTCAATCAAATACTCTATTTGAAGGATAATTAAACTCAATTCACCGATTTCTTCAAAGTGTTGGGGAAGCTATCCTCGACTTTTTCATTTTCAGTATCCTCTGAAGTATCAATTAGTTTCTTAAATGTCTCTAAATTAAACTTAGTTTCTGAACAACCATTTTTAAGTAAGGGTACTGCTTGATGAGGTATGCCTGATTTATCCAAGTAATCTTCCCCCATCTTAACTTCATTTGGACATGCAACTCCCACTATAGCATCATAATTCCTACTTTTAACTATTTTAGGAATACAAGAACCTCCTGGAAGTACATATACATCGTAACCTTTCTTTTCAGCTATCTCAGTTGCTTTATTTACTAAACAATCAGAAGAACATTTTACACATTCATAACTTGAAGTTTTCTTATTGAAGTTAGCTTGACATTTATCATCCATATGTTTTCTGGAACAATGAGGCAGGAATAATGCTCTATCCTCAGTATTTTTGAATTCTTCTCTCTGAGAAAGATTTCTAACGTGAATATCTGCTAGATCACTGACTACTTGAGCAGTATCTGAAAATGGAACACCTGTAATCTCTTCAAGTTTGAATTTATTCGATGCTTCTTCAGCTAAGTTCCCCATCTTTCTATGTATGCCTTTATCATCTAAAAAACCAGCTAATTTTTGGAAAAAAGATCTTGAAACCTTTGTTAAGTCAAAATCGAAATCATAAGCCATTTTCATTACCTCTTTTTGATATTTAAATATTTTTCATGCCTAATTTTTTAATATTTCGTTCAATATTAATTACAAATCTTTTATAGATCTCAATATTTATATTACCCCTTTGTTTTAACCGAATTGATCAGTTTCTTTTTCAATTCCTTTGATTTACCCTTAATTAGAATGTTTTTCTTCGCAGATTTAAACCCTCTACTTATCTCAACATCAGATTCATTCAAATCTAAAATCTTTGAAAATAATTTTATGATCTCTGAATTCGCTTTTCCCTTCTCGGGACTCGAAGAAATATTTACCTTAAGGTATAAAGAAGTTGATCCTTTTAAAGCACTACAATCCGAATTTGGATTGACTTTTATCTTAACCTTGATTCCTTCAATGGTCTCTTCAATCCAGCTTTCTTCTCTCAAATCTAATGTATCCATGGTATCACTTTCAAACAGGCACATTAAATTAAAGTATTTCTCCTTAAATAAAGTTAAATAAAATCACAAAAGTAATAAAAAGTGATAATATGAACGAAGTTTCACGAATGGAAGCGGAAAAAATTCTGAACAGGAAAGTTAAAAATGAAAATCTCAAAAAACACATGTTTGCAGTGGCATCCATAATGGAAAAAATAGCTATTGAACTTGAAGAAGATCCTGAAAAATGGTACAAAACCGGGTTGCTTCACGATGTGGATTACGATGAAACTGAAGAAGATCCGGAGAAACACGGATTAGTATCAGCCGAGATTCTGGAGGGAGAATTACCTGAAGAATCCTTAAAAGCAATAAAAGCACATAACCATCAAAATACAGGTGTAAAACCCAAAAATAAATTAGACAAAGCTTTAATATCTTCAGATGCGGTATCAGGATTAATAGTAGCTAC
>PWHJ01000160.1 GCA_003554865.1 Bacteroidota bacterium | reverse complement strand
GAGTGATGCTCTCGGTCAACTGATGGAAATTACAGCTCATATTTCAATGACTGATAAATGGAGTGAAAAGGTTTGGGACGAGGCGGCGGAAGACTCCATTATGGCTGATTTTTATTTGGAGTCAATTTTCCATAATGATATTACACTTGAAACTGAGTCCAGCGTTACATTTAATCCACTTGGCACAATGATCGGAGTGGAGGCCGAGTGGCAGTTGACGCCCGGGTTGCTTTTTTCTGTTGCCGCGCACGGGTCTGCTTTGCGGGGAGAGGCTTCTTTTGAAGGTATGGGGACTGATGTTGATGATATAGTTGAAAGAGGCAGACTGAGTGTTTACGATAAAGATGATCAATTGATAGGCTCGGCTACGGTTAGCGGATATGAATATTTATCAGGCACTTTTGATCTTCCGGAAACAAAAAAATCTCTTACTGCTACCAATTATGGACTTGATGTAAAGGCCAGGTACCGCATAACCGATGTTTTTTCAGTTACCGCCGGCTATTATTACTCCCTCTGGAAAGATATGCCTATGTCTCCGCAATGGACATATTCGGATGAGTACACTGAGCCTTACGGCGCATTTGCTGTTGAGGGCAGCTGGAAAACCGATATTAAATCCGATATATCAAACTCGGGCTTCAGGATTGGTGTAAATGTCGGGTTTTAAATGAGTTTCAGAAACAGCAGTATTGCAGGACTTAATATGGTATAAACTTATATTGTGTAACCTCATTGAGATTTGTCCAATGTAGCCGGACTAAACCGTTTTGACAAGAAAAATATCTTTGCCTTCACCGTATCCGCTTTTGCGGTATTCTTCGATGAACTCGGGCTTGTAATACTTTTCCGGGATAAGCTCTGTTTCCTTAAATCCCGCTTTTTTGTAAGAATTTACCGCACGTGTGTTTTCTTTTGCCGGACGAATAAAAAAGGTGTGAAACCCCATTTCTTTGTTCAGCTTTTCAACAAGCTTGTTTATGGCGGACGGACCTATTCCCTTTCCTGTATATTCAAGAGACTTCAGCCATGCATCAATCTCGGCTACTCCTTCTTTAGTGTGGAAAGACATATAGTATATGAAGCCTACCTCTTCGTTATTTTGATTGTCAATGATCTTGTAGCAGCGACCGTTTTCCGGCTGTGATCCATCAAAAAAGAAATCCCAGTACTCACCCGTAAAATCTTCATATGAGGGTAAAGTATCCCTTGTATAACCCTCCAGCTTAATTAAAAAATCGGAAAAGTCTGAGTTGAACAGCCAATTGTAGGCTTTTTTCCTGTCATCAAAAGTAGCTTCAACAATTTGTACCATTTTGAAAATATTTTTCTCAAAGATAAAATAAAAAAACATTTCGTAAATTTTTCCAAAAACAAAAATATGAACATTATATTAATTGTCACTGTAAAAAAACTTCCTGGGTTTCGGCAAAATCCATATGGTTTTGCAATTTAATGTTTTGAGCTGGCCGGTTGAAATGCTTATGCTTTATTTTTCAATATATTCATTGTATTGCATTTGAATGGCTGATTTTTTATGTTATATTTTTTTTTCGTTTATTAAATATTGATAAGCTTATATATGTACAAATAAATTTACTATATTGTTGCTAACAAAAATCAGTCAAATTGTATGGCCATGAAGTTTATTAGGTTGCTTCCATTTGTCTTCTTTTTTTTTACCCATTTCGCTTCCGCGCAGGTTATAATGCCTGAAATTATTGAAATTGAAGAAAAAGAAGCGGCAGATACCAGTTACACTTACCAGTGGGATGAAGAAAGCGGCGGATGGATAATTTACGGCCGGGACATAAATTACTATGATGAGGATAAAAACTTGTCGAGTGTTCTTAACCAGCGCTGGGATACTATAAATAAAATATGGGAAAATTTTGAGCAGGAGCTTAAGGATTATGATAAAGAAGGCCGGGAAATGCAGTCAACTATCCAGAGTTGGGATAAAGATGAAAAGGACTGGATTAACGTTCAGCTCAAGACAACCACATATGACAAAAGAGGCAATGAGGCTGAAATATTGTATCAGGAATGGAGCAGGGCTGCCGAAGAATGGCTCAATACCGTTCTTTATCTTATAACTTATACAATTACTGCTGAAAAAAGTCAGGTGCTGATAAGAACCTATTCACCATATGAAGCCGAGTGGTTTAACCATCAGCGTTTTAATTTTCTTTACGATAATATTTACCGTCCTCCTGCTGAAGTTATTGTAGAGGGATGGAACAGAGAGTCGGAGCAGTGGAACCAGTCGGGCCGTTATGTGATGTCCTACAATATAAGAGGTGACAAAACCAGGGAGATTAGGCTTACATGGAGTCCGAGCCTCGATGACTGGATAGAAGGGGTACGTTTTAATATACGATACAGGCGTGGATTAAAACAAGAAGAAATTGAGCAAAAGTGGAATTCTCAAACAGACGAGTGGATTAATTTTAATCGTGTTGTGTATATTTATGATGATAGGGGCGAACTAGAAGAAGAGGCGATTTATGCCTGGAACCGGGAGGAAGAGGAATGGGTGCTGGATGTGAGGTTTCTTTATTCGCTCCAGAAACCCGAGGATCCCGAAACCACGAGCCAGTAAACGGAAAAACCCCCCTGTAAGGGTGGCTGTTCCTTTTTCCATGATAGTTTTGAAAGAGGTGTTTCTGTATTCCTTTTCTATTTCCATTGTTAATGGTTTATTTTGGCTAAACTGATAAATACTCTTCGTACCGGGAGACCGGAAGGATGGCATCCTGCCATTGCTCTGGAAGAGACAAAGTAGTTTTTGTCCTTCATCCAGGGTTCGATTGTTTCCTCGGCCAGCAACCTGGAAGAGGCAAAATAGTTTCTGTCTTTCATCCATGGTTCGAGCTCCATAGTTTCCTCGGCTATCTCTCTTGAAGAGACAAAATAGTTACTGTCTTTCATCCATGGTTCAAGTTTCATTGTCTCTTCGGCTGCTTCCCTTGAAGAGACGAAGTAGTTTCTGTCTTTCATCCATGGTTCGAGCTCCATTGTCTCTTCGGCTGTTTCCCTTGAAGAGACGAAGTAGTTTCTGTCTTTCATCCACTCTTCCATGTTTAATTCAGCCTCATCTTCTGTTTGAAACCAGCCTGATACATGTTGTTTGCAGGTTCCGGTTTTTTCATTTGCAGGGTTTGCATATGTTAAGTTTGCGGATAAAAAACCGGTAAAGATTAGAGCAATTGTCAGTGGCAGAATTTTTCTTTTCATTTTATGTTCCTCCAGATTTATATTTTTAATATTTGTTTTTTGTTGGTATTCATAAGACTGTTTAGTTGTTAAAAAGTTACAAAACTTCAAATATTATTTTACATTATTTGTGCCAAAAATTACAACGAGCTGTTTGTTAGTGTGTTGGAATATTGTTGGGTTCTTGGTTTACCCGGAATTTCTGAACGCTTTCATGCAAACAGTGTACGCAATCGTACATTGTTTTTGTTTTGCTTTGTCAGTACTTTGATGGTTTAGAATAAAATTTTTTTAAAAAAAAATCATGGTGCATTCTGTAAAGTATTTTTATATTTGGGAGATTTTTCAAGTGCATAAATATAAGTGATGGCAAACGCAAATAAAATAATAAATAAATCTTACAATTTTTTGAGATATGGATGCAGTATATGACTTTTTTGTTATGCTGGACGGGTATATTGCAGGGCATCCCTGGTTTGTTTACCTGCTTCTTTTTACGGGATTGTTTTTCACCCTTTATCTTAAATTTCCACAGAAAAGATTTTTTACCCATTCCATCAGGGTGGTAAGTGGTAAGTACGACCGTGCAACCGATGTGGGGGACACCTCGCATTTTCAGGCCCTTGCTACCGCTCTTTCAGGAACGGTAGGCACCGGTAATATTGCCGGTGTTGCTCT
>PWHJ01000029.1 GCA_003554865.1 Bacteroidota bacterium | reverse complement strand
TTCTAATTCTTATGCTCCGTCTTTGCGAAACTGATTACCGAGGAACCGGATGCGTTAACGGCGCTCGTCCGGATCTGTGGGGGAGCGGGGAGGCAACAAACCGCTCTACCCGGAGGTCCATTCAGAAAAAAAGAAATGAATTTAATTGACATTCTATAATAACTTATTGAAAATTAGTTTAATTAACTTTGTTTGTACGGATGAACCAAAAAATACCCGGTTATGGAAAATTTTATTTACCTGGACAATGCTGCCACCACCTTTCCAAAGCCTGCGCTGGTGTATGATTTCATATATGAATTCTGCACCAGTAAAGGGGTAAGTCCGGGGCGCTCAGGTTTTGACGCCTCAATAGAAGCAGAGGAGCTTGTAATGGAAACCCGCACTATGCTGATGGAACTTTTTAACGGGGACGGCGATCCAAACAGGCTAACTTTCAGTTACAATGCCAGCGATTCTTTGAATATGAACATTCAGGGTCTTGCCGGTAAAGGAGATCATATTGTAACGACCATGCTTGAGCACAACTCCGTTCTTCGTCCGCTTTACCATCTCGGCACAGACGGTATTGCGGAGACCACGCATGTGCCGTTCGATGAAAAAGGCTACGTTGACCCCGGTGATATAAAAAAAGCATTGCAGCCCAATACCAAAATGGTTGTGGTGAATCACTGCTCCAATATTATAGGTACAGTTCAGCCTCTGGAGGAGATAGGTAAAATATGCAAGGATGCCGGTGTGCTGTTTATAGTTGACGGAGCTCAGGGAGCCGGTTGCGTAAATGTTGATATGCAGGCAATGGGCATAGATGTTTACGTGTTTACCGGTCACAAGTCCCTTATGGGACCCACAGGAATTGGCGGATCCTACGTGATGGAGGGGGTGCCTGTAAAACCCACCAGGTTTGGGGGTACGGGAGTACGCTCTGCACAACTTTCCCATCTTGAGGAATTTCCCTACAGGCTTGAATGCGGCACCCTTAACATGGCCGGGGTGGCCGGCTTAAATGCCGGGGTAAAATGGATAAATGAAAAAGGTATTGAAAACATCCACAATCAGGAATTGGTGTTGTGGGACAAACTGAGGAACGGACTTCAGAATATTGAAAGGGTTAAAGTTTATTGTGCGGAAAATACCGAAAATCAAAATCCCGTTTTGAGCTTTAATATTACCGGTATGTCGTCGGCTGATGTTGGCATGATGCTTGATGTGGATTACAATATTGCCTGCCGCACAGGCCTGCAATGTGCTCCGATGGTTCATGAAAGACTCGGTACAAAAGATATTCAGGGAACAGTGAGGTTTGGTCTCGGCCCTTTCAATACAGAAGAGCAGATCGAGGCGGCAATAAAAGCCGTAGAGGAGATAGCCTCAATCAAAGGGTAAGTAATTAGCTCTCTTTTTGTTTGGTATGTAACGAATTAAACAATATCTTTGTTTAAGATGGCAGGATTATGCATATGTGCCTGTTGATATTTAAAAGTGCTGTGTTATTGACTATTTTTTAATTTAGTTTTAAACCATAAAAACAGGAGGGCGTATGATAGGAATGGATTTTCTCAGTTTTCTGATATTGCTGGTAATAAGTATCGTTGTATCAGCCATACTGCATTTTGGGTTTAAGCTTTACATAAGAACCGGTCCCGATTCTTTTATATCAAAAGTTGTAATCGGATGGATCGGTGCATGGCTCGGATCTCCCGTGTTCGGACACTGGTTTGAAGGTGTCGCTTATGAAAATGTGTATATTATACCTGCCATTCTTGGTAGTATCGCTTTAATTATCGTATTGGGCGATATGGTGCTTACATTTAAAAAAGTGGAGGAAGAAACAAAAGGTTGAGAAAAATTTACTAAAATTTAGACAGGTTTTTATCTCAATAACACAGCACTTTTCATTGCAGCCTCATGGTTGCAAAAATTTCTGCCGAAGTCTGAAGTTAAAAAAAGCTATTTCGGGCGGTTGCGCCCGTATTTTTCATGAGCGGTAATAAAGTCGCCTGCCACAACCGAGGAAGCCAGAGATATTTCTCCTGCCAGCACGGTCGCCGCAGCAATTTCCGTGAATTTCAGGGCTTTCCCGTTGCCGTAACAGCCCATAATTTCAAGGCATTCGCGTTGTGTTGGAAGGGAGGTTCCGCCCCCTACAGTTCCTACTACCAGGGAGGGCAAGTTTACAGATACGTACAGATCACCGCCTAAATCTTCCATATAAGTGTAGCCTACACTAGATTCACTTATATTGGCAAGATCCTGTCCGCATGCCAGAAACAGAGCTGCAACACCGTTGGCAAAGTGACCGTTGGCCCCCTGGGTTCCCGCAAGCACTCCGCCCATGAGCTGTTGCCTGTAAGCCTTGTCAATTGCCTCTGAGGTTGTGTAAAGGTATTTTGAGATAAGGTCCTTTTTTAATACAACCTCAGCAGTTACACTTTTCCCTCTTCCCAGAATACTGTTAATGCCGGAGGGCTTCTTATCGACCGCCATATTGCTTTCAAGTAAATATCCCTCAATTGGAAAGTGCTCCTTAATGTAATTACAAATCTCCTGGGAAGATTTTGAGACCATATTCATACCCATTGCATCGCCTGAAAAAAACTCCAGCCGCAGAAAAACTATTTTTCCCTGAATATAAGTACTATAGCCTGTCAACTTGCCGGTTTTTGTTGTGCTTTCTGCAACCTGCTTAAGAGTATTGAAATTGTTTTGAATCCACTCGATAAACTCCTGTACTTTGGACAAATTCTTCAGTTCAAAGCAGGGGGCCCTTTGTATGGTGTTCTTTAATACAAGAACGTTTGCGCCACCCGAAAGAGTTATAATCCTTGATCCGCGGTTAAACGAGGCTATCAATGCACCTTCGGATGTGCTGAGGGGGACAAAAAAATCGCCTTTTGCATGGTCTCCGTTGACCTTGAGGGGTCCGATCGCCCCTACGGGTACTTGAGAAAAGCCAATTATATTTTCGATGTTACCCCTTGCATTTTCCGGATCAACTTTATTGCCTTTCAAATATTTAATATCAATTCCGTTATTACTGCTTAAAAATTTAATCCGTTTGTCAATAGCAGTTCTGGAGTAATCGTTTTTTCTGTCTTTTGGCAGCTTCATCCGTACAAATCAGGTTTATTAAGCTAATATTCAATAAGTTATTATAGAATGTCAATTAAATACATTTCTTTTTTCTGAATGAATCCCCATGCTTGTTCATCATCGTTTTGTCTGCCAAAGTCTGATGGGGGTTCATTTGAAAAAATCGTATTTATGTTTCGCAAATATATACATATTTTAAAATCATATATACATAATTTTAACGGTTTTTAATGTCAATAAGTGTTTTAATTTTTTAATACCTGCCTCATTTGCCTGATATAAAAAATTGTATATGTGTGCTTTACAAAGAGGAGTTTTTGGTTTCTTTGTTTAATAATTAAAAATGTTTTAAGTTTACAGGCTTAAAACTGGCAAGGGTATGCATACAAAGCATACTTTACGCAATAAGGAAACCAAATATCGGATGGATGTATGAACAGGCGCGAGATATTTACAATTCCTAATCTGCTTGGATTTTACAGGGTGATAGCTTTTCCTTTTATTTTATGGTTTGCATTGTCGGGCTGGGAAACCCTTTTTGCAATATTCATTGTAATTAACCTGCTTTCAGATGTTGCCGACGGCTATATTGCCCGAAAATTCGGCCTTGAAACTGAATTTGGGGCAAAGCTTGACTCATTTGCCGATAATCTGACATATTTGCTGGCTTTCACGGGTATCTTTGTATTTAAGCTGGATGATTTCATGCCCCATATTGAAAGCTTCTTATTGTTTATAGGAATGACCTTTTCATTCGTGATTTTTTCACTGATAAAATTCAAAAAAACACCCAGTCTTCATTTGTATTCGACCAAGATAGGGGGTTATATTCAGGGGGCTTTTTTCATTGTGCTTTTTACCTACGGCTTTATAACTCCTTTTTATTATATTATGGTTGTCTGGGGGATTCTCTCAGCCCTGGAGCACCTGATTATACAAATTATAATACCCGAGATGAGAACAAATGCAAAGGGGCTTTACTGGGTGCTTAAAGAAGATTCCGGAGATAAATAATTATAATATGGTATTTTACTCCACATTCGAGTCCAGTTACCTCTGGTTGCCTTTAATCGGCTTTGTGATAGGGTTGCTGGCAACAATGATTGGTGGAGGCGGGGGTTTTTTCTTCCCCCCCGCACTCATGCTCTTTTTTCAGGTCCCTGCCCATGTGGCGGTTTCAACTTCTCTTGCGGCCACTCTTCCGATATGTTTTATCGGGGCTTTAGGTCATTACCGCCACGGGAATTTGCATTTAAATACCGGCTTGATCTTTGCCATTGCAGGTATTATGGGCGCCATAGCGGGCGCTTCGGTAACCGGACTGCTTGATCCGGAGCAGCTCAGGTCGGGCTTTGGCATTTATTCCATACTGCTTGCTTTATTGATAATGTACAACAACCGGAAAAAAGAGAGAGAGGCTAAAGCGGAAAAAAGCAGCTCATTTTTTCTCCGTCTTTTCAATAAGGTGCCCGCAGGCTCGTTTTACGGTTTTGTGGGGGGAATGATTTCGGGGACCTTTGGCACCAGCGGAACAGCACCGGTGCTAGCGGGACTGTTTGCCGTTAAACTGCCCATAAAGCTTGTGGCCGGCACCTCTTTGATGATATTGTTTATAAATACGCTTTCGGCTTTGACAGGCCACCTGTTTCTTGGAAATATAAATATGACACTTGTTTTGTTTCTCACTTCCGGTTCCCTGCTGGGGGCAATTTTTGGTCCGTTGCTGACAAGAAGAATAAATTTTGCCAAAAAAGAGGGGGCGCTCAGAGATTCATTTGCATATGTGATACTTGCTTTCGGAATATTAATGATCCTCACCTGAGAAGGTGACCGGATTTAACTTATATTTGAAGCCACATATATGATACTTACAATTTATATTATAATTCTGATATATTTCATACTCGGAGGAGCCGGCTTTTATTTGATCGGCAGAAAAAAGAGCCGTGATCAGGCACGTGAGATCCTTGTAAAGTACATTACATATTTTTTTATTATACACGTATTGTTTTTTTCAATAATCTTTAACACTGCCTTTTTTCATTACCTTGCAATATTAATCATACTGACCGGGTTCGCAGAGATTTTTCTCTTGTTCCGCCGTTCGGATTTCAGGAGAAAATATTTCTTTTTTGTATTTCTGTTTCTTTTTTTGGTTTTCTCTGCCGGGTTTTACCGGTTTAGCCAGATGGAGAAGGGAATTTTGCTTTTCACCTTTCTGGTGCTTTCAATTTTTGACGCTTTCAGTCAGATAAGCGGACAGTTAATGGGCAGGAGAAAAATCTTTCCTGCAGTAAGTCCCGGGAAAACATATGAGGGTTTCATTGGCGGTGCTTTGATTGCTGTTGCAAGTTCTTTGCTGCTTAGAGGACTTATTGAAACACAGATTTTCAATACTTTAATTCTGGCCGCCGGAATTGTTATATTTGCGTTTGCCGGTGATATGGCCACTTCATTATACAAGAGGAAGTATAATGTAAAAGATTTCAGCAATCTTCTTCCCGGACATGGTGGGTTTCTTGACCGTTTCGACAGTCTTGTTGCGGGAGGAGCTTTTATAGCCTGGCTCTCAGGTGGATATTTTGAAAAAATACTTTTTTAAAATTCTAAAACAGCTAAAATGGACAATCAGGTAGGTATAGCAATATTATTTTTGATTGCACTGAGTTTGCTGCTCACTTTTAATGAAATGGTTTACAGAAGGCTCGGCCTTAAAGGTGAAATAACACGAAAGTTTGCGCATTTTACTGCAACTTTGTCAACTGTCACCTTTCCGTATCTTTTTGAAGATCACTGGTATGTACTGGCTCTGGCTGCCATTTTTTTTATTTTGTTGCTTGTAAGCCGCAATTCAACATACCTGAAATCAATTCATGACATAGACAGAATTTCTGCCGGAAGCTACCTTTTGCCGCTTTCAATATACCTGACTTTTTTAATATCCAATTTGCTTGATGACAGGCTGCTTTTCATTTTGCCCATGATGGTTCTGGCTATATGTGATCCTGTGGCAGGTGTTCTCGGACTCAACCTTCAGCAATACAATCATAAAATACGCATATTTAAAAGGAAGCTGCAGAAAACCTGGCTGGGCTCAATCTCTTTTCTTATTTCATGTTTTATTATCAGCATTATTGCTCTCTACTTCAGGTTTATGAGCTTTGAGCCCAAGGTTTTCTGGCTTGCTTTGCTGGTAGCTGTTGTGGGGGCCATTGTTGAAATGATTAGCTGGAAAGGCCTGGATAATCTTACTATCCCCATGAGTGTTATGATTGTTCTAATTATTGCCCTTTAAGGATTGCGATAGTTGTGTAATGACTTTTTATCATGAAAAACCCGGCTAAGGGCCGGGTGATGTGGTGGAGCTGGAGGGATTCGAACCCTCGTCCAAACAAGGAACCAATATGCTTTCTACATGCTTAGTCTGTTGTTTGTTGTCGGAAGCAGGGCGGCAACAGACAACCAACCTGCAACCCGAGTCCCTTTGGTCTTAACGGGGAAACCGGGACTGTTCCCCGTGCAGCTCAACTTTTCGAATGCCTCTTTACCAAAAACCGTTGAGCGGGGTTTTTGAGAGACAGCTTGCCCCGGGTTCCTTGACCCTGGGATTAGCATACCTTACTGAAGGTTATGCTGCAAGCGCGAAGTTGTTTTCGCCTCTTAATTTTTTGCATTTCAGTTTTACGAGATAAAAATGCTTAGCTCGGCATGCTTACATATCCGTTCACCTTGCTGTCAAAACCAGTCAGCCCCATTTTTACAGGTGCAAAGTCAATGCCAAAGATTTAACGTTAAAAATGGCTGAAAATTTTACACAAAAACTTTATTTTTGTAAACAAGCAAATGATCAGGCCATTAAAAAATCTGCCATAACTGCGAAATATACGACAAGGCGTCAGGCTTATGTCATGCTTACATTTTCAGCGTATTCATTAAACTGTTATTTTATGAACAAAAAATTTTTAGCCGGTATTTTAAAGGAAACCAAGGTTCCGATTGACAGGAGAGTCCCGCTTACCCCAAAACATTCGGTTGAGCTGCTTGATAAATTCCCCGAATTTGATATAGTTGTTCAGAGCAGCGATATAAGGTGCTACAAAGATGAAGAGTATGAAGATAAAGGTTTAAGGGTTGCAAATGATCTGAGTGACTGTGATCTGCTTATAGGGGTGAAAGAGGTTGCCGTGGAAACTTTGATTTCAGGAAAATCCTATATGTTTTTTTCACATACGGGGAAAAAACAGCCGCATAACCGCAAGCTTCTCCAGGAGATAGCCCGTAAAAATATCACACTTATAGATTATGAATACCTCACTGATCGTGATAATATTCGCCTTGTCGCTTTCGGAAGGTTTGCAGGGATTGTGGGTGCCTATAACGGGCTTATAGCTTATGGATTGCGCACGGGAGAATACAATTTAAAGCGGGCTTATGAGTGCTTTGATATGCGGGAGATGATGGGAGAACTAAGCAAGGTATCACTTCCTCCCGTTAAAATACTTATAACCGGCGGAGGGCGTGTTGCCAAAGGTGCGCTTGAAACACTCGAAATATTGAATTTGAGAAAGGTAAAGCCGGAGGAGTTTCTCAATGAAACATTTGACGAACCTGTGCTTTGCCAGATTGAGCCCTGGCACTATGTAAAAAGAAAAGACGGCAGTGAATTTGACCTGCAGCATTTCTTTTATTACCCGGAAGAGTATGAATCAACCTTTAATCCCTACACAAAAGTGACCGATATTTTCATGCCCTGTCACTACTGGGATCCCCGTTCACCGGTTTTTCTCGAAAAGGAGGATTACATGGAGCCCGGTTTTAAAATATCTGTCATTGCCGATATTAGCTGTGATATAGGCAAGCCTATAGCATCTACCTTAAGAGCTTCCACTATCGGTGAGCCTTTTTACGGGTATAATCCTGAAACGGGTAAAGAAGGTGAACCTTTTGACCAAAAGAACATAACTGTAATGGCCGTGGACAATTTGCCGGGGGAGTTGCCGCGTGATGCCTCTGTGGATTTTTCACAAAAGCTCATAGAGCATATTTTTCCATCGATATTAAATGACAGTGAAGGAATTATAGAGAGGGCGACAATTGTGAAAAACGGAAGGCTTACCCCCCATTTTTCATATTTGCAGGATTATCTCGAAGGAAAGGAGTAGGGACCCTTAAGCTTTGAAATTGTACCGGAAGGATCGGGTGATTTGAATACAGCGTTTCCTGCAACCAGTGCATCCGTGCCGGCCTTTACAAGGCCTTTTGCGTTGTCTGTGTTGATTCCCCCGTCCACTTCGATAAGCGTCCTTTTATTGCCGATGAGTTTTTTGAGCTTATTAATTTTTTCAAGACTTTCTTCAATAAATTCTTGTCCGCCAAACCCGGGATTAACCGACATGATCAGTACCAGGTCGGTGTGCGGCAGAATCTCCTCAAGGCAGCTAACAGGTGTGTGGGGATTCAGCGAAACCCCGGCTTTCATCCCAAGTGACTTGATATACTGCAAGGTGCGGTGGAGGTGAATGGAAGCTTCATAATGAACGGTCAGTATATCTGCCCCCGCATTTTTAAATTCCTCAATATAACGGTCAGGGTCGACAATCATCAGATGCACGTCCAGGGGTTTTAGTGCTTTTTCCTTTATATGTTTAATAACTGAAAAGCCAAAGGAGATGTTGGGAACAAAAACACCGTCCATTACATCAATATGAAACCAGTCGGCCTCGCTGTTGTTTATCATCTCAATCTCGCTGTCGAGATGACCGAAATCGGCTGATAAAACCGAGGGGGCTACAATTGCTTTGTCTTTTTGTTTTTGGTTGTCAAAGGCTGATAGAGAAGAGACCATAATTGAAAGTTAAAAATTTGACGGCTCAAATATAGCTCTAATTTTTTACAATAAACCGGCCGGGACAAGTTTTGCTTTCTTTGCTACCCAAGATATGTTTTGAGTATTTTGTTACGGGTTGTCCCTTTTAACCTCTTTATGGCCTTTTCTTTTATTTGCCTGACCCTTTCACGGGTAAGGCTGAATCTTTCGCCGATCTCCTCCAGTGTATGCGGGTATTTTCCGTTAAGCCCGAAGTATAATTTTACAATATTTGCCTCTCTGTAGGTAAGCATAGAGAGGGTGCTTTCAATTTCCTTGCGAAGTGATTCGTTCAACAGCTCCCTGTCGGGTTCGGGGGTCTCTTCATCAAATAAAACTTCATGCATGTTGGCTTCTTCATCAGTGGAAATTGGTGCATCCATAGATACATGGCGTCCTGAACCCATCAGCGATTCTTTAACATCTTTAGTCGATAGCTCCAGGGCCTGAGCGATTTCAAGAACTGATGGCTCTCTTTCATGCTGTTGCTCAAGTTCTGAAAAGACTTTGTTGATCTTGTTAAGAGAACCGATCTTGTTTAGAGGCAGTCTTACAATACGTGCCTGCTCGGCCAGTGCCTGGAGAATAGATTGCCTGATCCACCAAACGGCATATGAGATGAATTTAAATCCCCTTGTTTCATCGAAACGCTGTGCAGCCTTGATCAGGCCGACATTCCCTTCATTGATCAGGTCCGGCAGCGACAATCCCTGATTCTGATACTGCTTTGAGACTGAAACAACGAACCTCAGGTTGGCTTTTATCAATTTATTCAAGGCTTCCTTGTCACCATTCCTGATCCTTTTTGCCAGCTCAACCTCTTCTTCGGCCGAAATAAGTTCGACTTTTCCTATTTCGTGCAGATACTTGTCCAATGAAGGTGTTTCCCGGTTGGTTACTTGTTTGATAATTTTCAGTTGCCTCATTTAGCGGAGAAGATTAGTCGTTAATTTTAGTACGTTGTAAAGACCAAAAATGTTCATTTAATATATAAATATTTAAACAAAGAGCTAAAAAGCACAACATATTTAACCAAAAAATTATTTTGCCTCAGACAAAACACCTGCCTTTCAGGCACTTATATTTTCATTAGAGGTTTTGAAATTATCTTGTAATCAATAACAAACTTAATTATTTGTTTAATATAAAAAAGAGGGTAGATAAAATTTTTACTATTTTTTTTCCAATTATTTGGATAATTAGAGTTAATTGGTTATTATTGCAAAATAACTTCCCGGTCAATAATAAACCTTAATTTATTTATTCCCAACTAATTGTTGATTATATTGCAGTTTTATCCCGTGGGAATCTTATCTGAAAAAATTAATATATTACTAACTTATATACAAAATTCCAACATTTATTAAATCTATGTACGACATTCTTGAACTGAACAAGAAGCTTGTTTCCGAGTTGAGAGAAATTGCTAAAAATCTTAACATTAAGCGAGTTGATTCATTAAAAAAACAGGATTTGATATACAAGATCCTGGACCAGCAGGCTATTATATCCTCCGGGAAAGAAAATCAAAATCAGAAAACAAAGCAATCCACCCGGAGTCCGGGCAGACCATCTTCCAGAAAAGAGCAGGAACAGCCGGTTGACAAAGAAAGCAACAGAAAATCCCGCGAGGAGGCAAAGGGGAAAACGGAGCAGGCTCAGGCAAAAAAGAAGGAAGAAACTGTTGAAGTTTCTGAAAAGGCAGAAGAGACTAAGGAGCGCCCTAAACAACAAAAAACCAAAGAAATCTCTGAAAACCAAAAAAAACAGGAGAGTCAGGAACCAGATCGGGCAACCGACAAGTCTCAGGAGAAGCCAGCTGATAAACAGAAAGAGAAGGCAACTGATAAACAGAGAGAAAAAACTGCTGATAAGCAGAAAGAGAAGGCAACTGATAAGGCCCAGGAGAAGACTGCCGATAAGGATACATCATCAAGAAGGCCGCAGGATCGAAGAAACGGTATGCGCGAGTTTGACTTTGACGGTATTATTTACGCTTCGGGGGTCCTTGAGATAATGCCCGATGGTTACGGTTTTTTGCGCTCTTCGGATTACAACTATCTTAACTCGCCCGATGATATATATGTTTCCCAGTCACAAATAAAGCTTTTTGGCTTAAAGACAGGTGATAACGTTGAAGGAAATATCAGGCCTCCGAAGGAAGGGGAGAAGTACTTCCCTCTTATCAAAGTTGAGCAGATAAACGGCCGCAATCCTGAATTTATTCGTGACCGCGTACCTTTCGACTATCTTACTCCGCTTTTCCCTGATGAAAAGTTCAGGCTGGTCAGCCCTGCAAGCGACAGCCTTTCGGTGAGAGTGGTCGATATGTTTACACCAATCGGAAAAGGTCAGAGGGGCCTGATTGTTGCACAGCCTAAAACCGGTAAAACAGTTTTACTCAAAGAGGTTGCCAATGCCGTTGCAGTCAATCATCCTGAAGTTTATATGATGGTGTTGCTAATTGATGAGCGCCCCGAAGAGGTGACCGATATGGCAAGAAATGTAAAAGCTGAGGTTATATCCTCCACTTTTGATGAGCCGGCTGAAAGGCATGTAAGGGTTGCAAACATGGTTATAGAGAAGGCCAAGCGGATGGTTGAATGCGGGCATGATGTTTTTATTCTCCTTGATTCGATAACAAGGCTGGCAAGAGCTTTCAATACCGTATCTCCCGCATCCGGAAAAGTTCTTTCGGGTGGGGTGGATGCCAACGCACTGCAAAAGCCGAAACGCTTTTTTGGCGCTGCACGCAATATAGAGAAAGGAGGCTCCCTTACCATTCTTGCCACAGCTCTCACTGAGACCGGCTCCAAAATGGATGACGTTATATTTGAAGAATTTAAAGGAACCGGAAACATGGAGCTGCAGCTTGACAGGAAGTTGTCCAACAAGCGGATATTCCCCTCTGTAGATGTCAACGTTTCCAGTACAAGACGTGAAGAGCTTCTTCTTGAAGAGGATGTGATGAACAAGGTATGGATCCTTCGCAATTACCTGGCGGATATGACTCCTATAGAAGCAATGGAGTTTCTCAGGGATCGAATGATGAAGACAAAGTCCAATGAGGAGTTTCTCATTTCAATGAACACAGGATAGATCCGGGCTCTTTGAAAATCTGACATAAGGTGTACCGCTTGTAGGGTATGCCTTTTTTTTTCAGGTAAAAGGAAAGGTAAAATGCCGGATATGGTCGTATACAGATGAAAAATGTCATATTCCATAAATCCCAGCCTGTTTATTTTTGCTTTTTATTAAAAATGTTTAACTTAGAAAATCTAAATTCCATAGGCCAAACCGGCCAACAGACAATTTTTTAAATATTTAACTGAAAGGAGATAAAAATGACAAAAGAAAAGAAATTTATAGTTTGTGACGGAAATTATGCAGCTTCACATGTGTCTTACATATTCAGTGAGGTTGCGGCTATTTACCCGATCACCCCGTCATCTGACATGGCAGAAAACGTTGATGCATGGGCAGCAACGGGGAAAAAGAACTCCTTCGGGGATGTTCTCAAGGTTATTGAAATGCAGTCCGAAGCGGGAGCGGCCGGAGCAGTTCACGGTTCCCTGCAGGCTGGTGCTTTGACTACAACTTATACGGCATCCCAGGGATTGCTGCTTATGATCCCCAATATGTACAAAATCTCAGGGGAGCTTCTGCCTGGTGTGTTTCATGTAAGTGCAAGGAGCCTTGCTGCGCAGGCGCTTTCGATTTTTGGTGATCACAGTGATGTGATGAGCTGCCGGCAGGCCGGCTTTGCAATGCTGGCTACCTCCAGTGCTCAGCAGATTATGGATATTGCTCCTGTTGCTCATCTTGCTTCCATAAAGAGCAGGGTACCTTTTCTCCATTTCTTTGACGGTTTCCGCACATCTCATGAAGTACAGAAAGTTGAGCCCTGTGACCCGGAACAAATGTCAAAGCTTATAGATCAGGATGCGGTACAGGCGTTCCGTGATAATGCTCTCAATCCGGAGCGTCCCGTTACAAGAGGTACGGCTCAGAACCCTGACATTTATTTCCAGTCAAGGGAGGCAGCCAACAGGTTTTACGAGGTTGTTCCTGATATTGTCGAAGAGTACATGCAGGAGATCAATAAGATAACCGGACGCGAATATCACCCCTTTACTTATTACGGGGATCCGGAGGCAGAAAATGTAGTTATTGCAATGGCCTCGGTAACCGAGACAATTAAGGAGGTTGTGGATTACCTGAACAGTAAGGGAGAAAAAGTGGGTATGATAACTGTACATCTTTACCGTCCTTTCTCTTCCAAGTATTTCTTCAGGGCGCTGCCTGACTCGGTTAAGCGTATAGCTGTTCTTGACAGGACCAAAGAGCTTGGTGCTAACGGTGAACCCCTGTATATGGATGTCAAAGATCTGTTTTATGGACAGGAGAACGCACCCCTTATTGTAGGCGGCCGTTACGGACTAAGCTCCAAGGATACTACGCCGGCGATGATAGAATCAGTTTTTGACAATCTTAAGCTGCCGGAACCCAAAGACCAGTTCACCGTCGGGATCATTGATGACGTAACCTATCATTCACTGCCTTTGAAGCCTGAAATTGACGTTTCTTCGGAAGGTACGTATGCTGCTAAGTTTTATGGTATAGGCGGTGACGGAACCGTTGGTGCCAACAAGAACTCTATAAAGATCATAGGGGAGACAACCGATAAATTTGCACAAGCATACTTTGCTTACGATTCTAAAAAATCGGGAGGCTTGACAGTCTCTCACCTGCGTTTTGGCGACCATCCCATTCGCTCGCCGTACCTTGTTAAGATGGCAGATTTTATTGCCTGTCACGTTCCGGCTTATCTGGAAAAATACGATCTGCTTGACGGGTTGAAAAAAGGAGGCACTTTTCTTCTTAACAGCATATGGGATGAAGAGGAGACAAAAAAGCACCTGCCGGATCACATGAAAAAGTACATGGCTGATAACGATATAAAATTTTACTGCATAAATGCAACGAAAATTGCCGAAGAGATAGGCCTTGGGGGACGAACCAACACAATTATGCAATCGGCCTTTTTCAAAACATCTGAGGTGATCCCTTACGACAAGGCTGTAAAGGAGATGAAGGATGCTATTGTGAAGACCTTCAGCATGAAAGGCGAGGAAATAGTAAAAATGAACCATGCTGCAGTGGATCGCGGAGGAGATGTTACAAAAGTAGAAGTTCCTTCCGAGTGGAAAAATATTGAGCCGCAGTCGGTAAAGAAAGATGAGAACGGTGATTTGCCTGAGTTTATCAAGAACGTTATGAATCCCATAGTTGCCCAGAAGGGTGACCAGTTGCCCGTGAGCGCGTTCCTGAACAGGGAAGATGGTACTTTCCCGCCCGGGACAACGGCTTATGAAAAACGCGGAATTGCCGTACATGTTCCCGAGTGGATACCGGAGAACTGTATACAGTGCAACCAGTGTTCATATGTTTGCCCTCATGCAGTTATAAGACCTTTCCTGCTAACTGAAGAGGAGACTGAAAATGCTCCGGCCGGAACAAAAACAATTAAAGGGCTCGGTCCTACTAAAGATTATCGTTACCGCATCCAGATAAGTCCGCTTGACTGCACCGGTTGTGGAAACTGCGTTGATGTTTGTCCGGCCAAGGAAAAGGCACTTGAAATGAAGTCGCTTGAAAGCCAGATGAAGGAAGATGAGCGATGGAATTATATGCATGAAAAAGTGGGCTACAAAGATGCTCTTCTTGACAAAACCAAAAATGTAAAAAATTCACAGTTCGCTCAGCCTCTCTTTGAATTCTCGGGTGCATGTGCAGGTTGCGGTGAGACACCCTACGTAAAGCTTATAACACAGCTTTTCGGAGACCGTATGATGATAGCCAATGCTACGGGTTGCTCCTCTATTTACGGTGGTTCCGCTCCTTCCACTCCTTACAGGACCAACCAAAATGGTGAAGGTCCGGCATGGGCTAACTCGCTTTTTGAAGATACCGCCGAATATGGCTTTGGCTTTGCACTGGGAGTTAACCAGATGCGCAGGCACATAGAAGGGGCTATGGAAGAGGCTATGAAGGGTGACCTTGAGTCCGATGTTAAGGAGGCTTTCAAAGAATGGATGGCAAATAAAGATGATGCCGAAAAATCCAGGGAAGCTTCGCAAAAGGTTATAAAAGCACTTGAGGGCAAAAAGGAGCCTTATGCCCAAGAGATACTTAAGCGTAAACACTATTTGGTTAAAAAATCGATATGGTCATTCGGAGGTGACGGATGGGCTTATGATATCGGTTACGGTGGACTGGACCATGTTATTGCCACAGGCGAGGATATTAATATGCTGGTTATGGACACCGAAGTTTACAGTAATACCGGCGGTCAGGCTTCCAAAGCCACACCGGTTGGAGCCATTGCAAAATTTGCAGCTGCAGGCAAGCGTATCCGCAAGAAGGATCTGGGAATGATGGCAATGAACTACGGATATGTCTATGTTGCCCAGGTGGCGATCGGTGCAAGTCAGGCTCAATACCTGAAGGCAATCAGGGAAGCTGAAGCTTATCCGGGTCCCTCGGTGATCATTGCATATTCACCCTGTATTAACCACGGGTTGAGAAGCGGAATGGGCAAGGCTATAGAGCAGACCAAGAAGGCTGTTGAAGCCGGTTACTGGACATTGTACCGCTATGATCCCCGTCTTGAAGAGCAGGGCAAGAACCCCTTTATTCTGGATTCGAAGGAGCCGGACTGGAACAAGTTCCAGGATTTCCTCAACTCCGAAGTTCGTTACACTTCCGTTAAAAAAGCTTTTCCCGAGCAGGCAGAAGAGTTGTTCAGGGCTGCCGAGGAGAATGCAAAATGGAGGTATAACTCTTACGTTCAAAAAGCCTCGATTAAATACGAAGGTGATAAGTAAGCAAACCAAAACTACCTGATAAAAAGGGTGCCCAAAAGGGTGCCCTTTTTTTGGGGTGGTGCGCCGTGCATGATTTTATTTTTTAGTAAATTTGCAATTTTGGTATGGGAAGGATAATGGCTATAGATTACGGGCGAAAGAGAACCGGTTTGGCCGTAAGTGACCCTTTGCGGATCACGGCTAACGGTTTGGCTACAGTCAGGACGCACGAGCTGTTTGATTTTCTTGATGATTACCTGGAAAAAGAGACCGTGGATTGTTTTGTTGTGGGTGATCCGGTGAACACCCGGCCATCTCAGATGAGGGGAGAACTTGATGCTTTTGTCGAAAAGCTGCAAAAGAGATATCCCGCTAAAGAGGTGAAGTTTGAAGATGAGAGGTTTACTTCAGGGATGGCCAAAAAGGCTATGCTGGAAGGCGGACTGGGAAGGAAAGCTCGCCAAAACAAGGAAACGGTAGATAAAATTAGTGCAGTCATTATATTGCAATCCTATATGGAGCAGTGCAACAAAATGTGATACTTTTTTGTTATAAGATAAAGTCTATTTATTATGATATTGCCGGTATATTTATACGGCTCACCGGTTTTGCGCCGGAAGGCTTCCGAAATCTCCTCAGACTACAAAGGGCTTAAAGAATTTATATCTGATATGTTTGAGACCATGTACCATTCGGAGGGCATCGGGCTTGCAGCCCCGCAGGTAGGAAGGTCTGATCGTATCTTCATAGTGGATGCCTCCCCTTTGGAGAGTGAGGAGGAGCCGGAACTTAAGGACCTAAAAAAGGTTTTTATCAATCCCGAAATTGTATCATATGAAGAAGATAGTTCCGTGTATGTGGAAGGATGCCTTAGTGTACCCGAGATAAGGGAAGAAGTTGAGAGAAAATCAAGGATACGGATACGCTATTATGATGAAAATTTTAATTTTCATGACGAATATTATGAAGGATATGCAGCCCGCATAATACAGCATGAGTATGACCATCTTCAGGGTCGCCTTTTTACCGATCTTATTTCCCCGATTAAAAGACGATTGCTCAGAGGTAAGCTGAACTCTATTTCAAGGGGTAAGGTAGAGGTCAATTACAAGGTTAAAACCCCCCGCTGATAATTTTTTTTTTATAACTTTACTGTAAGGGTCAGGATTTTTATCTATTAATTTAAATAACTCCCTGTGCACCTTTACAGAGAATTGCGTAAAGCCCCCTTTCTGCGGTTTCTGTTGCCGCTGATTGCTGGAATAGCCATTCAGAGGCACTTTTCCTTCTCTTTGGCACATATGTATTTTATCGTGCTTTTTCCTCTTGTTTTAACACTTTTTATATGGCTTCACAAAAAAGTTCGTCACTTTTATCATTTGAGATGGTTCAGCGGGGCTGTTTTAAACCTCTTGTTCGTGCTTACGGGTGTTTTTCTTGTCTATCAAAGGCAAAACAGGCCTTACCTTGAAAATATAAGGGAAGGAAGCGGTTTTATTGTTGCAGATATAACAGAGCCACCTGAGGAGAAAGACAGAAGCACTGGAGTGTTGCTTACGGCAAGATATTACCTGGATTCTCTTGAAACTTATCCCACTTGCGGGGATTTTGTTGCCTATTTCCGCTCCGGCGACCGTTCCCGCTCACTCAGGGCAGGCGACAGGCTGATTTTGTACAACCGTCTTCGGGAGATCACCAATTCAGGCAACCCCTGGGAGTTTGATTACAGAGGCTATATGGAGATGAGGGGAGTAAGGAGAACGGCATTTTTTGAGGATTCACAATGGCTGAAAATCGATTCTTCAAGGGGCAGTGCTCTACGACTGTTTGCTTTTAGGATGAGGGAAAACCTCATTGATATTTACCGTCAATACAACTTCTCCGGTAATGAACTGGCTGTTGCATCAGCACTGACCCTTGGCTACAGGGAGGGTTTGGATGAGGAGCTTCGCACATCTTTTGCATCCTCCGGTGCAACACATATACTGGCCGTTTCGGGGTTGCATGTGGGAATTTTTTTTATGGTTCTCCATTTTACCTTTATGTTCATTGAGAAATTTCCGCATGGCAGAATTATAAAGGCTGTGATAATTATCGGCTGTATATGGTTTTACGCATTGCTGACCGGTCTTTCCCCATCAGTTTTGCGTGCCTCGGCCATGTTTACTTTTGTTTGCGCGGGATTTGCAATTAAACGTGAAACCAATATTATAAATACATTGGCCGCTTCAGCCTTTTTTCTTCTTCTGAGTGATCCTTTCATGCTTTTTTCCGTCGGCTTCAGGTTGTCTTATCTTGCAGTTTTCGGTATTGTTATATTTTATCCCCGCATAAGTTCAGCTTTAAGTTTGAAAAACCGGTTTGCGCTCTCACTGTGGTCATTAATTTCGGTCTCCCTTTCAGCTCAGCTGGGGACATTCCCGCTTGCCCTTTACTATTTCAATCAGTTTCCAGTTTATTTTATGCTTACCAATCTTTTTGCCATTCCATTGGCCATATTAATAATATACAGTGGTATGGCACTGCTGATACTTTCACCTGTTGGTTTTGGTGCCGGGGTGGTTGCATGGGTGTGCAACTTTTTCATTAAAACCCTCAATTCTGCAGTGGCGATTGTTGAACAGCTGCCTTATTCGACCTTTTCAAATGTAAATATTTCCCCTGCCGGGCTTATTCTTATCTATGCAGCTATAGTGTCGGGAACTTTGTTTATTATCGAAAAAAGGGCGGTATTTTTGAAAGCTTTTCTTGTTGTGGCTATAGCCGGTATGTTTTTGAACGGAATGCAAAAGATAATGATATCGCATCAAAAAGGGTATATAATCTATAATTCCCCGGGCACCTCACTTTACCATTTCATAGAAGGGGAATGCAGCCTTTTGCTTGGCTATGGGCTGGACTGGTCTTCCCCGCCCGATGTAAGCTATACTGCAGGCAATGTGGCTTTAAAAAGAGGACTTGGTCAGCCCGAACCAATCCCCTTTGACCTGCCTGTGGAAAAGAGGGCTTCCGGCAATTTTTTGCCCTCTTTCTGTAGACAGGAAAATTTTGTGGCATTCGGGGACAAGAGTTTTTATTTTGCTGTTGATAAAGAGCTGAAAGATAGAGTGACTACAGAGAAATTCCCGCTGGATTACCTGGTTTTGACGGGCCACACAAATATTTCCCCTTCTCATTTTTTCAGTCTTTTTAAGCCTGGCAAGGTGATTGCCGATTCATCCGTCCCGTTTTATACTGCAGGTACCATTGAGCAGATTTGTCTTGATAAAGATATTGACTTTCACTTTGTATCAGCTCATGGAGCCTATACCGTGTGGTTAAGATAGGGGCTGATAAGGGGCCGTAGCTTTGTGCACACTTTGGCGGTATTGCAAAAGAACCGGCAGAAGCTTGCGCCAGATATGCTTTAAAATATATTGAGGTTTGGATAATAAACATCTGTTTGTTTAAGTTTGTAGATTTATTGAATTTTAAATTTTCATCCGGTTTATTAACCGGCAGGGTTTAACAATAAAAACATTTCCTTATGGACATCATTGTTGCCGGAGTCGGGGATGTTGGAGCTCATCTTGCCAAGATGCTCAGCAATGAAAAGCATGATATAACAGTCATAGACCCTGACGGTAAGAAGCTGAAACTTTTCGATTCGGTTTCCGACGTTTTGACTGTTCAGGGATCGGTCACCTCATTTAAGACCCTGAAAGATGCCAATGTTGAAAAGTGCGATTTGTTTATTGCGGTATCGCATTTTGAAAACACCAACTTAACCGGTGCACTGCTGGCAAAAAGGCTGGGAGCCAAAAAGACCATTGCACGTATTGACAGCTCGGAATTCCTTGTTCCAAGAAACAAGGAGCATTTTATATCTATGGGGATTGACTATATGATATACCCCGAAAGGATAGCCTCAAAGGAGATAATAACGCTGCTTAACAAGACCTCCTCAACCGATTTTGTGGATTTTACAGGCGGAAGGCTATCAATGTATGTTATAAAACTTGAAGAAAACGCACCGGTTATAAACAAAAAGCTGAAGGATATACAGTATGATGAGAAAAAACACGAATACAGGGCTGTTGCAATAACCCGTAACGGGGATACAATCATCCCGTCAGGAGACGATATTTTCCAGTCAAACGACCTGGTTTATGTCGTTACAAACCAGTCGAGTATTAAGCAGATTATGAGGTATGCAGGAAAGGAGGAGTTTCCGGTCAGGAATATCCTGATAATGGGTGGCAGCCGGATAGGTATAAGAACGGCACTTGATCTGGAAGCTGATACAAATATCAAGCTTATTGAGATAAACGGGGAAAAGTGCGAGAAAATATCCGATCTGGTCGACAAAACTCTTGTAATCAACGGTGATGGCAGAGATATTGAGTTACTAAGGGACTCAGGCATAAAGGGTATGGATGCATTTATTGCCGTTACAGGAAATTCGGAGACAAATATCCTCTCCTGTCTGATGGCTAAAAAAATGGGTGTCAAGAAGGTGATCTGCGAGGTTGAGAATTTTGACTACATTGGCATTGCCGAAAATATGGGCCTTGATACCATAATAAATAAAAAGGTTAGTGCCGCAAGCCGTATATTCAGGTTTACAATGACAGATGAGGTCACCTCCATAAAATGTCTTACAGGCACAGAAGCCGAAGTTTTCGAGTTTATTGCCAAACCCGGTAGTGTCGCAACAAAGGGTCCTATTAAGGATATCAATTTTCCAAAAGATGCCATAATAGGAGGTATAATTCGCGGCAAGTCAAGTTTTGTTGCCCGCGGTGAGACACAAATAAAGGAGAATGACCGTGTTGTTGTTTTTGCCCTGCCCTCTGCAATCTTTAAAGTGGGCAAATTTTTCAGTTCCTGAACCCCCTCATTATTGCGCTGTGATGGTAAAAGGACTGATAATCTCAATAACCGGGAGTTATACTTTGAGTCTTTGGCAGCCAGGCCCGTATGAACAGAATCCGTAAAACATATCCCGATTTAAAGTTTTTGGTTTTGAAATATAAATAAAATATCATAACCTTGCCTTCTTGTTTTTGATTGTAAAATGACCGGCAGGCAGAGGCAGGGATAACCCTTGGCCGGGGATTGCAGTTTTTCCCTGCCGTAAGCTCCGGCAATTTTATTTTTTCATGGTTAACTGGAAAAAAATAATCAATATCCTCGGCCTGCTTTTGCTGATAGAAGGCTTTTTCATAGGCTTGTGCATTATTGTTTCCCTGGCCTATGGAGGAGAGGATTTTCAGGCTTTTTTGCTGACCTTTATCGCCATACTTGTTGTAGGAGGCAGTGCATGGTTGCCCACCCGCAGAGAAGACACTTTTATCGGGAAAAGGGAGGGTTTTATAATCGTTGGACTGGTTTGGGTGATGTTTTCAATATTTGGCTCTATGCCTTTTGTTTTAAGCGGCACCTTCTCCTCGGTAACCGATGCATTTTTTGAGACAATGTCAGGTTTTACAACAACCGGGGCAACCATAATTGAAGATATTGAATCACTCCCGCACGGATTGCTTTTCTGGCGGAGCCTTACACAGTGGATCGGCGGACTGGGCATAATTGTTCTTTCACTGGCCATTTTGCCTATACTTGGTGTAGGCGGCATGCAGCTTTTTGTGGCCGAAGTGCCCGGTCCCACCAAAGAGAAGATCCATCCACGCGTTAAGGAAACAGCCAAAAGACTCTGGGGTATCTATATTATATTCTCACTTGCCCAGATAATACTTATGATGGTTGGGGGAGTAGATCTTTTTGATGCGGTTAACCATGCGTTTACCACAATGGCAACCGGCGGATTTTCAACAAAACAGGCCAGCATTGCACATTTCGACTCGGCATACATTCAATATGTCATCATTTTTTTCATGATTGCAGCAGGCACAAATTTTACTCTCTCTTATTTTGCCTTGCATGGAAAGTTTAAAAAAGCATGGGAAAACGATGAATTCAGGTTTTATTTTACCGTTATAGTTTTTTTTACGGTGATAATAACGGCAGGCTTTATAATACTGGGTGAAGTTTCAGTTGAGGATTCATTTAGAAAAGCTGCTTTTCAGGTGGTATCTATTGTTACAACAACCGGTTATGTTACCTCCGACTATCTTCAGTGGTTTCCGCTTTTTTCAATTATTATTTTTATTCTTATGTTTTTTGGCGGGAGTGCCGGTTCTACCGCCGCCGGGGTTAAAATGATAAGGGTACTGCTTATATTCAGGAACAGCTACCTGGAGCTGAAAAGGCTTATATACCCCAGTGCCGTCGTACAGGTGCGTTACAACAACCAGGTTGTACCGTCCCATATTATAAACAATGTGATGGCATTCGTGTTTTTTTACATCGTAATACTTCTAATCAGTGTAGGCGTTATAGCATCGATGGGTTACAACCTTGACACATCTTTTGGAGCTGTGGCTGCAACTCTGGGCAATGTCGGTCCGGGGATAGGGGATGTGGGACCGGTAGAAAATTATTCACACATACCGGTATCCGGAAAATGGTACCTCTCGTTCCTTATGATGCTTGGGCGCCTGGAGCTGTTTACCGTGCTTGTACTCTTTTCACCCTCCTTTTGGAGAAAGTAGAATTCTATAATTCAAGCACCCCTTTGCCTTCACGGATTATTACAGGCTCTTCGTTTTCGGTGCAATCCACCACGGTTGATGGGATGTTGCCGCCATATCCGCCGTTTATGACCGCGTCAACCTTTTTTTCGAAATTTTCATGTATCAGCTCCGGATCGGTTGTGTATTCCACAACTTCGTCTTCATCATAAATGGAGGTGTTCAGAATCGGCCTGCCCAGGGTTTCAGCAATTTTTAGAATTATCGGGTTGTCGGGGATGCGTACACCAACCGTTTTCTTTTTCCTGTGAAGTATTTTGGGCACGTTGCTTGAAGCAGGCAGTATGAATGTAAAAGGACCCGGCAGGTTTTTTTTCAGAAGCTTGAAGGTGGCGTTGCTGAAATGTTGCGTGTAATTTGAAAGAGTGCTGAAATCGTTACAGATGAATGAGAAATCAGCATCTTTAAGTTTTATACCCTTAAGACGGGCTATCTTTTCCACGGCTTTGGTATTTGAAATATCGCATCCCATCCCGTATACAGTATCGGTCGGGTAAATAATTATCCCCCCGTTTTTAAGTATATCCGCTACTTTCAAAACGTGCCTCATATTGGGGTTTTCCGGATAGATCTTTAAAAGCATAGGCCTGTTTTTAACTGGTTAAAAATTGCTTGCTTTGACCTGCTGATCAATCGTTTAGTTTTTTATGATCGGCAAGGAATTTTTCAAGTCCGCTCTCGGTCAGGGGATGCCTGAGCAGTCCCAGAATCGGCTCGAGCGGACAAGTCGCAACATCGGCCCCGGCTTCCATGCACCTTAATATATGATTGGTATTCCTGATGGAGGCGGCAAGAACTTCGGTCCCGAAACCGTAGTAGTTGAATATGTCAACCAGCTTTTCAATCAGCTCTATTCCGTTTTCGCCTATGTCGTCAAGACGGCCTATAAAGGGCGAGACATACGATGCACCTGCTTTTGCAGCCAGAAGTGCCTGACCCGGGTTAAAAACCAGCGTACAGTTTGTTCTTATTCCTTTTGATGAGAGGTACCTGATCGCCTTTATACCTTCCCTTATAACAGGTATCTTTACCACGATCTGCGAATGCAGTGAGGCAAGTTTCTCGGCTTCGCCGATCATCCCTTCAAAATCGGTTGAGATAACCTCGGCGCTGACATCACCTTTCACACTATTGCAAATCTTTAAGTAGTGATCTGAAATATTTTTTTCCCCTTTGATACCTTCTTTGGCCATAAGGGAAGGGTTGGTTGTAACTCCGTCAATAATGCCCAGGCTTTGGGCTGTTTTGATCTGATCTATGTTGGCGGTATCAATAAAGAACTTCATTTATTCAAGAGTTTTAGTGGTTAGATAAACTGCTTATTTTGATCTTTACAAATTTAACAATCTCTTTTTAAAAAAATAAAACAGATATAAACAGATCAGGGTTAATTATCCTTTTATAACTGGGTGGTAGTTTTTAAGTCTCCGCGAGGCAAGGTGTTAAGACAAAAAAAGTGGGCAAGCTCCTTATATCGCACCGCTACAACCGTCTACCCTTGCTTCCTTCCGGACCTGGGGGAGTTCGACGGGAGCTGGCCGTATAAGACTTGCCCACAATGCAAAAGTAATAACTAAGAAGCCATTTTCCAATTTTATATCTTTATTTTTGAAAAACCGATATATTTGTTTTTTTATTGTACATGTTTCCCTGCTGTTTTTTCAGGTTTATTGATCAGACTTGTGACGGTGGCAATAAATCATACTAAATTTAAAAAATATGGAAGAACAAAGAGAAGTCTCCATTCTTAAGAGTACCTTCAATTATGGTGTAACGCTGGGCCTTGTTTTTGTCATCTATCAAACAATTATGTGGATGCTGGGCCTGACCATTGAAAATATTACAGGTTACATTGGCTATCTGATTTTGATTGCCGGTATTGTTTTGGCAACCAAGGCTTTTCGTGATAATGAGCTTGGCGGTTTTATCACATACGGCAAGTCTCTTGCCACGGGACTTCTTGTAAGCCTTTTTGCATCCATAGTTTTGTCTGTTTTTATTTATGTTTTGCACAAGTTTATTGATCCCGGCCTGGTGGATAAATCCCTTGCCGAGGTTTCAAGGCGCCTTTATGAGGGTGGCTTCACGGAAGAACAAATTGATACGGCAATGCAGTTGCAGGAAAGGGTGCTGACTCCTTTTGTTATAGCTATTGGCCAATTATTTAATACGGTGTTTATGGGATTTCTTTTTTCACTTATAACTTCGATCTTTTTGAAAAAAACTAAAATACTTCAAGCTTAAAAGTCATTACAATGGATATATCAATAGTTGTTCCCCTGTATAATGAAGAGCAGTCTGTTCCGGAGCTGATTGACTGGATAAACAGTGTAATGGAGAGTCATGATCTGTCATATGAGATAATTGTGATTGACGACGGGAGTGATGACCGTTCATGGAAGGTTATACAGGAGCTTTCTGCCAGGTATGACACAATCAAAGCAATAAAATTCAGGAGGAATTACGGCAAGTCGGCCGCTCTTTATTGTGGTTTCGAGGTTGCATCAGGAGATGTAGTTATCACATTGGATGCCGATTTGCAGGACAGTCCGGAAGAGATACCTGAGCTTTACCGTATGATAACCGGGGAGAAGTACGATATGGTTTCGGGGTGGAAAAAGCGCCGCTATGATCCTCTCAGCAAAACAATTCCAAGCCGCATTTTCAACAAGACTGCGCGTATTGCAACCGGCATTCCCTTGCACGATTTCAATTGCGGGCTGAAAGCATACAGAAGTGAGGTGGTTAAAAGTATAGAGGTTTACGGTGAGATGCACCGTTATCTGCCTGTGATGGTTAAAAAGGCCGGTTTTTCAGCCATAGCCGAAAAGGTCGTTCCCCACAGGCAGAGGAAATACGGTTCCACCAAGTTCGGTTTAGGACGCTTTATGAAAGGTTTTCTTGACCTTATCTCTCTCACCTTTGTACTTCGCTTCGGAAAGCGGCCTATGCACCTTTTCGGCACTATGGGCACCCTGATGTTTATACTTGGTTTTTTGATGGCGGCCTGGCTGGGAGGTCAAAAGATTTATTATCTCTATCATGGTATAAGACTGGGACTTGTAACAGAAAGCCCCTATTTTTATATTGCCCTTGCTGCCATGGTAATGGGCACCCAGCTTTTTGTGGCGGGCTTTCTGGGTGAGCTTATATCACGTAACTCTCCTTATAAGGACAGATACCTCATTGAAGAAAAGATTAACGTGTAAATGTTGCGATATTTGCTAATTGGTCCGGCTTACCCCTTCAGGGGGGGTATAGCGAATTTTAATGAAGCTCTTTGCAGAAGCTTGTCCTCATCAGGACACAGCAGTGAAATTGTAAGTTTCACACTTCAGTATCCCTCATTGCTTTTTCCGGGAAAAACCCAGTTTGAAAAAGGAGCTCCCCCGGGCGATATCAATATCAAAAGGATAATAAATCCTCTAAATCCTTTTTCCTGGTTTAAAACAGCCGCTTATGCAGCAAAATTGCATCCTTGTTGTTTGATCGTACATTACTGGCTTCCCTTTTTTGCTCCCGCCTATGGTTTTATACTAAGACGTTTAAAAAAAAGGTTCAATGTTAAGATAATAGGTCTGGTGCACAATGTTGACCCCCATGACAGATTTCCCTTGGCAAAACGCTTCACCCGCTATTTTTTAAAGGGATGCGACGGGTTTGTTGTAATGTCTGAAAGTGTTAAACAGGATATTGAAAATCTGGGCATAAACCGCCCTTCGGTATGTGTACCCCATCCGGTCTATGATACATTCGGTAAGGCAGTGGATAAAAAGGATGCATGCAGTTTTCTGAAACTTGACCCCGCAAAACGGTATATTCTTTTTTTCGGTATAGTAAGAAAATACAAGGGGCTTGATCTTCTGCTGAAAGCTTTGTCAGATGAAAGGCTCAAAGATATGAACGTGAATCTGATCGTTGCAGGCGAGTTTTATGAAGATCCGGATTATTACAAGCAAATGGTAAGAGATTTGAATCTTAAAGGGAAGGTAGGCTTTACCGAAGGCTTTGTTCCAAAAGAGAAGGTAAAATATTATTTCTGCTCGGCCGATATGGTAGTGCAGCCGTACCGGTCGGCAACACAAAGCGGTGTTACCCAGATTGCTTATCATTTTGCCCGCCCGATGCTGGTGACCGGTGTCGGCGGATTACCCGGGATGGTTCCTGACGGCCGTGTGGGATATGTTACAAATCCTTCACCGGTTGAAATAGCGGATGCCATTTATGATTTTTATATCAACGAGCGTGAAAAGGAATTTACCGAAAATGTAGAAATTGAAAGGAAAAGGTTTACATGGGATGCCATGGTTGAGGGAATTGAGTCACTGACATGTCAAATTGAAGGGAAGGAATGATTTTATTTTTAACCGTTATGATTTTTTGCAACAGACTCAATATAAGATAATATTGCGCCGTCATCATCCGCGCTGAACCATTTAATATCATTGTCTTTTTTAAACCATGTTATCTGTCTTCTTGCATATCGTCTCGTGTTCCTTTTGATCAGCCTTACCGCTTCCTGAAAATCAATATCACCGTCGAAATAGGAGAAAAGTTCTTTGTATCCTACCGTGTTGAGCGCATTGAGGTGTCTGAACCGGTAATATTTGCGGGCTTCATCAACAAGTCCTTTTTCTATCATTCTGTCTGTGCGTTGGTTTATACGGCTGTAAAGCTCTTCACGGGGAAGAGTTATTGCAGTTTTTACTATTTTGAAATCCCTTTTTTTACACTGGCCGGTCAGATGTTGCGAATAAGGTGTGCCTGTCATCACAGACACCTCAATTGCCCTTAGCAGTCTTTTCGGGTTGTTTAAATCTGCCTTTCTGTAATGATCAGGGTCAACTTTTTTTAATTTATTTTGGAGGGGTTCGATCCCTTTTTCCCGGTACTCTTTTATGAGATTTTCACGCAATTGCGGGTCTATATCAGGCATTTCATCTATTCCCCTGCAAAGGGCATCAATGTAGAGCCCCGACCCCCCTGCAGCCAAAACCACCCGGTGCCGCCGGAACAATTCCTCCAGCAGTGAAAGAGCCTCTTTTTCGAATATGCTTGCGTTATAGTAATCGTGGATCGATTTGTTCCCGGTCAAATAGTGTTTTGCTTGTTTTTCCTCATTCTGCGTGGGTGCGGCGGTACCGATCTTAAGCTCCCGGTAGATTTGTCTTGAATCTGCCGAGATGATAACGGTATTGAGTTGTCTGGCCATATTAATGGCAACCCCTGTTTTACCCGAGCCTGTCGGTCCGCCAATAACAATCAGAACACCTTTTTCTTTGCCAGACATATTGATTAGGAATTTAAAGGTTTATTCGTACAAATTAGGTTAATTAAACTACTATTCAGCAATTTAACACAATATGTCAATTAAATTCATTTCTTTTTTCTGAATGAACCCCCATGTTTGTTCATCATGTTTTGTCTGCCAAAGGCTGATGGGGGTTTAGCAGAAAATCGATAGTATCGACATTGTCGGGGTAGTTCCATAACTCCGGCTCCTGCGCTTTTCCGAAAGGAACGGTACCCAGTGGCCCTTTTTCCTGAGATACTATGCATTGAAGCTCTTCCTTATTCTCGTAAAGCTCCCTCCAGGCTTCATCTTTGCCTGCAAAGTGTTCGTAATATATAACACCTATGGGGGAGAATAAATTTTTATCCTCTTTCAGGAGAACAAAACCAAAATCGCAATAAGGTATTTTATTCATAAGAAAAGCGGCTTTGCGGTAGCGGTAATTATTGTCCCATTTATGGTGCTCAGACAAGTGGGAATAGACCGAAAAAGCTCTTTGTAAAGAGGTAAAATCGAAATTTTCGGGCAGATACAATTTGGATACGCTTCTGCATCCCAGTCCGAAATACCGGAAGATATCATCTGCCAGCTTTTCAAGCTCAGCTTCCGTTTCATCGCCGCTTAAAATGGCTGCAGAATTGCGGTTTCTTCTGATAATATGGGGATATTGGCCAAAATAATAATCAAAATAGCGGGCAGAGTTATTGCTGCCTGTTGCGATAACGGCGTCAAACTCTTTTAGAAAGCCACTTTCAAAATGAATATCCCTTTCAATTTCAGGCTCTAAGCAGGAGATAATCCGGGCAAGAAGAGGCAGCAGCTTATCGTCTTTGGAGGAGAGCTTTCCGGCAAAGGAGTGTCCCGAGATTAGAACACAAAGCATGTCATGAAAGCCCACCAGAGGTATATTGCCGGCCATTATCACCCCTATCCTCATTTTGCGGCTGGGTTTTTGGCTAAAGTTGTAGCCGGATAACCACTTTTCCATCTTTTCAGGTGAAAGCATCTTTCCTGCCGATGCAAGTGCAAGCCTTACATTCCTTTCGGTGAACCAGGGATTGTAGAGGTGGGCGGAAGAGACTACCTCCTTTACAGACTCCATGAATTCACGGTTCAGCTTGTCAACTCCCCCGGAAGATACTTCAGCCGGATTATCCGGGTCAAACTGCCTTAAAAAATGACCGAGTGTTATAAAAGTTTCTTTTCTTTTTTCAATGTCCATAGCAATTGTAAAGATGAAAAAAAAGGTCTTCACTTCAACGTTTATTAAAAAAATATTAGTGTTAAATCCTGCTCACATACCTGCTTTATGTTTTTAGCGTTTATAACTTGTATTATACGGAGGTTTTTCAGTTATTTTTTTTACTTTTGTTTTTGCATCTTTAACTAAAGTCATGTTCGGTAAATATTACAGAAGGATTCAGCTCTTTTTTGAGAATGTCAGGATCTCTTTTCAGGCCATACTCAGCAGCAGGTTGCGTACTATCCTCACGGTGTTTATTATGGCTATCGGAATAATGGCTCTTGTGGGAATAATGACAGCCATTGATGCGATCAAAACCTCCATCACAACTTCTTTTATGACCCTGGGTGCAAACACTTTTACAATTGAGGGACGAACTGTAACAACTACCGGCTCGGGCCGCCAGCCTGTGAGAAATTATGCTTATATTGATTTTCATCAGGCAAGAGAGTTCAAGGAACGTTTTGATTTTCCCTCAACAGTATCGGTTTCAACACAGGCGTCAGGTTCAGCCACGGTTACTCACGGTTCCAACGAAAGCAATCCCAATGTGAATGTTATAGGTGTGGACGAAAATTACCTGTTTACTTCAGGATACGATATGGGCAGAGGCAGGCACATCAGTGCTCAAGACGTTGAGATGGGTGCCAATACTGCCGTGTTAGGCACACAGGTTGTGCGCAATATTTTTGACCATGGCACTGACCCCCTTGACAAGTTTGTCTCGATCGGCGGTTCAAGATACAGGGTGGTGGGCGTTCTCAGGGAAAGGGGAACGAGCATGATAGGCGGTGACAACATGGTTTTGCTGCCTGTATCTACAGTGAGGAGGAATTTTTCCAGGCCAAATATGAATTTTAATGTCAATGTTACACCGGCGATGGGCAATTTGCTTGACATGTCAGTGGGGGAGGCCGAGGGACTTTTCCGTATTATCAGAAACCTTCGCCCCGGTGATGATATGGATTTCAGGATTGTGAAAAGTGACAGTCTTGTTAATATGCTGATTGAAAATTTGCGTTATGTTACACTGGCTGCAACTTTTATAGGGATGATAACACTTATGGGAGCTGCCGTGGGACTGATGAATATTATGCTGGTCTCGGTTGCCGAGAGGACCACTGAAATTGGGATACGCAAGGCCATAGGTGCAAAAGCCCATTCAATAAAGCACCAGTTTCTTCTTGAGGCTGTCATTATTGGCCAGATTGGCGGATTGGCCGGGATTGTACTGGGAATATTCATCGGCAATGTTGTTTCCCTGCTTACCGGATCACCTTTTGTGGTTCCGTGGATGTGGATTATTGGCGGAGTTGCCTTGTGTTTTGGCGTGGGACTTGTATCGGGTTATTTACCCGCGGTAAAAGCTGCCAGGCTTGATCCCATAGTTGCTTTGAGGTATGAATAGGCCGTTTTTTTGAAAGGCAGGTTATGTTATGGAAGATATAAGAATTGAAAAATCAGAGAGGACACCTTTTGTATCAGCAGATTTCTCGGCAGGAACCTTTTCATTTGAAGGAAGGTCCCTTCCCGAGGATCCGGCCAATTTTTACCGGAAAATTTACGAATCACTTGTATCCTATTATAGAGAACCCTGCGATGTGACAACATTCAATTTTAAGTTTGAATACATAAACAGCGGTTCGGTTAAGTCTTTGCTTGATTTCTTTACCTTTATCAGGAAAAAATTTAATGAGGGCTATAAATGCATTGTTAACTGGCATTACGAAGAGGACGACAAGAATATACTGGAGCTTGGACAGTACTTTAGCTCCCTTTTCAAGATACCCTTCAATTTCGTTGAAACTTCCTTTGACTGAGATTGCTTAAAAAAGGGAGCCTGTAGCAGGAGCCCCCTTTTTTCAGAACAGAAAACAGTTTTACCTTACCGACTCCATATGCAGTGCAAGGTCGATCAGTTTTGCCGCGTAAGCCCATTCATTGTCATACCATGATATTACCTTAACAAAGTTGTCGTTAAGTGATATGCCAGCACCCGCATCAAAGATGGAAACTCTGCCGTCGCCAGTGAAATCTGAAGAAACAACCGCCTCTTCGGTGTATCCGAGGATCCCTTTCAGGTCACCTTCAGAAGATTTTTTCATAGCCGATTTTATCTGCTCATATGTTGCCTTTTTTTCAAGACGGCAGGTTAGATCCACTACAGAAACGTTTGCCAGCGGAACACGGAATGCCATTCCGGTAAGTTTTCCTTTCAGGGAAGGGATGACTTTGGTAACCGCTTTAGCTGCTCCGGTAGAGGCGGGAATAATATTTTGAAAGCCGCCTCGTCCTCCACGCCAGTCCTTTTGTGACAAGCTGTCAACGGTCTTTTGTGTTGCCGTAACGGCATGTACTGTAGTCATAAGGCCTTCTTCAATACCGAAATTGTCATTGAGCACTTTTGCAACCGGTGCCAGGCAGTTGGTGGTGCAGGAGGCCATTGAAACAATGTCTGTATCGTTTTTGTATTCCATATGGTTAACCCCGAGAACGAACATTGGGGTATCGTCTTTTGATGGTGCCGACATGATAACTTTCCGTGCTCCTGCTTCAATATGTTTTTTTGCAAGTTCGCCGGTCAGGAAAAGTCCGGTCGACTCCACAACATAATCTGCCCCAGCTTCATCCCATTTTAGAGCTGCCGGATCTTTTTCGGATGTAATCCTGATTTTGTTCCCGTTTACAACCAGGTTGCCATCTTTGACTTCCACCTGCCCGCTGAATTTCCCGTGAGTAGAATCGTATCTGAGCATATATGCCATGTAGTCTGCATCTATCAGGTCGTTTATACCTACAACCTCTACGTTGTCTCGTTCGATAGCAGAACGAAAAACCATTCTTCCGATTCGTCCGAATCCGTTGATTCCAATTTTTATAGCTGCCATATTTATTTTTTTTAGGGTTTAAATATGTTAAAAATCAAAAATAGTCATATTTATTTGAATCATCAAAAAGCCGGATACAGAACTCAATTGAAGATTTCCTCTTTTTTGTGAACCCCCGTGATTAAACATTTTATTAAATAATTAATATATTTGAGGCATTCGGGTTGATTTTTTACTTTGACATTTAATTTATATTCTTCAAAAGATGGCTTTATCCTTACTTCACCCCCGGGAGAATTTTAATTATAACTATATTACTTTTAATCAATTATTAGTCACAATAAATTTTAAAAATTATGTTTAAAACTCTTATTTCAATTGTGGTTGTGAGTTTTTTGTTTATTCACAACCTTAACGCACAAACTGATCAGGTGGTGGGGCTCAGGGAAAACACCCCGGCTGTATTTGCATTGACAAATGCTACTGTGGTGACCGAGCCCGGAAATGTTACAAATAATGCCACCATTGTGGTACGCGACGGGATCATAGAGGATGCGGGCAGAAGGGTTTCGGTTCCCGAAGATGCTACTGTAATCGACCTGGAAGGCAAGAGGGTTTATCCAGGTTTCATTGATATGTATTCTGATGCCGGGATGCCTGACTTGGGCTCGCCTCCTCAGGCAACGGCCTTTCAGGACATTCCTGAGGAGTATATGGAAATGCTCCAGGGTATAATGCGTGAAGAGGTTACCGAGGATGCCGGAAGGCTCGCGGCACACTGGAACCCTCAGGTGAGAAGCTTTTACAGGAGCACCGATGTTTTTCGGCCTGACAGGGATGCCGCATCTGTGATGCGCTCTCAGGGTTTTGTTATGGCCAATATTGTGCCAAAGCACGGTATATTTCGCGGATACAGCACCGTTGCAAGCCTTGGCAACGATGATGCAGGTAATTTAATAGTGAATGAGGATGTTGCACAGGTTTTATCCTTCAGTCCTTCAAGGGAGCTTGGGGGGAGATATCCCACTTCACTGATGGGGGTTGTAGCCCTTATGCGGCAGGCTTTTTACGATGCCGACTGGTATGATCGTGCTCATGAGGCTTACAGGCAGGAATCCGGACTTGAGCAACCCGAGGTGAATATTTCTCTGGCTTCACTTGCTGATGCTGTATTTAAAGAGGTTCCTTTCATAGCGGATGCATCCGATGAAATCGCCTTCCTTCGTGCACATGATATTTCAAAGGAATTTGCATTGAATATGTGGATGCTGGGAAGCGGTGATGAATATAAAAGAATTGACGCTATCAGCCAAACCGGGATGCCGGTTATTGTACCCCTTGATTTCAGACAAGCCCCTTCGGTTGAGAAACCTGAAGAAACAATGAACACTTCGTTGTCTCAACTCAGGGAATGGTATCTGGAGCCTGAAAATCCTGCCAGACTTGTGGAGGCAGGTGTCCCTGTCACTTTTACATCAAACGGCTTGCGTAATAAAGGAGATTTTCTTAACCGTTTAAGAACGTCAGTAAAGAGAGGTCTTTGTGAAGAGGAAGCTTTGAAGGCACTTACAGTAACTCCTGCGGAAATGCTTGGTGTTGACTACAAATACGGCAGCATCGGAGAAGGCAAGGCGGCAAGTCTGGTTATAGCAGACGGGAATATTTTTGATGAGAACACATCGATACGTCAGGTTTGGGTTGACGGGAACAAACATGTAATTGAAGATGAAAAGGATGTTAGCGGTAAATACAGGGTTGAGGGTGAAGATATCCTTCGCAATGCCGTAATAGAGATAAAAGGCTCACCTGCCCGGTTGTCCGGATCGTTAACACTGGATCAGGAGAGTGTTGACCTGGCTTCGGTAAGTTTTGACAATCAGCGTATGTCATTTCGTTTCAAAGGCGAAGATCTTGGTTTTGAAGGAAATGTAAGAATGTCAGCCAACTACAGTGAAGGTGAGTTGATGGGAATAGGCGAGAAGGGAGACGGAACTATCTTTAACTGGACCGCCGAGAGAACCGAAGAGATAACCAAAGAAGAAGAGGAGAGGGAAAGAAGGGAGGCCCCGGATCTTACTCTTGAACCTCTTTATCCGCAAGTCGAATATGGTATACGTGAAAAACCTGAACAACCCAGCTATGTTGTGGTACAAAATGCAACCATATGGACCCAGGGTCCGGAGGGGAAAATGGAAAATGCAGATATCCTTATAAGTGAAGGGAGGATTGAAGAAGTTGGAAGAGATATCTCAGTTCCCCGCAGGGCTGAGGTTATTGACGGCACCGGCAAGCATGTTACACCCGGTCTGATAGATCCGCACCTGCATAGTGCTATTGCCGGGGGAGTGAATGAAACGGGATATAACATGACGGCAGAGGTGCGTATAGAGGATGTAATACATCCCAATACTGTCTGGATGTACAGGTTGCTGGCAGGCGGACTCACAACTGCCAAGCTTTTCCATGGTTCTGCCAATCCCGTGGGCGGTCAGGATGCAGTTATAAAAATGCGTTGGGGAGGACTGCCCGATGAAGTGCTTTTTGAGGGGGCAAAACCCGGGCTGAAAATGGCCCTTGGTGAAAATGTGGTTCGCAGATCCGGTCAGTATCCCAATACCCGCATGGGTGCGGAACAAATAATAAAAGACGGTTTCCTTGCTGCCGAAGAATATGGAAAGCGGCTGCAGGAGTGGGAGGATGACCCCTCCGGTATTCCGCCCCGCCGTGACCTGCAGCTTGAGGCATTGCTGGAGGTACTCGAAGGCGAAAGAAAAGTTCATGTTCATGCTTACCGTCAGGATGAGATGCTGATGATGATGCGTCTTGCTGAGGAGTTTGACTTCACTGTAGGTACCTTTGAGCATGGCCTGGAGGGCTACAAGATAGCTGATGAGATAAGGGAGCACGGTGCCATTCCGGTTGTATGGAGCGACTGGCAATCATTCAAGGTTGAGGCTTATGACGGCATTCTTCACAATGCCAAGCTTTTGAACGATGCAGGTGTAGTAACCTCTCTTCACTCAGACAATACCCAGATTGCAACAAGAATGAACTGGGAGGCAGGTAAGGTTGTAAGAACAGGTCTTTCACAAGAAGATGCACTTGACATGATCACAAAGCATCCTGCTATTGCCCTTGGTGTGGAGGATCGTGTTGGAACGCTTGAGTCAGGCAAGGATGCTGATTTTGTTATTTGGAGCGGGGAGCCTCTTTCTTCATTTTCAATAGCAGAGCAAACATGGGTTGACGGCCGGAAATATTTTGACAGGGAAGAAGACAAAGAACGCCGTGAAGAAGTCAAAGAGGAGCGTCTGAAGCTGATTGAGCATTTGCTGGAAAATCGCAACTAGTTATGAAAAAAAATATAACAATAAAATATTCAACTATACAGGTTATGAGACAATTAAAAAATATAAATAAAACAATTTCCGGTTTGATTTTGCCGGTAGCGTTTCTTTTTTGCGTATCTGCAGTGCAGGCGCAAATACCTGCTCCTCCGCAGGATCGGCCAGTAGCTCTTGAGGGAGGAACTGTACATACCATAAGTAACGGCGTTATTGAGAATGGTACTGTTGTTTTTGAGGATGGTAAAATAACGGCTGTAGGCACCGATGTAGACATTCCTGCCGGTGCCGATGTTGTGGATGTTTCGGGCAGGCATGTTTATCCCGGACTCATACATGCCAGTACTACTCTCGGTTTAAGTGAGATAGGAAGAGTCGGTGAGACGGTTGACCTAAATGAACACGGGGATATCAATCCCAATGTCAGGGCAGAGGTGGCATTCCATCCCGAGAGTGAGCATATACCGACAGCGGCGGTGAACGGCATAACAACTGTTATTTCGACCCCCACCGGCGGACTCATTTCGGGTATGCCTGCTGCAATGATGACCAACGGGTGGACATGGGAGCAGATGACTCTGGAAGCACCCGTGGGGATGGTGATCAACTGGCCCAACATGGGCAGGAGAGATACACGGGATGAAAATATTGAAAAGTTGCAGAATTTTTTCGATGATGCCAGAATGTACCAAACGGTGAAAAAAGCTGCAGGAGAAGAGGGAGTTCCCCGCCACCTGCATGATGTTCGCCTGGAGGCTATGATCCCCGTGCTTGAAGGAGAACTTCCGGTATTTATCAACGCCTCCGAATTGCGCCAGATACAGGCTGCAATCGCCTGGGCTGAAAAGGAGGATTTGCGCATGGTGCTTGTGGGAGGCAGAGATGCCGGTTATGTTGCAGACCAGTTGGCAGAAAGAGATATACCTGTAATACTTACACCAGTTATATCGGGTCCGTCCCGCAGCTGGGAAGGATATGATGCTTCATATACCACTCCGCTTGAACTGTATGAAGCCGGAGTTGACTTTTGTATCGGCGGTGAATCTTCAGCTGCTTACGCCTACAGGCTCATGCATCATGCCGGATCGGCTGTTGCATTTGGACTGTCCAAAGAGAAGGGAATAAAATCGTTAACACTTGATGCTGCACGTATACTGGGGATAGATGACAAGGTAGGTTCAATCGAAGAAGGCAAGGATGCAACTTTGATTGTAACAAACGGCAACCCCCTGGAATTGTGGACCCGGGTGGAGCAAGTTTACATTCAGGGACGTGAGGATGACATGATGGACAAGCAGCGCCGATTGTACGAGAAGTACAAAGAAAAGCAAAGGCAGGCAGAGAGATAGTCCGGTAATATTTTTGATTTTCAAAAAAGGGCCGCCTCAAAACTGAGACGGCCCTTTTTGCATTTATCTTAACTGACCTGATCAGAACCTTTTGGTGTAAGAGTGGCAATAGGGGGTTGCCCCGTTTTTAAAGTAATAATCCTGGTGGTAATCTTCCGCCTGGTAAAACTCCGAAGCTTTGGTCAGCTTTGTAACCACATCATATCCTTTCTCTCTGAGTATGTTCAATAGCTTTTCAGCGATTTCTTTCTGGTAATCATTAAGATAAAAGATTTCGGATCTGTACTGTTTGCCGGTATCCGGCCCCTGACGGTTCAGCTGGGTGGGGTCGTGTATTTCGAGGAAGTTTTTTACTACTTGCTCATATGATATTTTTAAGGGGTCATAAACTACTTTTACCGCCTCGGCATGGCCCGTGATTCCCTTGCAAACTTCCCTGTAAGAGGGGTTTTTAACATGTCCTCCGGTATACCCCGATGTAATGCTGACCACACCTTCAAGTTTTTTCAGATAATACTCAACACCCCAGAAACAACCTCCGGCCAGCAAAGCTTTTTCATAAATACCGCTTTCAAGTTTTTCAGGTATAAAATCAACTGAAACCGAATTTACACAATGGCGTGTATCTTTTTTAGTGTAACCTTCTCCCCTGAAAACATGTCCGAGGTGAGCATCACAATTTGAGCATACTATCTCGGTCCTCACGCCGTCCACATCCGGGAGTCTTTTTATTGCGCCGCTGATCTCATTGTCAAAGCTCGGCCATCCGCATTGCGAATCAAATTTGTCATCCGATCTGAAAAGAGCCTGTCCGCACTTTTTACAGATGTATGCCCCGTCTTTCTTGTTTTCGTTATACTCGCCCGTCCACGGTCCTTCAGTCCCTTTACCCTCTATTACAAACTCCTCGAACTGACTCAAAAAATTGTGCCTGGACTTTTCATTATTTCCGTATTTGTCTCTCATCGCCTTTTTTAAATTATAGGTTTTTATTATATATAATACAAACAACAAGCAGCTTTTGTTTATGTCTTTAATCTAAAAATGGAGTTTTTTATTAAATAATACGAAAAACAAGCAGTTTTTAATCTGAGTGGGAGACCTAAAAAAAATAGGAGGAAAACATTATATTTCCCTCCTATTACAATGCTGTATAATTGAATTACTTTAGTCCTCTTTGCTCAAGGAAAGGTTCTATATCAGGCTCCCTGCCGCGGAACTTAACGTAGGCGTCCATTCCCTCCCACAGTGCATTTTCAGCAAGAATATATTTTCTGAATCTTTCAGCCACTTCCTGGTTGAACAGATCACCTGTTTCCTTGAAAGCCATGAAAGCATCGGCATCCAGAACACCGGCCCATCTGTAAACGTAATAACCTGCCGCGTAACCGGTTCCGAATACATGTCCGAAATAGGTGGTACGCCAGCGGGGTACAATTTCATCTGGCAAACCTATCCTGTTCATTGACTCTTTTTCAAATTCCATCACATCTACTTTGTCTTCGTGATCCGTAGTGTGCCAGTCCATATCCAGGAAAGCCGAAGCGAGATATTCTGTCATGGCAAATCCCTGGTTGAAGTGTTCGGCCCTGTTTAAACGTTCGATAAGCTCATCCGGCATAGGCTGGCCTGTTTCGTAATGCCTTGCATACATTCTCAGCATTTCAGGCTCGCTGGCCCAGTTTTCCAGTATTTGTGCGGGAAGTTCAACAAAATCCCTTGGAACGCTTCTGCTGGTCCTGTTGTATTTACCTTCTGCAAAGAAGTTGTGCAGGGCATGGCCGAACTCATGAAAGTATGTGGTGGTCTCATCCCAGCTCAGCATAGCGGGTTTTCCTCCTGATGGACGGCTAAAGTTCATAACAATGGTTACAATGGGAGAGATCCTTTCACCGTTTTCCCATGAACCTGAACGGTATGTGCCGCACCAGGCACCTTGCCTTTTGCCCTCCCTCGGATGGGGGTCAATATAGAGAATACCCAGGTGGCTGCCGTCATTATCAAAAACCTCGAAGGCTTCAACTTCTTCGTGATATACGGGAACTTCAGGTCTCTTTTCAAATGAGAGTCCGAACAGCTTATCGGCAAGGGTGAAACACCCTTCCCTTACATTATCTATTGTGAAGTAGGGGTTGAGCTCATCGTCGTCAAGCTCATATTTTTCCTGGCGTATCTTTTCGGCATAATACCACCAGTCCCATGGCTCGAGGCTGAAATCTCCGCCTTCCCTTTCAATTATCTCCTGCTTCTGACTGATCTCCGAATTTGCTCTTGCAATTGACGGCTCCCATATCTCATGGAGGAATTCATATACATTTTCAGGGTTTTCGGCCATTTGTATATCCAGGAAATATTCGGCATAATTTTCGAAGCCCATCAGCTGTGCCATTTCCTGACGCAGCTGCATAAGCTCGGCAAAAAGCTCCTTGTTGTCATTTTCATTGTCATTATTTCCCCGGCTTATAAATGCGGTAAATATCTTCTCGCGCAGATCTCTTCTTTCCGAGTATTGGACAAATGGGATCCAGCTTGGTTTGTGCAGGGTGATAACCCATTTGTCTTCTTTGCCGGCATCTTCTGCAGCTTCGGCCGCAGCAGAAATCACACTTTCGGGCAGCCCTGCAAGATCCTCTTCATCTTCCAGTACAAGGATGAAATCATTTGTCTCCGCTAAAACATTCTCGTTGAGTTCCAGGGAGATCATAGACATTCTGTCATTGAGCTCTTTTAGTCTCTCTCGCTCCTTATCAGGCAGGGCGGCACCGTTTCGCTCAAAATCTTCGTAATACTTTTCTACCACGCGGATCTGTTCCCGGTTAAGGTCTTTTTCATGACGCTGCTCATAGACGGTTTTAATGCGTTCGAAAAGGTCCTGATCCATGCTTATCTTGTTTCTGTGAGCCGAGAGCATGGGGGTTGTTTCACGGGATATCTCCTGCAGTCTGGGATTAGTTTCTGCACTGCGTATTCCGCCAAAAATGGAATTTACGCGGCTCAGCAATTCACCAGCATTGTCATAGGCAACGATAGTGTTTTCAAAGGTGGGTTCCTCCGGATTTTCGATAATGGCATCAATTTCCTCGTTGTGCTGCTTAATGGCCTCCTCAATTGCCGGAAGGTAATGCTCATCATCGATTTGGTCAAAGGGAGGAGCTTCAAAAGGGGTGTCGAAATCCGACAAAAGCGGGTTATCTTTGACTGACGGATCACCGCATCCTCCAATGAAAATAATTAAAGTAACAAACAGTAAAAAAAATTGTCTCATTTTAAAATGGTTTAATGTTATAAATTTGGTCTGTTGAACCGGGACAGGCCGGTTGCAAAATTTTTAGCTTTTGCATGAAGAGACCTGTTTAAAGGCTTAATTTTAATTGGTTTAAAACAACAAATATATTATTTAAATTTAAATCAATTTAACGATTTGCATAAAAAGAGAAATTTTATTTTAGAATCAAAATAAGCGAGACTTTAAACATAATTTTTATTTTTGGCAAAAAATAACATATATGCATTACACAGATATGAGAGGAGACCCAAAACTTTATAAATTACTTGAGGAGCTTGACATAAAATTTGACTACCATGAGCATCCCCCGGTTGCTACTGTTGAGGAGGCTTCAAAATACTGGAAGGATCTTGAAGCTGCTCACTGTAAGAACCTTTTTTTCAGAAATCACAAGGGAAACAGGCATTACCTGGTTATTATAGAATATTCAAAAGATCTTAACATAGGGGATCTCGAACAAAGGTTAAAGCAGGGTAAGCTTTCATTTGCGTCGCCAAGGCGACTGAATAAGTACCTGGGTCTTGACCCGGGATCAGTTTCCCCTTTCGGACTGATAAATGATACAGACAACCATGTTCACCTTTTTATAGATGAAAACCTTAAGGATTGCGAAAAAATTAGTTTTCACCCCAATCTGAACACTGCGTCTATTATTATTTCATACAGTGATTTTATTCGTTTTCTTGAATCGACAGGCAACAGTTATGAGTATGTAAAGCTTTACGATTGATCAGCAACAAATGAGATCCGGGAATGTCACTCTATGTTTTTGACTGCGGACTTGAAGTTAAATCCGTTTTTGTGCGGCTATTGCTGATCTTTTATGCATCTGACCGACAGGCCGTTTCTCATGTGAAAAGTTCCCTCTTCTATGTCTTCACCGTCATATCCAATAGTTTTGAACCAGACATAGGATGAGTCAAAAGCTGAGGAGGTCCACCAGTCACCGTAACTCCCAAGGAAGTAAAAGCTTCCGTTGCTGTAGCGATACCCCCCCGGTAAGGCGTTGAAACCTTTTTCGTTTGTTGCCCCGTAGTTGGGGCTGCGCCATCTTCTCGATGTAGATTTCAGCTTACCACCGGCAACCTCCTTGCCTCCAAGGTGGTAAATAAGTTCCCACCAGTCGTCGTAATCTGGTACCCTCCAGCCCTCGGGACACAAACCCCTGTCATCATCAACTGCATACCAGTTGTAGAGGGCTCCGTAGATGCGCGAGAAGAGCCGGAAGTTCATATAATATGTATAAGCGCCATTTTCAAGCGAGGCCCATTCACTATGCCTTCTTACCCGGGGAATCGGATCCCCGTTGCTGTAGTGGGTGACTCTTAAATTTTCTGCCATCCATATTTGGTGACCAATTTTTACGGTTTTATACTCGTTCCCGTCAATATCGGTAACTGTTCCTTCCTCTTCAACTTCTTCGTGATCCAGCAACTCTTCGAAGCTGCTCTTTTTTGGTGAATTGCCAAAGGAATAGTTCCCGTTATGCAAACCCGTGGTAGCAATAAGAATAAGAAAAGCTATTGTAGCTATTGGCCTGATTGCTTTTTTAATCATTTTTTGCAGTGTGCTTCGAAATTCAAAGGTATTATTAAACTGCCGACTAATTATTGTCTTAACAAATTTAGAAAATAATTCCGGCAAAACGAACTCATATTGAAATTATTGGTCTTTTCGTGGAATGAACAGTATAGTGTCAATTTTTATGATTCAATTTTTTTGATGTAACTTCGTTTTCAATTTATAAATGCATCTAATTACCGAAATTCCAAAGGAACAAATGCAATTTGAACCTGAAAAATGCAATATAGCCGATGAAAGGATGAAATCCTTCATCGACAGCGAAGAGTTGTGGGGATATATTAACAATACACATTCAACCCCTGAGCGGGTCAGGGAGGTGATTGCCAGGTCGCTCCAGAGGAAAAGACTTACTCTCGGGGAGACTGCAGTGCTTATAAATGCAGATGATCCTGCTTTGATCGAAGAGATTAAAAAGGGTGCCAGTGAGCTTAAGGAAAAGATTTACGGAAACCGTATAGTATTGTTTGCCCCTTTGTATATAGGGAACCACTGTACAAATGATTGCAAGTATTGTGGGTTCAGGGTATCCAATAAGTTTGCACAAAGGCGTACTCTTACCGGCCGGCAGATAGTAAAAGAGGTTGAAGCCCTCGAGGATAACGGCCAGAAGCGCCTGATACTTGTTTATGGTGAGCATCCCGGCTATGGTGCTGATTATATTGCCCGTACCGTTAAGCTGGTTTATTCGGTTAAGAAAGGTAACGGCGAGATCCGCCGCGTGAACATAAATGCTGCACCGCTTGATATCGAGGGCTTCCGTATTGTAAAGGATTCCGGAATAGGCACTTATCAAATATTCCAGGAAACATATCACCGTGAAACTTATAAAAAGTATCACCTTGGAGGGCAAAAAAGGGATTTTGATTACAGGCTTACCGCGCTTGACAGGGCGCAGGAGGCAGGTCTGGATGATGTGGGTATAGGAGCACTTTTTGGTTTGTATGACTGGCGTTTTGAGCTTATGGGACTTGTAAGGCATGCGAATCATTTCGAGGCATGCTATAATGTGGGCCCTCATACCATATCGTTTCCCAGGATACAGGATGCCGCTGCCGCCGACATTGACCCACGTTATATAGTAAACGACAGCGATTTTGTAAGACTTATCGCTATTTTGAGGCTGGCTGTTCCATATACCGGTCTGATACTTACTGCAAGGGAAAATATTGATGTGCGAAGGGAGGTTATGAAATTCGGTGTTTCACAAATTGACGGGGGGACCAGGCTTGAGATGGGGAGTTATTCCGAAAGCCTCAATGAGGATCAGGATCTCAACAGGGAACAGTTCAGGATTAATGACTCCCGTTCGCTAAATGAAATAATTGACGAGCTTCTTGAGAACGGTTATTTACCTTCGTTTTGTACTGCATGTTACCGTTTGGGGCGCACTGGCCAGCATTTTATGGAATTTTCGGTTCCGGGCTTTATCAAACGTTATTGTACGCCAAATGCAATACTTACCCTGGCGGAATATTTAGAGGACTATGCACCCGAAAGCACTGCCAGGAAAGGGTGGAAAGTAATTGAAGAAAACCTTTGGGAAATGGGTGAAAATAGCCGAACGGCCAATGAAATAAGAAGAAGGATTCAATTGCTGAAAGAGGGTAAAAGAGATCTTTATTTTTGATATATTTAAGAGGTTATTTGCTGCTCACTATTTTTTAACCTAAATATAATTTACTATGGAAAACAAAGAGATACGAATTCTTGGAGTAAAGGTCACCAATCGTAACCAGGAAGCTGAAACCGTTCAGCGGATATTGACAAGATTCGGTTGTTGTATTAAAATGAGGCTCGGTTTGCATGAAAATGCAAAAAATCCCTGCACCCCTTACGGACTGATCTTACTTGAGCTTTACGGAAATCCCCAGGATATGGAGAATCTTGAAAAAGAGCTTAATGCCCTGGAGGGTATTGAAACAAAGAAAATGTCATTTATGTTCGAGGATTGATAAATAATAGAATTTTTAATCAATAAAAAGGGGCTGTCCTTTTGAGACAGCCCCTTTTTTATAGGTCAAACTCCCTTATTCCGGTTTATCTTCCCATAATCGGGCCGAAGAAAATTGAATTGGCAAACAGTTTGCTGTTACCGAACCAGAAAGCCCTGAAGTTGGGGTTGTGTATTATTGATACTACACTACCTCTTCCTCTCGAGTTGATCAAAACCCCGGCCGAGTTATTTACAATCTCCTTGTAGGGGTCCCATACATAACCGCTCATAAGTGCATCATCGGTAAAGATAAGCGGGTTTGAGAAGGGATTGCCTTCCTCGGGTTTGGCTGCAAAAGTACCCGATACATAAACCGGTAACATTTCATCCCTGTAGCCGTAGCCGATAGGATGGGTTGTATCCAGCTCTGCCTGGAATATTGTACCCGATATCCTTCTTGCACCGCGGTGCGGCGAACGTATTTCATAGGGAAGCATTTCAGGCTCTTCCACTTCAGGGGTCGAAACAAATTCCATGTTAACCAGTTCATTTCTCTCTAGCCACCTGTTGGCGGTACCGAATGCAACCAGGTTGCCGCCTCCCCGCAGCCACCTTTCAAGGTTTTCCTTGCCCGATTCGCTTATGTTTCCGTAGCTGCCCGATACCATTATAATAGTATTGTACCTGCTCAGATCGGCATTGTTAAATCTGTCAAGCTCCATTTTTGTAGAAGGTACGTTATACCTTTGATCCAGAAGGTGCCACACTTCGCCGGCTTCACGGCTATTGGTGCCGGATCCTATCAGGAGTAAAATCTCTGGTTTATCAAGCGAAGCAAAGCTTCTGCTTCCAAGGTGTATTCCCTCCTGTGCAAGTGAGGTTTCGACAGAATGGATATTAACGCCCGTTTCGGCCGTTGCATTCTGGACCAGCTCATATACCTTGCCTGGATCCATGTCCTGTACCTGCACAGGAACCGATATGGCCCCGAAATTAAAATCTATCATATCTCCTTCGGCGTTGGGAATGCTAAAGGGCTGGGTGGCCACTTTTGCCCTTATATCGTGTTTTTGCAGGTAGTATAGAGCTTTTGGAGTGTAGTACTCGTCCCATTCGAAAATATAGGCATTTTCTGATTTCCCGCCTATAACTTCTCCCTGGGGGAATGTTACCTCTTCAACGGGACTTCCCTGAATATTTGAAAGTTGCCTTGAAGAAGTAATTTTATCGTATTGCATATTAAAGGCCAGGGGTTTTGTCCATGTTGAGACATCGTAAAACAGACTGTCTTCGAATTCCAGAACCTTTTCAAACATGGATTGTACAAACCTGTATTGAGGCTGCTTCAGGGGTACCACCCATGATTTTCCGGGAGAAAACTCCTTTCCGTCGATTTCGACACTTTCATTGATTTCATAGAAATCTATTTGGTGAGTTTTCATCATATCAAGCAGGTGGTAGTTTTTACCCTGGTCATGCTGGTCGCCGAATATATATGCTTCAAAAGGCTCCTGCTCGGCTTCTTCTATAGCGGAGGTGTAAAACCAGCGCAAGTGATCAAGCAGGGTTTCCCTCATGTTCAGTCCCGCTTCAATGGTTGAAAGTGAGACAACGACCTGATTCTTTATTGTTTTTGGGAAGCTGAGCAGTCCGTGCACTGTCTCCCTCAGGTGTCCGCGTGATGAAGCCTGCTCGAAAAGTATGCCAATACTTCCGTGAACATCCGGGTATGTAGAGCCCTTGCCGAAATAAAAGTCGTCAAAACCTTCCTGTGTGTAATATGTCTGGCCTATTCTGTCAAATGCTTCGGCATGGTACATCCCCACATCATAAGTCAGATCATCAGTTCTTTGCGGTATACGTGGATTTACTCGCTCGGGAACCCCGGGCTGAAAGAAAAAAGTGCTGTTGGAGCCAAACTCGTGATGGTCGGTGTTAATATTGGGCATCCATTCATGATAGGCTTTTACCCTGCCATAGCTTTCGGGATGCTGAACCGGCAGCCAGTCCCGGTTCAGGTCAAACCAGTAATGGTTTGTCCTCGAACCCGGCCACACATCGCTGAATTCCCTGTCACCTGGATCAGTGTTCAGTGTATGGCTTCTGTGTCTGTTAACCCAGCTTGCAAACCTGTCCATTCCGTCGGGGTTAAGTGAGGGGTCAATTATAATCACCATGTTGTCGAGAATCTCGTCAACCTCATTGCTCATACCTGCTGCAAGGTAGTATGCTACAAGGGGTGATGAATTATGGGCGCTGGATTCATTGCCATGAACACCGTAACCCAGTCTGACAACCAGCGGCATATCGCTTACATCCATTTCGCCTGATTTCTCGGGGTCAGTTAGTGCCAGATGGTTTTCTCTTATGGTTTCAAGGTTTCTCTGGTTCTCCTCGGATGTTATTACAAGGTGCACCAGAGGTCTTTGCTGATAGGAGCGGGCGTATTCATATATCATAGCCCTGTCGGAGCTTTCAGCAATGGTTTTCATATAATGGTAAAGAGAAGCATGTTGCATATGCCACTCGCCCACCTGGTATCCCAGGAAAGATTCCGGTGTGGGAACCGACTCGTCAAACTCAATAGAAGGCAGGTAATAGTCCAGATCTACTTTCAGATCCATATCCTCCTGCTTAGCATCAAGTCTGATAAAAGTAAAAAACAGTAAAGGGATTAAAAAAAGTTTTTTCATGGTCTTTAGTATTTGGTTGATAATTTTATTATCCGCCAATTTATAATATTTTTGATTAAAATTTGTATTATCGGACTACCTACATTTACCGAACGTTTGTTCTTAATTGAGCCAGAATCCTTATTATTAATTTTTTAACCCTGGTTTAAACTGTTGAAAATATTTCAAATTTTTGTTGTTTTAACCTGACAATGTTTAAAAAATAGTGAAGGTTATTTTCCCTTTTCATCCGGGTTTGTTCTTCTGAAAAAGTGGCGGGAGTCCCCCCATTCACCATAACAGATCTCATTGCCTGTCATTTGGACCCTTGCGCGAAGACAGGCAGAACAATCATCAGGGGCTTCGTCTGTGCAGGGCTTGTTTTCGTAGAGAAGGTAGCTGTTTCTGTATTTTGAGGGGGTAATGTTTGGCATTATTACATTGGCGCCGGCCATTAACGCCTTTTCGCGTCCCATTGGGTCAATCGCCTGCAATGCGGTAGCCGCTGCAATGTTGATATCTTTCATTATTATGCGCAAAAGGGAGGTCATTTTAAGTGCAAGGTGCAGTCGCTCTTCCGCTAAAGGCAGCATATGGCGGTACCGGAACAGGGGAGTGTCGCGGTGTTCTATGTAAGGACCCAGACCTACCATATCTATATCAAAATCCCTCATGAAAAGAATATCTCTGGCAATATCATCAGTTGTTTGAAAAGGAAGTCCGGTCATCACCCCTGTACCGGTCTGGTAACCCGTCTTTTGCAGGGCTTTCAGACAAGAAAGCCTTCGGGTGAAATTATGTTTGGAATCCCGGGGGTGGATCTTTTCAAAAAGTTCAGGATTGGATGTCTCTATCCGTAAAAGATATCTGTGTGCCCCGGCATCGAGCCATCTTTGGTAGACATCCCCGTTTTGCTCACCCAGAGATATTGTTATTCCCAGTTTGTCGGCTGTTGTTTTTTTTATCTCTTTGAGCAGTTTTTCCACACGTGCCGAAAATTGCTCGTTTTCAACCTCTCCTGACTGAAGAACAATGGAGCCGTAATTTTTTTCGTGGGCATACATTGCTGCACCGAGTATTTCATCATCAGTTAGGTTATATCTTTCCACCCCGGCGTTATCCCTTCTTATTCCGCAGTAATAGCAATTTTTGGAGCATACATTGGAAAATTCCACCAGTCCCCTTAAGTACACCCTGTTGCCAACATATTTGGACTTTATTTCGGCAGCCTTTTTGTATATCTTACTTTGTTCTTCACCGGAGGTTTCAAGGAGGATCTTCAGCTCTTCACGGTTGAAATCATCCTTTTTCAGTATCTTGTCTATCTTTGTACTCATTATTGTAATAATTATGGCGTACCACCCTGCCGAACTCTTTCCGGATCTTTTTTCTTTTTTTACCTGCCGGATAACCTAATGTTATAATAAGCATCACCCTTTTGCCGGCAGGTACACTGAGCAGCTCTTTAACCTTTTTTTCGTTGAACCAGCCGATCATGCAGGTGCCGAGGTTTTCCGCCTCGGCCTGCAGGCAAAACTGACTTGCGGCGATGCCAACGTCCATAAGAGTATATTTTTTATCCCTTATCACCTCTCCGAATTTTGAGGTAATATTGGGGCTTTCCATCACAATTGCCACATGCACGGGTGCCTGTTTGGTAAAGTGGTTCAGCGGGAGCATTTTGTTTGCCGTGGTATCGGCAACTGCATTTTTAAGCTCCGGTCTGTCAACCACTATGAAAGTCCATGGCTGCGAATTGCATGCAGAAGGAGCCAGTCGGGCCGCTTCCAGGCAGCGGTCAAGTTTCTCCTTTTCAACCGGGGTGCTCTCATATCTGCGGTCGCTTTGCCTGCTTTTTATCATTTCCAGAAAATCCTGTGGTGATACCATAGCTTATTGGCTTTAAATGTTTTTAGAAAGGGGAATGGCACCTGTGTGACATTCCCCTTTTATAGTTATATTAAATAAACGGAGAGATACTTATTATAATATAAGGGGGTCAAACCTTTAATATTTCCGGCAGCTGTTTTTGCCCGGAATATCAATATCCGGTGACTTACAGCCAATCTTCCGGCAATATTAATATCCTGCGGCCTGACCGTCCTTGCGGGATTCGGATGCCCCGTAGTAGACCCTGTTTTCCCAGTCTACCATAATAGCCTGATAGCCTCCAAATCCGCCTACATTAGCCCGGATGCTGTGACCTTTGCCCATAAGCTCTCGTACAGTCTCCCATTCGAAACTGCTTTCAAGATTTACGCTGCCTCCTCCGGTCATTGTTTGTCCTGTCGGCTGCGAAGATCCCACATGCCTCATTCTGGGAGCGTCTCCAGCCTCCTGCAGGTTCATTCCAAAGTCGATCATGTTTATAATTATCTGTGCATGGCCCTGTGGCTGAAATGCTCCGCCCATAACACCGAAGCTCATAAAGGGTCTGTCGTCTTTGGTTACGAATCCCGGGATTATTGTATGAAAAGGACGTTTGCCTGGCTCATAGGTGTTAAAGTGCCCCTCTTCCAGGTTAAAAGCTTCGCCGCGGGTTTGAAGCACAAAACCTAATCCCCATGGAGTCATGCCCGAGCCCATTCCCCGGTAGTTGCTTTGAATGAGGGATACCATGTTCCCGTCCTCGTCTGCTGTTGTCAGGTAAATAGTGTTGGGAGCTTCCGGCATACCCGGCTCATAAGTCCTTGCAGCTCTTTCAGGGTCAATCAGTTTCCTTCTTTCTTCAGCATATTCCTTTGATATTAGCTCTTCCAGGGGAACATCTGCAAAGTTCATATCTGCATAATACTTTGCCCTGTCTTCAAAAGCCAGTTTTTTGGCTTCAATGAAATGGTGCATATATTCGGCGCTGCCGAATCCCATTTCCGCAATATCGTAGTCCTCGAGGATATTCAGTATCTGCAGGGCAGCAATCCCTTGTCCGCTGGGCGGGATTTGCCACACATCGTATCCCCTGTAATTTGTCGAGACAGGGTCTACCCACTCCGAGTAATGGTCAGCCAGGTCCTCGTATGACAAAAAACCGCCCTGCTCATCAATGTACTCGTCTATTGTTCTTGCAATGTCTCCTTTGTAAAATTCATCGCGTCCGTCTCTGGCAATTTTTTCATAAGTATTTGCCAGGTCAGGGTTTCTGAATATCTCACCCTTGGAAGGAGCTTCGCCGTCAGGGGCAAAAGTTTCGGAAAAATTGGGATAGCTGGAAAGCATATTTATGCCCCGCTCAAGGTAATAGGCTATAACCTCCGTTACCGGGAATCCTTCCCTTGCGTATTTAATCGAGGGCCCCAGTATCTCTTTCATTGACAGTTTGCCGAACTTCTCGTGCAATTCGAACCATCCGTCAACCGCTCCGGGCACACTTACCGAAAGCGGACCGTAAGAGGGGATCCTTTCGTAATCGTTTTCCCTGAACCACTCCAGGGTAAGCGATTTAGGCGAGCGGCCGCTGGCATTCAAGCCGTAAAGCTGCTGGGTTTCGGCGCACCAGACAATGGCGAAAAGGTCACCTCCTATGCCGCAACCTGTGGGCTCTGTAAGACCCAGCATCGCATTGGCGGCAATAGCGGCATCAACGGCTGATCCCCCTTCCTTTAATATATCGAGAGCAACCTGTGTAGCCAGAGGCTGACTGGTAGCTGCCATCCCGTTTTGGCCGAGCACCTCTGAGCGGGTGGCAAAATTCTTGCCGGTGATACGGTCTTGTGAAAACATACTCAGCGAATAAGTGATTAGAAATAATAAAAGTAAAAGTCTTTTCATGGTGTAGGGTCGTTTGATTAACAAAATTTACTTACTCTTTTTTACAGGATAAAAGTAAATAAAATTTCAAACTGATAAAACATAACAGATAATAAAGTGCTTGCATGGAAAAGTGCTCTCTGTCAAAATCTTTGTTAAAATTCAAAAAGCACCCCATCAAATTAGGCGGTAAACTGGCGGTGTGGGGTGTTTATTTCAATATTCTTAGCATGATCTATAATATTTGACAGATATTATTGAGGTAAAAACCAGAATCCAAAAAAATGGCAGCCGGTGCCAAATAGTATAAAAATATGAAAAACCCCGTGCATATAAGGTTTTGACCGCCACATGTAAAATAAAGGTGAAAAAGTATAAAAAAGGCATCCTGCCAGGAGGAACCACAGGGTAAGTTGGGGAGTATTCCTTATAACAGGAACAATGGCAATAATTATTAACCATCCCATTGCCACATACAAAATTGTTGACAACAGGCGCATTTTGTTTGAATAAAACCACACCTTGAAAATTACCCCTGCAATTGCAACCGCCCAGATAATACCAAATACAACCCAGCCAAAGGGGCCGCGTATAGTAGTAAATGTCAGCGGTGTATAAGTTGCCGCTATCAGAACATAAATTGATGAATGATCCAGTTTATTCAGTTTGTATTTCAGTCTGGGGTTGTAGGTGCCGTGAAAAAGGGTTGATGATGTGTATAATAATATCATCCCGGCACCGAAAATACTGAATGAAACAATGTGCCAGACCGTTCCCAGAAGTGATGCGCGGACTATTAACAACACAGTTGCAGCAACAGCCAGTCCTGTACCAATGCCGTGTGTTACACTATTGAAAATTTCATCACCTTTTGTTTGCTGTTTTAAGGCGGAGTTCATAAGAATTCAATATCAATTATTTATTCCTCTTATTTTGAAAATGTGAAAGCCTTCCGTGTTCAACACTTTATCAATATAATACTTCATAAACATATAGTTTGCCGGTACTCTGGACCAGTGTTCATGGTTTGGCTGTGATCATTATGGTGTTTGTGGATGATGATCATCAACTGCTTTATTCCTAATGCCACAAGTTTTATAATAAATCTTTTTTTCGCTCTTCGAATTCCTCTTTATCTATTTCACCTTTTGCATATCTTTCCTTTAAAATGTCAAGGGGAGTTTTAGAGTTACTCCCTTGCTGATTATTTAGGTTTACCACTTTTACAATAAACCAAATTACAATAATAATGAACAGTATGGCTATTATCCAGACCCATCCCATTGCCCAAACGTGCTCATGCATTCCGTGAAACATAATTACCTCCTCTTTAATATTGTTTTAATAATAGCTCGTTACTTTAATGAATAAAAATCAAACCAGCCATATTCTTAATGCATTATAAAACTTCTTCAGCTTTCCTGTGATATTAAAAATTATATTATTTATATCGTTCTTTTGATGTAGCTCTATCGCCTTCCGGGCATTCTTCCAGATCAGTCAACTGGCACTTGGGGCATGCACCATCATTATCGGCATGACCGCTGCCAAGTGCACATGAATGACCTGTAAATTCTGCATCCGGATTAAACCACATTTTAATCCCCAGTGCGATCACTATGAGCGCAAAGAGAATGATTGTTGCTATAAGAGTATTAATAAACATATCAGCTAGATTTTAAATTTAAAAATAGAGTTTAACATAGCTTTTGCCGGAAAAACTAAACGGTTCTTCTGCCGCAGTAATTCACATAAAATAGCAACGAGGTGCTTTTAACATTTAAAAACACCTTTGCTTAAATAATTGAATTTACAGCTGATCAATTTTATAGGCAAGAATGAAATCATTCTCTGACAAACCATTGATTGCATGTGTTTTAAGTTCTATCACAACCCTGGAGTAGAATATGTGTATATCAGGATGGTGTCCTTCATCCTCGGCCAGATCAGCAACTTTTTTTACAAAATCCATTGCTTGCCTGAAATTGACAAGCCTGAACTCCCTGCTTATTTTCTTGTCATCCACAACCTTCCATTCTTCATTTATCTCCTGCAGGTATTTCTCAATTTCCTTTTTGTCCATCGGAGGTGTTCCTCCTTCACAAGGTTTACATTTTTTCTTACCCAGATCCATATCAAATTTATTTTAATTATTTAACAACTCTATATATATAACAATTGAGCTATAGTAAATGTTCATTTGCTCAGTATTAGTATGGCCACATGTTTGCCGCAGGCTTTTAATTAAGCTGGAAAAATTCAAATTATTACTGAAAGGCTATATAAAGTTAAGTGTGAAATTTTCCATCCCCTGCCAGGCCAGCGGCAATTTTTATTTAGCAAATGGTTGGTTTTATCATCAAAATTGTACCGTTCACAAAACAACCACTTATTTTTTAAAACCTTCGGACTGCACTCACGTAGATAATTGTGAATTTGCTTTTGCTTTAAGTTAATCACGTTTTAAAGACTTGGTTAAATAAAGCCGGGCAATGATTTTTAAGAGCTGTTTTTCAGGTCGGGATTTTAATAAAGGCAACAATGTATCTGAAGTCTTTTTTTGGGGTTATCTTATTTATCTGCACATTCTTTTCTGCTGCGGGACAGGATTATGAATCACAGGGTAAGGGCGACTGGGTTGAAGGTGAGAGCTGGGAGGGTGGTAGTTCTCCGGGTACTGACAACATTCAGGCAGACGTGGAAATATATGGCCATATTACAGCCCATAGCTCACTGGATTATCACTCCGGTGTTTTGACCGTCAACGACACACTTGTTATTCACGGTGACCTTGATATGGGAAACAATGCAGATCTGGTTCTCAACAGCGGATCGGTTGTTATTATTTACGGGGACCTTGACATTGGCAATCAGGTTGATATTGCAGCTGACGGCACCCTTATAATAACGGGGAATATGACAAAAGACGGAGCTTCACAACATGGAAGTTTCAATAGTGAAAAAAAACCCTCCCAGGTATATATAGGCGGCGATAAACCTGATATTGATGATAGCGATGTATTGGACTGTGAAGATGAAGGTCATGAAAGCAGCGGCTGTAATTACGGGGATATGGAAGATGTCAAGGAGAGCGATGCCTATGATTTTTTCCAGGAAGGGTGTCCTGTTGAGATTACATCTGTATGGTCAAACAGTCCGGTTACCACCGGTGCTACCATTGAACTTGAAGGTGATGCACAGGATGATGATGGGGGAGAGCTGACTTACGAGTGGAGAGGTCCTCAGGGTTTTTTTTCTGACGAAAAAGAGACTGCAAGAGAAGATGTAACAAAACAGATGAGCGGAGGTTATACTTTCCTGGTTTTCAGTGAGGTTGGTTGTCATGTTTCTGAGGCTGTTAATGTTGAGGTAATTGACCTGCCTTATGCTGAAATATCAAGCCTTATAACAAACACTCCCGCCTGCGAGGGAGAAGATGTTATCCTGGAGATAGAGGTCACCGGCACTCCTCCTTTTACTTTTTCCCTTGAGGATGATCAGGGTGGGGAGTGGGAGGATATTATTGTTGAGAAGGAGGACCTGGAAGGGGAGGGCCCCTACCTCTATGAGTTCACTGTACCCGATCCGCCACAGTGGCTCAATAACGGTGATGTTTTCACCGATTATCTCTATACGTTGAAATCAGTTTCAACCGACGAAGAGGGAGATGGCAGCGTGGCCGGGGAGGGGGTTCAGGTTAAGGTTTACAGGGTGCCGGTATCCGGCCCGAAATTTCACATTGCCAATGAAGAGTAAAAAATGAAAGATAAAACAAACAATAAACTATTATTCTAAATTAAATTTTTTAGTCATGAAAACAGAAAGAAAATTAACACTCAAATTTTTTGCAACACTTTTAGCCTTCCTTTTCACCGTGGGGGGAGTCTTTGGACAGGAAGCCGAAGATTTC